>CAYYUZ010000062.1:0-21709 GCA_964475005.1 uncultured Spirochaetales bacterium
CTTCTTTGGAATCACCCTCATTTGGGAAAAGGACCAGGGACTCACCCAAAAGTACCTGGCAACGCCGATTGCGCGCTCCGCCCTGGTCGTAGGCAAACTGGTTTCAGCGGGACTTCGGGCGCTGGTGCAGGGCATCGTCATTCTAACGGTGGCCGGGCTGCTAGGTGCCAAGCTTCGGCTCGATTTCTCGGCCATTGTGGGAGTTCTTGTCTTTGTGGCTCTGGGAGCTGCGTTTTTTTCGGGTCTCTCGCTCGGCATCGCCGCCCTAGTTCGGACGCGCGACCGCATGATGGGTATGGGCCAGCTGATCACACTCCCGTTGTTCTTCGCCTCCAACGCATTGTACCCCATCGGGCTCATGCCCCCGTGGCTACAACTGGTGGCCACGGCCAACCCCATGAGTTACCTGGTCAATGGGTTCCGAGGCCTTTTGGTCCCTTCCGTGGCGACGAATTTGGGGCTCGACGCCCTAGTCTTGGGAACAGCAACCCTGGCCATGACCCTTCTGGCGACCTGGCTGTACCCGCGTTTGGCACGGTAGGAGACCACCGGGGACTAATTGGTGTACTATAAAGGATGATTTCTCGCGAGGCTTGGAAAAAATTTCTGCTGACGCTGCCCGATGCCGCGTTCTTCGGTCTGGCCCGACACTACCTGGGTGAATTAAAAACGCCGTTCACAAAACATCGTGTCATCGTCGATCTCGAGAGCCGGTTGGGCCGTCCCGACTGGGTCGAGGCCCGGCGAGAACTGCTGACCGAGGAAGACCTCGACGCCTTGTCGGCCTTGAAGGTGTTAGGCGCTCCAACCGCCGAAGAAGCCGCGGCGTTCTTGGGGTGGGATGCCGATAGGTTCCGAAGCAAAGCCATCAATCTGCAAGAGCGATTCCTGGCGTTCCCGGCTCCCGAGGGGCGGCACGGCGAGCTAGTTCCCAGCCCCCTGGTTCTTGAGGACCCCTTGCTCTTGGCCTCTCTCGATCCTGGCCGGCTCTACCCGTGGGTGCCCGCGCCGGCGTTTCCTGCCCGCCCTCCGCGGCTGCACGAAGGCACACTGCTGGCCCTGTTGGCCTTCCTTTTTGAGACACCTCTCGAAAAGACCGCCGTCGGCGCGTGGCGAAAAAAGACGCGCACGGCGTTCCTCGACAAATTTTCTGCCCTGGGGGACTGCGACGACGGAACGCCTCGCGCCGACCTACTGTTGGCCACCGCCGAAGCGCTAGGGTTGGTCGTGTGGCAGAACGGAACCACCTTCGTTGTCTGGAGCTACCTGGAAGACTACGCGGCGCTACCCCGCGCGGCGCGTCTGGCCCTCCTGTGGCTGGCAGCGGCGTACCCGGTTCAAGCGGAACTGTTCGAGGCCGCCCGCCATTTTCCCTCGCTTCAGGCGCTTCTTGGCGGCGACCGCGCCTTTGCCCTGACAACGCTTGTGAGGTTGTCGGCTTCGGTCAAGGCTCTGGGCCCGTCGCGCAAAAGGGAAGCCATCTTCTCGTCGTGGATTCGCTGGGGCCTTCTTGTGCCCGGTCCCATTGCAGAGACGTGGGTTCCTGCGCCGTGTCTGACCAAGGATGCCACCTCCGACAGGTCCTGGCTCCAAGCCAACTACGAAATGCGTCTGCCTACCGACCAAGACATCGGCTCGGCCTGGTTGGGCGCCCTCGCCTGCCGCCTGGTACGCTGGGATGTTCCCATTCAACTTGAGCTCGACAAGTCCGCAGCCCGCCGCCTATTTTCCAAGGGTGTCCAAGCGCAGGCTTTGGTCGCTTCGCTGGAGGCGCTGGCGGGAGCGCCCCTTTCGGCCAACCTGAAATTCGCGCTTCGCGACTGGGAGGCCGACCACCGCTCGATGCGGCTGTGGAAGGGAACCGTCTTGGCGGTTGACGAGGACCGCAGGCATCTTGTCGAGCACACCGAGCACTTTCCGCGGGCCGTGGTTCACCAATTCGGTCCCGGTGTCTGGCTGGTTAGGGAAGACCTTCTGGCCGCGTGGAGCCGGGAATTGGAGCAGAAAGGTCTCCCCGCCCTTCCCGCAATGACCGTTGTCGAGGGCGAAGGCGAATGGGGACGGCCGTGGTCGTTCAGCGGTTGGTCCTTGGAAGAGGTACCGCAAGGCCCTGGCCCGGTGTGGCCAGATCCTTCCGCCCCCCCTGTTCCCTCAGACAAGACAGGGCGTCTTGAAGCCTTGCTTGCCCGCCTGGAAGCCCACAACTTTCCAGAGGATGAAAAAGAGGAGTGGCGGGCCAGAATCCTGCGCCGTGTCGTCCTTACCGAGGACCAGCTCGACCATCCTCTGGGCCGCGGCGAGCGCGTCGAGGCGCGCGGGCTGGATTACGGCGGCAAGCTTCGCCTTGCGGAGCTTGCCGTTTCCTCACCCACCGACCTTTTGGAAGTCTCTTACCGAGACGAATTAGGAAAGTCGGGGACCAAGTTGGTCCGTCCTCTACGCCTCGACAAGCAAGGCGGCGAGGCCATGCTGATCGCCGAAGACCTTGAAACCCGCAAACCCTTCCAGGCCTGGGTCAGCCGGTTGAGCCAGGTCCGCAAGATCAAAGGCAGCCTGTTGACGTGATCGGCTACCTGAGGGCCGTCGTCAGGTACCTCTACAGGCGTTCTTCGGTGAGAATCAGCGACTCTCACCGGCTCTTCGATGCGGTGGTGCTTCCGCCCTCGCCTTCGGCGCTTGCTCTCCCTACGGCACTTCTTCCCTTGCCGCCCGTTTGGGTCGAACGGCTCGCCTCGACCCAGACTCGCAGCTTTCGTGTCGTGCACAACGGTGTGCTGACCGGTAGTTGGGACCACCCCGGCGACCTTCCCCATCGGGACGGACGGCTTTTTTCCATCACCAAATCGGTCTTGTCTTTGGCCTGGGGCATTGCCGACGCCGAGCACAGGGTGCCCACTCTCGATGAACCCGTATTCCGTGGACTGACCGTGAGGAACCTTCTCCGCATGGATTCGGGATTGACCTTCGACGAGGGCTTCACCACGCTCAACCGGCAGGTGCGGACCTTCCTGCACCCGAACGCCAGGCGAACGGCCCGGGAAGCCCGAGTCACCGAACCCGTCGGCGCGGACTTCCACTACAATGACTACCACAGTCTGCTGCTCGGACTCTTGCTGGAAGAGGGCCTCTTGCGATCCGGCTGGAACCCCTCGGGACCGGTGGCCGAGCCTGTGGCGGCCTGGATTTGGGAAAGGCTGCTGGCTCCGTTGGGTCTTCAGTTCGCCGGACGTTTCGTCGTGGACTCGGCAAAGCTCAGGTTTCCCAAGACGGAGTCGGGGCTCTGTTTGGCCGCCGACGACGTGGCCCGGATCGGGTTGCTCGTCCTGGCTGGTGGTGAATGGAACGGACAGGAGTTGGTTCCCCGGTCGTGGATCGAGGCTTCGACCAACCCGAACAACGGCTGGTCGGGGGCCGCATCGTTTTCGCGCTACAGGAATCTGGCTTGGGGTCCTTGGCTCGGAACCGGGCGAGGCTATTACGGCTGGCACTGGTGGGGTCGACACGAAACGGGGGCGCCGAACACCGTCTTCGCCATGGGCGTCCACGGCCAGCTTTTGGTTATCAGCCCAAGGCACAATGCCGTTGTGGTTCGTCTGGCCGACCGCTGGGCGCTCGATGCCTGGTGGCCCGAGGTCATTCTCGACGGCCTGGATTCGGGAGAACTCTCCTAGACAGGAACCAGCACGTCGTAGAGGAGGCTGCCGCTGTGGGTTCGGCGGTACTCCTGGGGGGATTGGCCGGTTTGGTTTCGGAAGACGCGGCTGAAGTAGTTGTCCTCGCTGAAGCCCAGGTCGGCGGCGATGGATCCGACGGTTCGCGCTGTGCAAGTCAGCAGCATGGCGGCGTAGCGGACCTTGCGGTCGACGATGAATTTCTGGGGAGTCGTCCCCGTGTGCCGGTGAAAATACTCGGCGAAATACCGGCCGTTGTAGCCGAAATGGGCCGCCAGCGAAGGACAGTCTGCCGATTCCAAGTGCGCCAGGACCCAGGCTTCGGCCTCGCGTTCCACCTCACGGTCCCCGGGAATCTCGGCTTCGGCCTCCTTGAGGAGACTCAGACATAACTCGTAGCCAACGGTAGAGAGGGCGAAGCGATCCCAACTGTCGCGCAACTCCAGGCGTCGATGGAGGTTCTCCATCAGAACGACCGGAGAGGATCGGAGGTCGAACGACAACACCCGCGAGTTCCGGCAGACCCGCGCCAGGACACGGTCGGCCCACTCGCCTTCTAGAATGATCCAACGGAATTCCCAGGGTGTTTCTCGATCCGCAACTTCGTACAGGTACGGTGTTGACCACGAAGCCACAAACAGGTCCCCCGGCCCGACCAGACGTGTCGCCTCCCAATCGGGGCCGGTACCTCCCCAGTGAAACAGTCCCTGGCCCCCGAGCGTGTACTGCAAAACATGAAACTTCTGGCCGTGCCTCTGATTGTCCCAGCGGTAGGAGGCCTCTTGGCGCCGTTCGAGTCCAGTGCCGAGGATTCGCACGGGAAGGGCAAAAGAATCCTGAGGAACACCCGCTGCCACGGTCTGAAACGAGTAAGTCTGGTAGACAGTCACCTGACTTTTCTACCCCTCTCCTGGGAAAATGACAAGCTGGAAGCTTCATCCCCTGATAATCTCACCCTATGAGCTTCAAAATCACCTTCATCGGAGCCGGAAGCATCGGCTTCACACGCACCCTTCTGCGAGACCTCTTGACGGTTCCCGAGTTTCGCGACCTTCAGGTTGCGTTCACCGACATCAGTGCGACCAACCTCGAGATGGTCCGGCAACTCTGCCAGCGCGACATCGAGGCTGGCGGCCTGGCGATCAAGATCCAGGCGACGACCGACAGGAGGCAGGCCCTGCAAGGCGCCCGGTACGTCTTCTGCACGGTGAGAATCGGCGGCCTTGAGGCCTTCGCCCACGACGTAGACATCCCCCTGGAGTATGGAATCGACCAGTGTGTCGGCGATACCCTGTGCGTTGGCGGCGTGTTCTACGGTCAGCGTGGCATCGCCGCCCTGCTGGATTTCTGTCGCGACATTCGCGAAGTGGCCGAGCCCGGCGCTCTCCTGCTCAACTACGCCAACCCCATGGCCATGATGACGTGGGCGGCCAATGTGTACGGAGGGGTGCGCTGCGTGGGACTCTGTCACGGGGTCCAGCATGGCCACAAGCAGATTGCAGACGTGATCGGCGTCCTGACCGGCGCCAAGGTCGACAAGAAGGACGTCGACATCATCTGTGCCGGAATCAACCACCAAACTTGGTACACTCAGGTCCTCTACCAAGGCAAAGACTGGACGGGCAAGCTTCTGGAAGGCTTTCGTCGCCATCCCGAGTACTCAAGGACCGAGAAGACGCGCATCGACGTCTTGGAGAGGTTCGGTTACTATTCCACCGAGTCCAACGGCCACCTTTCCGAGTACTTGGCGTGGTACCGAAAGCGCCCCGACGAACTGAAGAACTGGATCGACCTGGGCACTTGGATTGACGGTGAAACGGGCGGCTATCTGCGCGTCTGCACCGAGGGCCGCACCTGGTTTGAAACCGATTTTCCCCAATGGATGACCGAACCGGCCAAAAAGTTCGACCCCGCCGAACGGAGCGAGGAGCATGGTTCCTACATCCTCGAGGGCCTGGAAACCGGCCGCGTGTACCGTGGACACTTCAATGTGGTCAATGGAACCACCATCACCAACTTGGCGCCAGACGCCATTGTCGAAGTGCCGGGCTACGTCGACCACAACGGCATCAACATTCCCCGCGTGGGAAACCTGCCCCTTGGCGCCGCGGCGGTCTGCAACCAGAGCATTTCGGTGCAGCGACTTGCCGTTGAGGCCGCCGTCCACGGAAACGCCGACTACCTCAAGCAGGCCCTCCTCCTTGATCCTTTGACGGGAGCCGTTTGCACGCCTCCGGAGGTCTGGCAGCTGGCCGACGACCTGTTGATCGCCGAAGCGCCGTGGCTTCCTCAGTACGCAGACGAGGTCAAGGCGGCCAAGGCCCGTCGGACACAAGCCGCTCGCGTTGGAACACGCCTTCCCACCCGCGAGGGCAACCGCGGTTCCGCCCGGCTCGAAGTCCGTTCCCTGGAGCAAATGCGCCAGACGGCCTCTGAGGAGAGGGCACGAGCCGGTAATACCGACAAAGCTGCCAAAGATCCGCGGGAACGCTAGATCAGGGCCGCTTTCAAACCTTCCTTGAGCGACTGGGGAGCCCGGCCCAAGAGCTTGGCTAGGTCGCCGCTGGTCTTCTCGAGCGTACCTGCCTCAACGCTGCCGTCGAGGGCCGTGACAAAATCGGCGATGCCTTCAGGAAGTCCGAAGCCGACCAACGCTTTCTTGCGTTCAGCGGCGCTCTGGCTGTGGAAGGTCACGGTTTTCCCCAAGAGGTCGCCGGCGGTCTTGGCCAATTCGTCGTAGTCCCACGCCTTGGCGCCGGTGAGTTCGTAGACTTTGCCCGCGTGGCCTTCCCCGCTGAGCACCCGCGCGCCCGCTTCGGCGTAGTCGCTTCGGCTCGCCGAGGCAACCTTTCCCTTCTTAACGGCCGCAAAAATGCCTCCCGACGCTTTGGCGTTCTTCACGTCGTCGAGGTAGTTTTCGGTGTACCAGTTGTCGCGCAGAATCGTAAAAGGCACTCCGGCCTTGTGCAGATACTCTTCGGTGGCCTTGTGCTCGGGCGCCAAGATGTTGGACGAAGTGTCGGCTTGGCTGATGCTCGTGTAGACCACAAGTTTTGCGCCGGCGGCCTTGGCGGCGTCGATCACGGCCTTGTGCTGAGAAAAACGCTTCCCAACTTCGCTGCCTGAAACCAGGAGTACTCGGTCGACGCCTTCGAGTGCTTTCTTCAGCGATGCGGGGTCGTTGTAGTCGGCCTTGCGCACTTGAACACCCAAAGCCTTCAAACCGGCAGCTTTGCCCTCGTCACGGGCGAGCGCGACAATCGACGAGGCAGGAACCTTGAGGTTCAGAAGATGACGGACCGCGAGGGTCCCGTAGGCTCCGGTGGAGCCGGTAACGGCGTATAGCATGAAAAGTCTCCTTGAACTCAATATAGCACTTACTTTTTATTAGTGCAATAGATTCGTAAGTGACATCAAAGGTTTTTTGTGGTATTTTCTTCGCATGGTGTTTGACGTCTTCAATCCCGCTTGCCCATCGCGGCAGGCCTTCGACCAAATCTTCAGCCGCTGGGGCATCCTCACCCTGTCACGGCTTTCGACCGAGCCGATCCGCTTCGGCACCCTGCGAAGGTCCGTGGGAGGCATCAGCGAAAGAATGCTATCGCAAACACTCAAGGTTCTCGAGGAGGAAGGCTTGGTCCGCCGACAAGAGTGGGACGAAAAGCCTCCGCGCGTCGAATACAGCCTGACCGACGCCGGGCAGAGGATTTCCGCGAGTCTTGCAGTCGTCATAGATCAGCTCTATGGGGAGCTTGCCAGGCGCCGGGTGTGATTCAGAAACGATCTTGACAGAGCCGCCCTCGGGGACGACCATGATCCCCCGAGGTTCATATGTATAAGACCATGATCGAGCCGTTCCGGATCAAGTCCGTCGAGCCCATCCGCATGACGACACGCTCCCAGCGGGAAGCCCTTCTGGAAACGGCGAGACTAAACGTGTTCAAGCTCAAAGCCGACGACGTCTTGCTCGATTGGCTCACCGACTCTGGTACCGGCGCGATGAGTTCGGCGCAGTGGGCGGCCATCATGCTGGGCGACGAATCGTACGCCGGATCCCCGAGCTTCTTCCGCCTGGAAGCCGTTGTCCGCGACATCACCGGCATGGATCATTTTGTTCCCACCCATCAGGGTCGAGCGGCCGAAAAAGTGCTCTTCACGGCGGTGTGCAAGAAGGGCGATCTGGTGCCCAACAACTGCCACTTCGACACAACGCGCGCCAACCTCGAATTTGGCGGGGTCGAGGCCCTCGACCTCGTCATCGCCGAGGGACTCCAGCCCGCGCTGATCCATCCGTTCAAGGGCAACATCGACCTCGAACGCCTCGAACAGACTCTCAAGAAAGACGCGGCTCGAATTCCCTTTGGCATGATCACTGTGACCAACAACACTGGCGGCGGGCAGCCGGTCTCCATGGCCAACATCCGGGACTGCTCGGCCTTGCTCAAACGCTTCGGCAAGCCGCTGATTCTCGACGTCTGCCGGTTTGCCGAAGACGCGATGTTCATCAAGATGAGGGAACCCGGCTACCAAAACAAAACCATCAAGGAAATCTGCCAAGAAATGTTCTCGTACGCCGACGGGGCGACCATGAGCGCCAAGAAGGATGGCATGGTCAACATCGGCGGTTTCATCGTGCTTCGAAGCGACCAATGGATCGAAGGCGTCCGCGAAATGCTCATCCTCACCGAGGGCTTTCCTTCCTACGGCGGTCTTGCCGGGAGGGACCTTGAAGCGCTGGCTGTGGGACTTGTCGAAGGGATGAACGAAGACTACCTGCGTTACCGGCTGCGAACCGCCGAATATCTTGGGGAGAAGCTCGACGCTCTGGGTATCGGTTTTGTCAAACCCACAGGCGGCCATGCGGTCTACATCGACGCCAAGACCATCCTGCCCAACATGCCCATCGAGCACTACCCGGCGTGGTCACTGTGCAACGCGCTCTATCTCGAAGGCGGTATCCGCGGTGTCGAGGTCGGGTCGGTCATGTTTGGCAAACATCTGGAAGACGGTAGCGAAACCTACCACACCATGGAACTGGTTCGTCTAGCGTTTCCTCGGCGGATGTACACCCAAAGCCACTTCGACTACGCCGCCGAAGCCATTGCCGAAGTCAAAGCCAACGCGGGGTTGGTCCGAGGTGTCAAGTTCCTCAAACAGAGCCGCTATCTACGCCATTTCACGGCCGACTTCGCATGGGCGTAGTGATCACTTCTCGATGTGGTAGGAGTTCAACAGGAGGGTGCGAGTCGGACTTCCCGGTCCTCCAGCGGGCCCGGAGGACTTGATCAAAGGATGAGTCCCCTCGACGGCAAACCACCAATCGGTTCGAGGAACAACGAGGTTCAGGGGTCCCTCAAGACCCGTGGTCACGTGCCAGCATTGCCATACCCGGCCTGCCGTAGTCACAGCGTCTTGGCCCACAACGCGCAGGTCGAACGACACCCCTCCGGTGGCGAAATTGGCGTTTCCGACAAAGACGATCTTAGCCAGCTTGACTGTGGTCCACGGAAAGCCTCGGAGCACCACCGGGAGACTCCCCATGTCGGTGAGAATCAGGTCGCCCGGATCGGTTTCAGGCTTGAGGTCTTCATAGGTGGCCGTACGAGTCACCGTCGCGTCGGCCGTTTTGGTTCTGGTCTGGCTAGAAAGCGAGAGCAGCGTCACGGGATCAAGCCAGTAGGTGGATTCCAGCAGGTGGGCGACGGAGTGATACTCGTAGCGTGCGTCGGAGCCTTGGCCCTTAAGCGTCAGTAACACCGACACCGGGTGAAACGCGGAGCCAATGGATTCTGAATACTCCAGCGACTCCCGCTCGGCGAGCCCTGGATTGACGATTTTGACCTCGGCCCAGACCGCGACTCCCACAAAAAGCAAGAAACCGCTGAAGGCCCAACGCGCACGCCTCATTTCACGGAGCCGGACTCGACTGTCAAAAGGTCACCTCCGGGTGAGCTGCTTTTCCAAGATAACGACGCTGGGGCCAAAGAGCCATACGGTTCCACTCGTCGCTTTTTCAAACTCCTTGAGCGGGATCACCCTGACCTGCGTCGCCGCAGGGGGGGTTACCGGCCACGAGGACTGCTTCTGGAGGTCGGCCCAAGTCTCGACGGGGCCGCCCGGAAGGTCGGAGCGCTTGAGTACCGCGGCCGGACAGGATTCCCACAGCCTGAGCTGTCCCCCTTGCCAAGGAGCCCATTCGGCGATCAGCACGGCTTCCGCCGACCAGAACAAGACAGAGGACGATTCGCCGTGGGCCGCTGCCAGAGCCCCAAGGCCCGACAAGCCCGCCGGGCGAATCAAAGGGTGCATCCCCAAATCGTAAGCTACCCTTTCAATGCGATCGCTTTTCACTCCCAACAAGAACCATTGGTCAACCGACTGTTTCATTTTAGCTTTCAAAGCCCGGACGGCCATCGAGGCGCCAGCGCCGTCGTCTCCATCCATCCAAACGAATACATCAACTTTATCCATGATCCCCCCAAGTGTCATTATACTGGGGATCGGACGAAGAACCTGACATTTTTACATGGTTTTTTATTGTGCTTTCGTTCACATTATTTGATTCTTTGGTAAATTATAGGCACCAAGCCCTTGCCTAACGAAACTAGGCGGGTCTAAAATGGGAATAAGAATACGAGACTAGAAGGAGTTCTTATGGCCAGGTCCAAAAAGACCATGGACGGCAACATGGCCGCCGCCCACGTTTCCTACGCGTTCACCGAAGTAGCGGCGATCTACCCCATCACCCCCTCGTCCAACATGGCCGAGTACACCGACGAATGGGCCGCCAAGGGCCAAAAAAACATCTTCGGCGAGACCGTCCGCCTTGTCGAAATGCAATCCGAAGCCGGCGCCGCCGGTGCCGTTCATGGTTCCCTCCAGGCTGGTGCCCTGACGACCACCTACACGGCCAGCCAGGGTCTTCTCCTCATGATTCCCGACATGTACAAAATGGCCGGAGAACTCCTCCCCGGTGTTATTCACGTGTCGGCCCGGGCGTTGGCCAGCCACGCTCTTTCGATTTTTGGTGACCACCAAGACATCTACGCGACCCGCCAGACCGGCTACGCGATGTTGGCCACCAGTTCTGTTCAGGAAGTGATGGACCTTGCTGCTGTGGCCCACCTCGCCGCGCTCAAAAGCCGGGTTCCCTTCCTCCATTTCTTCGATGGATTCCGGACCAGCCATGAAGTCCAGAAGATCGAAGTGATCGAGTACGACGAACTGGCCAAACTCGTTCCGTGGGACGCGGTCAACCGCTTCCGCCAGGGCGCCCTCAACCCCAACTCGCCGGTGACCCGAGGCTTGGCCCAGAACCCCGACGTCTACTTCCAGGCCCGCGAGGCCTGCAACCCCTTCTACGACGCGGTCCCCGCCATCGTCGAAGGCTACATGGACCAAATCAGCAAGCTTGTGGGCCGCACCTACAAGCCCTTCCTTTACTACGGCGCCCCTGACGCCACCGACGTGGTCATCGCCATGGGCTCGGTCACCGAGACCATCCGCGAGACCATCGACTACCTGGTCAAGCAAGGCAAGAAAGTCGGCGCGATCATCGTTCACCTGTACCGACCCTTCAGCGCCAAGCACCTGCTCTCCGTGGTCCCCAAGACCATGAAGAAACTCTGTGTGCTTGACCGGACCAAGGAACCAGGTGCCGAAGGCGAACCCCTGTACCTCGACGTTCGCAGCGTGTTCTACGGCCAGGCGAATGCACCCCTGATTGTCGGCGGCCGCTACGGTCTTTCGAGCAAAGACACCACCCCCGCTCAGATCATCACCGTGTACGACAACTTGGCCCGGCCCGAACCCAAGAACCACTTCACCCTGGGCATTGTCGACGATGTGACCTTCCACTCCCTCCCCCTCCCCAAAGAAGAGGTGGTGGTTGTTCCCGAAGGCACCATCGAGTGCAAGTTCTTCGGACTCGGAGCCGACGGCACCGTGGGCGCCAACAAGAACAGCATCAAGATCATCGGCGACCATACAGACCTCTACGCTCAGGCCTACTTTGCCTACGATTCGAAGAAGTCCGGCGGCTTCACCGTCAGCCACCTTCGCTTCGGCAAGCACCCCATCCGCTCGCCCTACCTGGTCAACAGCCCCGATTTCGTGAGCTGCAGTCAGCCCAGCTACCTTGAAAAGTACGACATGCTCAAGGGTATCAAGAAAGGCGGCACGTTCCTGCTCAACTCCTTGTGGACCGCCGAGGAAACCGTCAAGCGTCTGCCCGACTTCGTGAAGAAGCAGCTCGCCGACGCCGACGTCAAGTTCTATGTTCTCAACGCGACCAAGATCGCCGAAGACCTGGGCATGACCGGCCGGACCAATACAATTCTGCAGTCGGCCTTCTTCAAGCTGTCGAACGTGATTCCTTACGACACCGCCGTCGGCTACATGAAGGACGCGATCAAGAAGAGTTACGGCAAGAAGGGCGACGAAGTGGTTCGCATGAACAACGAAGCCGTCGATGCCGGGGCCGGCGCTCTTGTGAAGATCGAGATTAAGGCCGAGTGGAAGAAGCTCAGCGCCGAGGTCAAAATCTCCGGAAGCGCCGCTGACTCTCCCGAGTTCATCCGCAACGTCGTCGATATGATCAACAGCCAGCAGGGCGACGATCTGACCGTGGCCGCGTTCAAGGGCCGCGAAGACGGCACCTGGCCCAACGCCACCGCCAGTTTCGAGAAGCGCGGCATCGCGGTCAACGTTCCCGAGTGGCAGCCCGACTCGTGTATTCAGTGTAACCAGTGCGCCTACGTCTGCCCCCACGCAGTCATCCGGCCCTTCCTGGTCAGCAAGGAAGAAGCCGCCAAGGCTCCTGCGGGGTTCACCGGGCTCAAGGCTATCGGCAAGGGACTGGAAGACTACACCTTCCGCATGCAAATCAGTCCCTACGACTGTACAGGCTGCGGCAACTGCGCCGATGTCTGCCCCGGCAAGAAGGACGTGAAGGCGCTTATCATGAAGCCCCTGGCCAGCCAGATGCATCAGATGGATAGCTGGAACTTCGCCCTGAAGAACGTCACCTACAAGTCTGACCTGACCGGCGTGAACAACGTCAAGAACAGCCAGTTCGCCAAGCCTCTGTTTGAGTTCAGCGGTGCCTGCGCCGGTTGCGGTGAGACCCCCTACATTAAGCTGATCACCCAGCTTTACGGCGACCGCATGATGGTGGCCAACGCCACAGGCTGTTCGTCGATCTACGGCGGTTCGTGTCCCTCGACCCCCTACACCACCAACGCCAAGGGCCAGGGCCCCGCTTGGGCCAACAGTCTCTTCGAAGACAACGCCGAATACGGCCTTGGGATGGTGACCGCCGTGAACAAGCTTCGGGACCGCCTTGAAAGGACCATGAAGGAATCGGGCGCTACGGGAGCCGTGGCCGAGGCGTTCAATGACTGGATTGAGAACAAGATGAACGGCTCCAAGACTCGCGAAGTGAGCGACAAGGTCATCGAAGTCCTGAAGGGCAAGACCGAACCCTGGGCCAAGACCATCCTCGAACTGAAGCAGTACCTGGTCAAAACCAGCCAGTGGATCTTCGGCGGCGACGGGTGGGCCTACGACATCGGCTACGGCGGTCTCGACCACGTGCTGAGCACCGGCACCGACATCAACGTGCTGGTCATGGACACCGAGGTGTACTCGAACACAGGTGGGCAGGCCTCGAAGTCGACCCCTGTTGGCGCCGTTGCCAAGTTTGCCGCCGCCGGCAAGCAGGTTCGCAAGAAGGACCTGGGACTCATGGCCGCCAGCTACGGCTACGTCTACGTGGCCCAGGTCTCGATGGGCGGCAACCAGGCCCAGTACTTCAAAGCCTTGAAAGAGGCCGAGGAGTTCCCAGGTCCGTCGCTGATCATCGCCTACGCACCCTGTATCAACCACGGCCTCAAGGCCGGCATGGGCAAGACCCAGCAGGAAGCCAAGCGCGCCGTCGAATGCGGGTACTGGCACCTATGGCGCCACGACCCCCGCTTGGAAGCCGAAGGCAAGAACCCCTTCCAGCTCGACTCGAAGGAGCCCGACTGGACCAAGTTCGAGGAGTTCCTGATGGGCGAGGTGCGCTACAACAGCCTGGCCAAGGAAAACCCCACCCACTTCAAGGAGCTGTTCGAAGCCGCCCAGAAGAACGCGCTGTGGCGTTTGAACGGGTACAAGCGACTCGCGTCGCAGGTGATGGAGATCCCAGGACCCGCTGCGAAGTAAAGAACTGATTTGTGATTGAGAGGGGCCCACCAACCGGTGGGCCCTTTGTTTTGGGGGTCTATCCTTCGGTGATCGGGACCGGAAGGTGGATCAATCCGATGGAACGCCCGTCCCGTGGAGCCTCAAGCTCGATTCGGCTATGATGCCCCAATGATCACCGGCGAAATCCGCACCCAAGTTGACACCCTGTGGAACACTTTCTGGACAGGGGGGATTGCCAACCCCCTCGAGGTCATCGAGCAGATCACTTACCTCTTGTTCATCAAGCGCCTCGACGACCTGCACACCCTCGAAGAAAACAAGGCTAACCGTCTGGGCAAGCCCCTCGAACGGCGAATCTTCCCCGAAGGCAAGGACGAGTTGGGCCGGGCCTACGACGACCTGCGCTGGTCGCGGTTCAAACACTTCGAGGCGGCGCAGATGTTCGGCGTGGTGGCCGACCAAGTGTTTCCGTTCCTGCGGACCCTCGGCGGCGACGGGTCGACCTACTCCCAGCACATGAAAGACGCGAGGTTCACCCTTCCCAAGGCCTCGCTGTTGGTAAAGGTGGTCGACCTCATCGACAAAGTGCCCATGGACGACCGAGACACCAAGGGCGACCTGTACGAATACATGCTGGGCAAGATCGCCAGCGCCGGCCAGAACGGCCAGTTCCGCACCCCCCGGCACATCATCGAGCTGATGGTCGAGCTGACCCAGCCTGAACCCAAAGACATCGTCTGCGACCCGGCCTGCGGCACCGGCGGCTTCTTGGTCGCGGCCGGCGAGTCGCTGCGCAAGCGCCATCCCGAGATCTTCCTCGACCCGGCGCTGAAGGAGCACTTCCACCACAGCCTGTTCCACGGGTTTGACTTCGACACCACCATGTTGCGCATCGCCAGCATGAACCTGCTTCTCCACGGGGTCGAGAACCCCGACGTGGTTTACCGCGACTCGCTGGCCCAGGACCATTCGGCCGAGGCCGAGAAGTACACGCTCGTCTTGGCCAACCCTCCGTTCGCCGGCAGCCTCGACTACGAGAGCACAGCCAAGGACCTTCAGCAGATCGTCAAGACCAAGAAGACCGAACTGCTGTTCGTGGCGCTGTTTCTGCGGCTACTCAAGGCCGGGGGCCGGGCGGCGGTCATTGTGCCCGACGGGGTGCTGTTCGGCTCGTCGAAGGCCCACAAGGAACTGCGGCGCATGCTCGTTGAAGACCAGAAACTCGACGCGGTCATCTCGCTCCCCGGGGGTGTGTTCAAGCCCTACGCGGGGGTGTCGACGGCCATTTTGCTGTTCACCAAGACCAATTCGGCGGCACCGACAAGGTGTGGTTCTACGACGTGAAGGCCGACGGGTTCAGCCTCGACGACAAGCGCACTCCCCTCGATGCCGGTGACCATACCAAGAACAACCTGCCCGACGTGGCTTGGCGGTACAAGGTTCGTGCGGGGTCGGAAACAGAGAACCCCCGGACGGCTCAGAGCTTCTGCGTGCCTAAGGCCGAGATCGTGGGTCAGGGGTACGACCTGTCAATCAACCGCTACAAGGAAGTGGTGCACGAAGAGGTGGACCACCGGAAGCCGGCCGAGATTCTGAAGGAGCTGGGGGAGATGGAGGGCGAGATTTCGGCGGGGATGCAAGGCTTGGGGGAGATGCTGAAGTGAAAGTCTGGGAGGAACAGGCTCACACGGAGGCACTGAGGGACGGAGGGGAGACTCTCGGGTGGACCGAAGTACCTTTGGCTCGGCTTGGAAAGGTCCAGACGGGATCAACTCCTTCCACCCAGAACGCCGACTTCTGGGATGGCGACATACCATTTGTCACGCCATCTGATCTCGATTCGACGCTTCCTATCACGAAGACCCCGAGAACATTGAGCCTAGAGGGCTCGAAAGTGGGTCGCCTTCTTTCTGCGGGGAGCGTACTCGTTTGCTGCATTGGTTCCCTAGGGAAAACAGGACTCGCAGGGACCAGCCTTGTAGCCAACCAGCAAATCAACTCCATCGAGTTTGACGCAAAGAAAGTCTTTTCTAAATATGGCTACTACGCGTGTCGTCGTTTACGTACCAGTCTTGAGAACATGGCACCAGCCACTACGTTGGCGATCGTAAGTAAATCAAAATTCGAGCAGCTGTTAATCCCCCTCCCCCCCCTCCCCGAACAGAGGCGGATTGCCGCCATCCTCGACCAGGCCGAGGAACTGCGGACCCTGCGGAAGAAGGCGTTGGGGTTGCTCGACGAGCTGACGCGGAGCGTGTTTCTGGAGATGTTTGGAGCTATGGAGTCAGTAGATTGGCCCATGACTGAGATCAGAAGGCTGGCCGATGAAACCAGGGGCGCCATTCGAACGGGTCCGTTTGGGAGTCAACTCCTCCACGAGGAATTCACCTCTTCAGGTGTCGCTGTGTTGGGGATCGACAACGCGGTCGCCAACGAGTTCCGTTGGTCCGAACGACGCTATATCTCGGAAGCTAAGTACCAGCAATTGAAGCGATATCGGGTCTACCCTGGCGACGTTCTTATCACGATCATGGGCACCTGTGGACGTTGCGCGATTGTCCCAGAGAAAATTCCAGTTGCCATTAACACAAAGCATCTCTGTTGCATCACGCTGGATAAGAAGAAAGTAATCCCTGTTTTTCTCCATGCCTACTTTTTGCTCCACCCGATTGTGTCTAAATATCTTGGCCAACAGGCAAAAGGGGCGGTCATGGACGGTCTCAATATGGGCATAATCAAAGGGATTCCACTTCCCCTCCCCCCCCTTCCCCTTCAGCAGGAATTCGCCCGGCGGGTGGCGGCGATTGAGGCGCTCAAGGCCACCCACAAGGTGGCGCTGGCGAAGCTCGACGAGCTGTTTGCCAGCTTGCAGCACCGGGCCTTCCGGGGGGAGTTGTAGAATCGCCGCTCTTGCGAGACAATGGATCGCGAAACCATGAAAGTGCAACGCAAGGGTGACATCCTAACCTTCCTCAAGGCCCAAAGGTCCAAACTTCAGGGTTACGGAGTCGCCCGCATCGGGTTGTTTGGTTCCTTCGTCCACGACAGGCCCACCGAAGCCAGCGACATCGACTTTTTGGTCGAGTTCCGTCCCGACAGGCTCACCTACGACAACTACATCAACCTGGCCTACTTTCTCGAAGACAACCTTCAACGGTCGGTTGATCTTGTCACCTCCGACAGCTTGAGCCCCCACCTGGGGCCGCACATTCTGAACGAGGTCGAGAATGTCCCATTCTGACGGCCAGCTGTTCGCCCACATTTTTGACGAGATGCGCTTTCTCGAGGCTGAGGTGGCCCGGACCGGCGAAGCGGCCTTCCTCGTCGACGAAACGCTCAAACGGGCCTTCGCCCGGAGCCTAGAAATCATCGGTGAGGCGGTGAAGAACCTCTCTCCGTCGCTGGTCACTGGCCACCCGGAGGTTCCGTGGCGAAACATTGCCGGGATGCGCGACAAGCTTATTCACGGTTACTTTTCCACAAACCACAAACTGGTTTGGGACGTGGCCAGCCGCGTCCTTCCCGAGTTTCAGAAGCAACTGGCCGCCATCCAGTCTCAACACCCTGAGTTGTTCCCATGAGTCCCTTCGCCGGGCTCCAGATCGAATGGCCCGAAGTCCACGACGCGGCCCACCGCGCCGAGACTCTAGTCCATTCCGATCCACGGGCATCGTGCTTCTATTCCCGCCGTGCGCTAGAGCGGGCAGTCGCTTGGCTCTACCAGTACGATTCCGGCTTGAAGATGCCTTACCAAGACAACATCAGCGCGTTGATCCACGAACCGACCTTCAAGACCTTGGTCGGCGAGGCGCTGTTCACCAAGGCCCGGGCCGTGATCAAGCTGGGCAACAGCGCCGTCCACGACACCAGGCCGATCACCACCGACGATGCCATCGCCTCCGTCCGTGAGCTGTTCCATTTTGCCCACTGGTTATGCCGAACCTACAGTCGGCGACCTGACGACTCGGGACCGATGGTTTTCGACCCCCGGGACCTCCCCAAAGTGGAGGCCGCACCGCACCAAACCCTCGACCAACTTCAAAAACTTGAGGTGATGCTCAAGGCGAAGGACGCGGAGTTAGCTTCTGCCCGAGCGGCCCATCTAGCAACCGACGAGGAACTTCGGCGAGTCAGGGCGGAATACGAGGCACTCAAGAAAGCCGCCGAGGCCCGGCCCGACGACCACGACTACAACGAGGCCCAGACGCGTGACCTGTACATCGACCTTTTGCTCCAGGAGGCCGGTTGGCCCCTCGATCAGTCACGGGATCGGGAGTTCGAGGTCACCGGAATGCCCAACCAAAAGGGATTGGGATACGTCGACTACGTTCTTTGGGGAGACGATGGCAAACCCCTCGGTCTGGTAGAAGCCAAACGAACCCACCGAGACCCCAAGGTTGGCCGCCAACAGGCCAAGCTCTACGCCGACTGTCTCGAGGCCATGTTCGACCAGCGTCCCGTCGTCTTCTATTCCAACGGCTACGAACATTGGTTCTGGGACGACCTCCGATCCCCTCCCCGGCAAGTGCTGGGGTTCTACAAAAAAGACGAGTTGGAATATCTCATTCGAGGCCGAACGGGCCGAGCCTCGTTGGCCACGGTTTCCCTCAATGAAGAAATCGCCGGTCGACCCTACCAAGTCAGGGCCATCCGCCGGGTGGCCGAGGCGTTTGAGAAGGACAATGAGCGCCGGGCACTGCTGGTCATGGCGACGGGAGCAGGCAAGACGCGCACGGTGATTGGCCTCAGTGATCTGCTGATGAGGGCTCACTGGGTCAAGAGAGTTCTCTTCCTGGCCGACCGAACCGCTCTCGTGAACCAGGCTGACGGCGCGTTCAAAAAGCATCTTCCCAACTCCGCCCCAGTAAATTTGGTGACCGAGAAGGATGCGCCCGGACGGGTCTTCCTGTCGACCTATCCGACAATGATGGGCTTGATCGACGAAACCCGGAACGGACAGCGGCGCTTCGGACCGGGCCACTTCGACCTCATCGTCATCGACGAAGCGCACCGGTCGGTGTTTCAGAAGTACAGGTCCATCTTCGACTACTTTGACGGTCTACTTGTCGGCCTCACGGCAACCCCCAAGGACGAGCTCGACCGCAACACCTACTCGTTGTTCAACCTAGAAAACGGCGTCCCCACCGACGCCTACCCCCTCGAAGAAGCGGTGAACGACGGCTACCTCGTCCCGCTGAAGGCCGTATCGGTGCCCCTCGGGTTCCAAAGGGACGGCATCACCTACGACGACCTCTCTGACGAAGAAAAAGAGCAGTGGGACGAACTGGACTGGGACGAGGGTGAAGGGGTGCCAGAGAGGGTCGAGGCATCGGCCGTCAACACCTGGCTGTTCAACAAAGACACGGTCGATAAGGTCCTCGAGTATCTCATGACCAAAGGCCAAAAAGTGGCCGGTGGAGACAGACTGGGCAAGACCATCGTGTTCGCCAAGAATCAGGCCCACGCCGAGTTCATCTCCGAGCGCTTCGACGCCAACTACCCGATCTATCGGGGTGAGTTCGCCCGGGTGATCACCTTCAAGACCGAGTACGCCCAGACCCTCATCGATGATTTCTCGGTCAAGGACAAAGCCCCTCACCTGGCCATTTCCGTCGACCTGCTCGACACGGGGATCGACGTGCCCGAGGTCGTGAACTTGGTCTTCTTCAAGATGGTCCGGTCCAAGACCAAGTTCTGGCAGATGGTGGGTCGGGGCACCCGGCTCTGCCCGGATCTGTTCGGACCGGGCCAGGACAAGACCCATTTTCTCATCTTCGATTTCTGCCAAAACCTTGAATTCTTTGGACAGAATCCCCAGACCATCGAAGGAACTGTTTCCGAAGGTTTGTCGACCCAGCTGTTCCGGGGCCGGCTCGAAGTCGTGAGTGCTCTCGACAAGCAACGTTCTGCCATGAAGGATCCCGATGGCATCGATGAGCCCCAGATCGGCTACAGCGAGCCAACCACGGACAAGGACGTTCGGCGCGAGACGGCAAACCTGCTCCACAGAATCGTCGCTTCGATGAATCCCGACAACTTCCTGGTTCGGGCAAAGCGGCGGCTTGTCGAGAAGTACGCCGAAAGAGCAGCCTGGGATCAAATACAGTCCCAGGACCTCGTCGAGATTTCCGAGAATCTCGCCGGCCTTCCCGATGGTATGCCGCTGGAGCAAGAGGAAGCCAAACGCTTCGACCTGTTGATCCTGCGGACCCAGTTGACGGTCTTGAAGGCCGAACCAGGTTTCGAGCGTCTGAGGGACCAAATCCGCTCAATTGCCGAGGCCCTGGAAGAGAAGAAGAACATCCCGATGGTCGCCAGTCACCTCGAGCTCATCCTCGACATCCAACAGGAAGAATGGTGGCTAGACGTCAGTCAGGCCGTTCTGGAACGGCTACGACGCAGGCTTCGGGACTTGGTCCAATTCATAGACAAGCGGGCTCGAAAAATCGTCGACACCGACTTCGAGGATACTCTGGGGAACGACACCGAGATCGAGTTGCCCGGTGTAGGTATTGGTACCGACTTTCAGAAATTCAGGGCCAAGGCGAGGGCTTTTCTCATGGCCCACCAGAAGGAAAGCGCCGTTCACAAGCTGCGAATGAATGAACCACTGACCAGAGCAGACCTCGCAGCTCTGGAGAGAGTGCTCCTGGATTCCGAAGTGGGCACTCCCGCCGACCTTGAAGCAGCCCGCATCCAAGCTGACGGGCTCGGGCTGTTCGTACGTCACCTGATCGGTCTTGATCGAGGAGCCGCGAAACAGGCGTTCGGAACCTTCCTCGAAGGAAAGACGTGGACGGCCAACCAGATCGAGTTTCTCGACATGCTCGTCAACCATTTAGTCAGCGAGGGCATTGTCGAACCGACTCGGTTGTACGAGTCTCCGTTTGTCGACTTGGCTCCCCAAGGTCCGGAAGGCATTTTCACGGGCGCTCAGGTTGACCAACTCATCGCGATCCTGCGGGCAGTCAAAGACTCTGCGCGGGCAGCCTAGACGGCTAGCTGGCCCCCCGGGGAACAGCGAGACCTTGGCTCGCCGTAGGGGGCGTGTCAGTCGCAGCACTCCACGTCGATCCCATGACGCCCCCTGCCCTCCCTGCCCAGCCAGTGGGTGTTCGGCGGCGACGGCTGGGCCTCATGGCCGCCAGCTACGGCTACGTCTACGTGGCCCAAGTTTCCATGGGTGCCAATCAGGCCCAGTACTTCAAAGCCTTGAAAGAGGGCGCGACGTCCGGCGGACGCCGTGCAACCGTTGTCAGGCGGGCAACGGCACGCCGGTGGCTTGGCCCGAAGGGGCAGGCCAGACAGCGGTGAAACTGGCAGGTCCGTCGCTGATCATCGCCTACGCACCCTGTATCAACCACGGCCTCAAGGCCGGAATGGGCAAGACCCAGCAGGGCGAGACGTCCAGTGGACGTCTCGCAACCGTACCAACCGACCCCCGCTTGGAAGCAGGCGTAAGCCGCGCAGCGGCGTCGCCAGGCAAGAACCCCTTCCAGCAGGAGCCTGCCGAGTCGGCGGTTTCGTCAGGACCGACGGAGATTCCGAGTCACCGGAGCGCGAGGAGCGAGACCCGTGCCTGGGGCACGGGTCGACCGACGAACGATTCGGTGACCGGAAGATCCTAGGGCTTGACGAAAAGGCCGCAGGCCGACCGGCGGCTCGGTAGGCGACAGAACTCGAAGGAGCCCGACTGGGCAGGACGTCCACTGGACGTCCTGCAACGGCAGTCAGGCGAGCGACGGAACGCCGGTGGCACGCCCCGAAAGGGCGGGACAGACTGCCGGGATGCGAGTCCTGATGGGCGAGGTGCGCTACAACAGCCTGGCCAAGGAAAACCCCACCCACTT
>CAYYUZ010000063.1:0-21658 GCA_964475005.1 uncultured Spirochaetales bacterium
CAACGGGATAGCTTGAGCCAATCCGAGAGGAGGGTTGCCGTACCAATGCCGAGGGTAAAGACGTTTTTCCGGGGCGGTATTGAGGTCGATTCCTATCGGAGTTTGACGGGCGCTCAACCCATTTTGTCGCTGTTCATCCCCTCTTTGGCGGTCATCCCCTTAGTTCAGTACCCTGGCGCCAAGGCGGAGTGGGTCATTGAAACCGGCGATCTTGTCGCCGAGGATCAGATTCTCGCCAGAGAATCGGCCGCGGGTCATTTGCCCCTCCATTCACCGATTCCAGGCCGGGTGCTCGAGTTTCGCGAGGTGACGCTGCCCTGGGGCGCGTCGACGACCGCGGCGCTGATCCGGCTTGAGGGAGAGTTCAGCCGGACGGGGCGAACCCTCGTCAAGAAGTCTTGGGCGCTGTCGCCCGACAAAGAAATTTTCGAGAGAATTCGTTCCGCGGGGATTTTTCTGGAATCCAGTCCTCTCGACCCCAGACGTTCTCTGCACGGTCTGCCCGCGACGGTCGAGACCCTGGTTGTCAATGGCCTTCAGCCCGAACCCTATCTGACTCTCTCGCAGAACCTGATGCGGCACCGGGCCGAAGAGCTGGCCGAGGGCGTCAGGATTGTGCAGAAACTCCTGCGTCCCGCCCAAACCCATTTTGTTTCCGACCCAGATCATCCGGAGGAGTGGCTCCAGTCCTTTTCAAGCCTTTTGGACGGGGTCGTGCTTCATCCGTTGCAGTTCAAGTATCCCCAAGCCCAGGAAGGACTTCTTTTGAAGACTCTGGGAATTGACTTCGAACGTGGCAAAGCGGACCAGGTTCTGATTCTTGACGTAGCCTCGATCTTGGCCATTCGTGACGCGGTGGTCGAAGCCAGGGCCCAGGTCGAGAAAGACGTTGTGGTCTCGGGACACGGTGTGCGAAGGCCTGGAGTGTACCGAGTCAAGGTGGGAACCCCTCTTTTTCAGCTCCTCAAGGATGCGGGAGGGCTCAGGGCCGGAGATCACAAGGTGCTTGTGGGAGGGCCTTTCCAGGGCCAGGCGGTCGACGCGTTGTCGATGCCGGTGCTGAAGTCGACTCAGGCTGTGCTCGTGCTTGAAAAGCGCGAAGTGAATGAAGAAACCGAGAGGCCGTGCATTCGGTGCGGCCTATGCGTGGAGTCTTGCCCCGTCGGGCTTGAACCTCTGAATCTGCACAAGGCCTTGGTTCAGGGCGACATCGGTCTGGCCCGTTCTGAGGGCCTGGGCCTATGCATCGAATGCGGAATCTGTTCCTACATTTGTCCGTCGCGAGTGCCGTTGGCCGCACAGTTCCACCAAGCCAAGGGGGGAACCGATGGTTCATAAGTTGCCGCAGACCTTCGACCGTATCACGACGTTCAAATTCCATCTTTCGTTCTTTTTGGCCCTAGTCCCTGTTGTCGTTGTGGCCGCATGCTGGCAAGGCTGGAGGGTCGTGCTCCTGGTGCTTCTTTCCATCGCGACGGCCTGGATTTCTGACGAGGCGCTTCGCTGGCTGAAACCCTCCACCCAGCCGCGAGATCTGGGTGCTTGCTTGTGGGGCCTCTTGTTTGCCCTGCTGTTGCCGACCAACGCCCCGTTTTACCTACCTATGTTCGGTTCCGCCTTTGCCGTCCTTTTCGTCAAGGGACTTTTTGGCGGAGGCGAGACACCCTGGATCAACCCGGTTCTGGTCTCGTGGGCGCTGGTTCAGACCGCTTGGCCCACAGTGTTTCCCGCAGGCCCTTTTGCGCTGGCCGACCATCATACGCTGTTTGATTCCCAGACCACCGACTGGCTGAACACCAACCTTTTTTCGTGGTTCAGCATTCAGATGCCCAAAGGGTACCTTGATCTGCTTGTCGGTTCCGCGCACCCGGAAACCTCGCTCATCGTGGAGTCGGGGAGCCTGCTCCTGTTGGCCTCGACCGTGTACCTGCTGGCCAAGGGATTTCTGCCGTGGGAGGTTCCGGCGGCGTTCTTTGTGGCCTTCTGCTTCCCGATGGCCTTCGTCGGCGGCGACGTCCTGCTGCAGGTTTTTTCCGGGGGGTTTCTCCTCAACCTCTTCTTTTTGGCTTCCGACCCTTCGTCGAGGCCCCTTGGCCGCTGGGGCCTGATCGTCTACGGAGTCGGCGGCGGATCGCTGGCATTCCTCCTCCGTATCTGGGGTCTGTCGCCCGACGGGGTGGGCTACGCTGTCTTGTTTATGAATCTCACAGTCCCTTGGCTTGACAGGAAGCTGCGGCGGAAAGTTCTTAACGATTTTAGGTTGACGTGATAGGATGGCTGAGGTCCAAAAGTGAATTTTGTCGATATCGTCTTCGCCTCTGTGCTGGCCAACAACCTCCTTTTTTTCCACTTCCTCGGATTGGACGAGTTCTTGAACTCCGAGGGTCTGCCCAACCTTCTAGGCCGGACTTTTGTCTTGGCGGTGACCTTGTTGATCTGCGCGGCCGGCTACTGGCTGGGTGATCATTTTCTGCTCCAGGTCTGGCATCTGCAGTTCCTAAGAACTCTCCTCCTTCTCGGAATCTTTGCCCTGGTCATCGGAATGTACGCCATGAGTGTTTCCGGAGTTGGGCGTTCCTCCTGGCCGACTCCCCGTGAACTTCTTGTGCATAGTTTCCTGGTTGGAGGCGTGCTGCTTGTCGGATCCTCCAGCCCCGATCTTGCTGAGGTCTTGACGGCCTCACTGGCGGTGGCGATCGGCTACGGCGCCGCTTTGGCTTTGCTGGGAGCCGTCTTCCGGCGTCTGGCGCGGGAACCCATTCCGGCGTTTGCCCAAGGATTGCCCTTGAGGCTCCTAACCCTTGGCGTCGTGTGGCTTGTCTTGCATGGATTGGAGTTCGCCTTTGCCGGGAAGGCCTCATGATTCTTGACAAGATGCAGTTTCTGCTGGGGTTCTGCTTTTCTCCGCCCATTCACGCCACCGAGGAGGAGCTTGAGGCCTACTATCTGGCGTCGGTAAAACCGTTTCTGACGGTCGCCTATCAGTTTCCCGACGTGCCGCTGACCTTGTTTTTCTCGGGTCCGCTGCTGGCCTGGATCGAAAACCAGCACTCAGAATACCTCACCGCGCTGACCGAGATGATCAAACGCAAACAGGTTGAAATTCTCGGCGGAGGGTACTATGCCCCGCTTTTGCCGCTGATTCCGCCCACCGACCGTTTGGGACAAATCGAGGAGTTGACGACCTTGGTGCGCAAGCTTCTGGGACGGCGGCCGCGGGGTTTGTGGTTGACCAAGGGGGTTTGGGACCCGGCGCTGGTTGTGCATTTGACCGGCAGCGGAATGGAGTACGCCTTTCTTGAAGAGGGAGATTTTCGCCGCGTCGGGCTTTCACCCCAGCAGGTCGGGCTTCCCCGGCTCACCGAACAACAAGGGCGGCTTCTGACCATTTTTCCATTCCATCAAGAGCTGGCCGCCCGGGTGCAGGAGGGGGACTTCGAATCCTTCATCACCGTCATTCCCACAAGGCGCCGCAAGGACAGACAGCTGCTGAGTCTGCTGATGACGGTGGACACCCCTGCAGAGGGCGCTTTTTTTACACGCCAGGGAAACGGACTTGAGGAGTTCCTTCAGCTTGTGCGGTCTTACTATCCGGAAATTGAGGCGGTGACCGCCTCTGGTTTCCTCAAGAAGAACCAGCAGGCTCTCGAACGCTCGTATTTTTCGGCCACGACGTACGAGGAATTGTGCCGGAGAACGGGGCAGACTCCCCGCCCCTCGGCCGGTTCTCAGAGCTGGAAGCAGTTTCTCGCCAACGACGAGGCGGCCAATCAGCTGTACAATAAGATGGTCTACGTGCACCTTTTGGTCTCCTCTCTTCGGGGCGACAAGTACAAGAAGAAGAGTGCCTACGACGACCTTTGGAAGGCTCAGAATTGGCTTGGTTTTTTGGGGGGAGACGATGCCCGAGGGCTTGCCGTCCACAGGCAGAAGTCTTTTGCGGCGCTTCTGAACGCCGAGGCGCTGTTGCGGGACCGGTCTACTTTCCAGTCGTCGTTGACTTCGCAGGATTTTGACCTCGACGGAGTCAACGAGTTCCTCTTTCAGGGAACAACCTACAACCTCTATGTCGATTCTCTGGGCGGCCAGGTGTTTGAGTGGGACTTTCTAGACCGACCTTGGAATTACATCGACAGTTCGGCCGGTGACGGTGACGGACCCAAACTGCAGGCCTTTGTCGACCGCTTCCAGAGAAGCGACCGCCCGGGAGCCGACGCCGCCTTTTTTTTCCGCCGCGAGTACCGTCTGGTCGAGTTGAACCGCGAGCACCGCAGCTTTCAACTGATGGCTGTCGATTCGCTTGAAGGGCAGCAGGGCCGCCAGCCGTTGCGCCTGAAGAAAGCGTTCCGCTTCGACGACGAGGTGACTGCCGTCGAGTTTGAACTCGAACTCCTGACCGGGCCTTCTTGGGAAGGCTGGTTCAGTACCGAGGTCAATTTTTCGTATCCGGTTCCGTCGCAGGTTACCGGGAGTCCGGTCGGTGAACTCACCCAAACGTCGGGTTATACAATCTTGGATTCGGGACGCAAGACCACCCAAAACTGGCAATGGGAGCCCTCGGCCTCGGTGGGCTTCGAAGCCGGTCGGCTGGCCCCGAGGTGGCCGCTTGTTCTCCACCCCGGCGAGATTTGGCGCGCGAGAATCAGTCTGTCACTGAAGCGAGAAGATTGAACAGGGCTTCCAGCCAGGGTTTTGTCTCGACAGGGTATTGGTCCCTGGCCGAAAGGATTTCGACGAACGCTTGGCGGTAGTTTTTTAGAGAGGCCCAGGCTTCCCCCAAGTAAAAACGCGCCCTCGCCTCGGTCTTGTCGTCGAGGGTCAACCTCAAGACTGTCTGCAACGCCTTGATGGAACCCTTCCAGTCCTTGGGCTGAAGGTAGGATTTCTGAATTTCCACGAGATACTGGGCCGCCCCCGGTTCGGAGGCCGCCCTCTCTTCGGGCAGGACCAGCGGCTCCGGCAGGCCTTCGCCCTCGGTGGTTGCCGGCTTGGCAACTTTGCGGAGTTCGGCCTGGGTGGCTTCCGGCAACAGTTGGGCCGGAACGGGTTCAAAAGCGGGAGGCGTCAAGGGGATCCCCGAATCGGGGGCAACTTCCACCTGCAGCAGAGGCAGGGGAAGCGCCCTTGCGGGAGCATTGACGGCTGGCCTCAGAGAGGGGTCGAGAGTGGCGTCCTGGACATCTTTGGGCAGGGCGACAAGCGGGAAACCAGCGGAGCGGTCGGTGGCGTTTGTGTTCTGAAACGTGTCGGCCCTGCTGTCGGAGAACGCTTGGGCGTCGACAACGGCGTAGTAGAAGTTCAACCCCGGAGGCGGGGTGTCGCGGTAAGGCGAAGCGGCGCCCGTTGTCGTGCCGACCTGAGTGGAGTCTTTGAGGTCGGCCAAAGACTTGATAGGAGAGGTCCTTCGCAAGACCAGAAGTTTTTTGTCGGCAGGGGTCGCCTCAAAAGAAATCACGATTTGGGGGCTTGCGTACGAAATCGAACCGACTTTGATTTGCGCCGTCGGCAACGGAACCGAGCCGTCGGGCTTCACGGCGGCGGTGGTCTTGTTCTTGTAAGGAATATAGAAGGCTTTTCTGTTGCCGTTGCGGTCTTTCAGCAGAATCAGGTAGAACGACGGCCCGGTCACCGTCTTGTCTTCGTAGGCCTCGACGCCAGCGTCAATGGTGGCCAGGAGCTTGGCTTGCGCGAAGGTCTCCTTGACGATTTCCTTGGCTGAACGCCAAACTTCGTACTTTGCCCCTGGATAGCCGGCTGCGTCTTTCCAGGTCAAGAGCACGCTCTGTCCCCCGGGCACGGCGGTGAGCCTGGACACGTAGGCGGCTTCCTGCCCCAAAAGGGGTGAAGCGAGGCTGACCAGCAGAAAGAACAAGGCCGTCCGGACCGTTTTCACCAGGCAAACTCCTGTCGGGAGGCACCGACTCCTCCATTTATCGACAGGCCCGGCGAAAAATCAATCCTATTTGAAAGTGGTTCATTTGACAGAGGGGCGGAGAAAGCCCTACAGTGACCGCATGTTTGTTTCCGCCGCCTGTGATTATGGGAACGAAGACAGCCGGATCAAGGTGGACCATGTGCTCCTCCAGTATGGATTCCGGAAGGTTCAAAAGAACCTCTACGAAACCTCAAGCCTCACCGAGAAGAACTTGGCAAGGCTCAAACTTGACGTCGACAAACTAACCGACTTTTACGATACCTTGCGGCTGTACCAGTATCCCATGGAAAACACGCTCGTGATCACTTCCCTCGAGGGGAAGAAGTGGAAGCGGACCACGCTTAAACCCTAAGTTCAGGAGAACCCCCATGCTCGAAGACCTCCAATCGCCTATCGTCCAGCTCGACAAGGAAATCCGAGAAACTTGGAGGCGTCTTTGACCCCGACGTCATTCGCCAGCAGATAGAAGACCAAGAGTCCATGACCCACGATCCAGGGTTCTGGACAGACCAGGAACGCGCCCAGAAAGTCATGACGGGGATCAAACGGCTCAAAGACCGGATCGAGCCCTGGAAGGTGCTGCTGAAGGATCTGGACGACGTGAACACCCTGTTCGAGCTTGCCATGGCCGAGGGCGACCAAAGTCTCGAAGCCGAAGTCCGCGATTTGCACAAAAAGCTCAGGGATCAGTACGAATCCCGCCGTGTCCTGGAACTCCTCTCGGGTGAAGCCGACAGGTTTGACGCGTTTGTCGACATTCACGCAGGCGCCGGCGGCACCGAAAGCTGCGACTGGGCGTCCATGCTCCTGCGGATGTACACCCGCTGGGCCGAACGGCGCAAGTTCAAGGTCGAAGTGGTCGACCTCCTTGAGGCCGAAGGGGGAGTCAAATCGGCGACTCTGCAGATCTCCGGAGAATACGCGTACGGTTTTCTCAAAAGCGAGCACGGGGTTCACCGCATGGTCCGCATCAGCCCCTTTGACGCGGCGGCGCGCCGTCACACAAGTTTCACTTCAGTCGCCGTCCACCCTGTCATCGACGACACCATTGAGGTGGACATCAAGCCCGACGACATCCGAGTCGACACCTACCGGGCCCAAGGCGCCGGTGGCCAGCACGTCAACAAGACAGATTCCGCCGTCCGCTTGACCCACTACGCCACCGGCATCGTTGTCCAATGTCAGAACGAGCGTTCGCAGCACAAGAACAAGGCGACAGCCATGAGCATGCTCAAGAGCCGTCTCTACGAATACTACAAGGCCGAACAGGACAAGGAAATGGCGAAGTATTCGGCCGACAAGAAAGCCATCGAGTGGGGTTCTCAGATCCGAAGCTACGTCTTTCAGCCCTATACCATGGTCAAGGACCACCGCACCAAGCACGAGGTCAGCCAGGTTCTCAACGTGATGGATGGTGACATTGACGGGTTCATGGAGGACTATCTCCGTTCCGCGTGGGAAAACACCCTGGCCACTCCCGGCCCAGATGACGACCTCTAGGTTCCTGACCAGCCTCGCCCTGGCCGCCTTGGCCGTTGGCGCCTGGTCACAAACTTCGGCGCCTGCCACAGGTGCAACAACGAGCGCTCCGACCTCCGCGTCGGCGCCTGCGGCCTCGACCACAGTGCCCACGGCTCCGACCACGCCAGCGGGCTCAAGCCCCGCAGCCACTCCGTCGGACGTCTCTACTTCTCCCTTTCCGCAAGAATTGAAGTGGGCCCTTGCCGAGTTTCAAGGTGAGGGGGACTGGACCAGCCGCCTGCCGAGACTGCTGATCCGCGGCTGGGACGAGCTTCCAGAACACCAGCTGACCGAGGCCGAAACAGCCGTTCTGAGAGCCAAGGAAAAGGACGACGCGTTGAGGAGCCTTGACCAGCAGGAAACAACGCTGAAGGTTGCCCTCGACAAGAAACGCCTGCTGGGTCCGCTGGCCTCCACCGAGCCTGCCGCCACGGAGAAATCGCTGGCCGACCTAGAGTCGAAGGCCGCCCGCATCAGGGACGGCAAAGAGGCCTCCGATCCGCCTCCCGTGACCTTGCCCCTGCGTTCCGCGTGGGCCAAGGGCCAGGAAAACCGCCCTTGGTTTGCGGTTGACAGCCACGATCTGATCACCAAGTCGGGTTCCGTTTACGCCGTCACAGGCGCCGTCCGGTCGGTGGGCGGCTACCTTGACGTATCGGTTGAGCTCTACAGCAACTGGGAGAAGAGAGTGCTGTCGGACTGGACCGGGCACTTTGCGCCCGAGGAGGCCGCGGAAAAGATGGCCGAAGTTTCCGACCAGTTCCATGAGTTCCTCCTGGGACGAAGCTGGGCAGGGCTTTCGGTGACCTCGACGGTGTCTGGGACGACGGTGAAAGTCGACAATGCTTGGCATCAGCTTCCCTGGTGGACCGACGACCTCGAACCGGGAACCTTCGAACTCACGGTGCAGAAACCCGGCCGCCCCAAGGAAAAGCTCGAGGTGACTTTGGAGGGGGGCCACATGACTCCTTTGAACCTCACCGAAGGGAGCGTGAGCGCCGACAAACTCGTGCTCGAAACCGACCCGCCGGGTGTCTCCTTGTTCCTCGACAGCCAGTACCTAGGGCCATCTCCTCAGACCATTGACAGGCCATTCACCATCGCCAGGGTTCGCGCCCAAGGGAAGGGTTGGGCGACACTGACGTGGGAGGTCGGGCCCAAAACCCCTTCGCCTTCACAGCGGACCCTCTCGCCTCCCGCGCCGCTTCCCTCCATCCCCGACGCCAAGGACAAGTTCTACTTTTCACTGGCCCTGTTCAGCTTTTCTTTGACCTCGAGCGCCTTCTTGGGGGCCTGGACAACGGAGCAGGTTTTGCTGACCAACTCCTATGCCCTTTCGGGAAGTCAGACCGGCTACGACTCGGCGTATTCACGCTACCAATTGGTCCACGGGGCGTACGTCGGGTCGGTTGTCTTGACCACAGGACTTTTTGTCTGGATGATGTTCCAACTTGGGGACTACTTGGGCGCAGCCCAAGCGAACCTGCCGTAGAAAGAGAGATCGATGCAAAAAAAAGGTCTGTTCCAGAAGCTATTTGGGCTTTTTTTCGGTCCGGGAAACCAGGAAGCCTTCGAGGGCATCGAAGATCTGCTCATCGAAGCCGACCTCGGCTACAAGACCGCTTCGGCACTGACCGAAGAACTGAAACAGATTGCCAAGTCCGGCAAACTCAAGACCAGCAAGGAGTTATTTCAGGCACTCAAAGATCTTCTGCGGCCGATGCTGAAGGTGAAAGCTCTTGAGTACTCCTCTTCGGAACTCAACCTCTACCTATTTTTGGGCGTCAACGGCGTGGGCAAAACCACGAGTCTCGCCAAGCTGGCGTTTTGGCTTGTCGGACAAGGCCGGGGCCCCGTTGTGTTGGCCGCTGGGGACACTTTTCGCGCTGCCGCCGCGGAGCAGCTGCAAATCCACGGCCAGCGACAGAAGATCCGTGTGGTCGCTCAAAAGCACGGCGCGGACCCTGGGGCTGTGTTGTACGACGCCCTGGAAAGTGCTCGTGCTCAGGGAGAAAAGGTGGTTCTCGCTGACACCGCTGGCCGTCTGCACAACAAGGTCCACCTTGTAAAGGAACTCCAGAAAATCGACAAGATCGCGCGCGAGAAGGTTGGTGCCGGGGTCTACCAGAAGATTCTGGTTCTTGACGCGACGACAGGGCAGAACGCCTTTCAGCAAGCCCTGGCGTTTCACGAAGCCGTCGGCGTCGATGCCGTGGTTCTCTCCAAGTACGATTCCTCGGGAAAGGGCGGCATCGCCGTCGCGATCAGCCGCGAACTAGGTCTGCCGTTTGTCTTTTTCGGCACAGGAGAGAAGCCGCAGGATTTCAAGGTTTTCGACGTGGAAACCTTCCTCGACGGCTTGCTCGGGGACCAATGAGACCTTCCTTCCTCGTGTTGCTGCTGTTTGGGGGCGCCTGTGCCTGGGGACAGACCGTGTGGAAACATTCGGACGTCCTTGGACACGCGCTCGGTGAAGCGGACGCCGCCTCACGGCAATCCGGCTGGATGCTCCGCATCGAACCGCGCAAAGACGGTGAAACCCGCACCCTATTTCACGACGGACGAGAAGATTCGGTCCGGCTGATCGAGTTTGACGGCAACGGACACGCGGTGAAAGTGACAGAACAGAGGGGCGGCCAATCGATCTGGGAAGTCACCTACGATGGCCGAAGCGGGCTCCCTGTCACCGAGACGACGTTTCAAGACAGCCAGCCATCCGAGATCAGCCATTTGGAATATTCCCAAAGAATCCTTGTGGGAAGAAGGGTCGAAAACGCCTCAGGCCAGCCCCTGTACACCGACACTTTGGAGCATTGGCCCGACGGAACGCTTCGGCGGCTTGAAAGGGACGACAAGAACGGTCCTCAGGCCGACGCGGCCTGGTCGTACGACGCCCCCCGCCATCTCTCGGGGGCCTGGGCGATCGACTCTGACGGACGGAGCCGCGGCGAGCACCGCGAGTGGACGTACGGACCCGGGAAGACAGAAGAAACCTTTTTTGACGGTGCCGACGTCGTCAGTACCCGACTCGTCGAAGCTCTGGAGGATGGGAAGTCGAAGGAGACGCTTACCGACCGGGCGTCATCAAGGGTCGAGAAGAAACTGATCGACGCTCAAGGAAGGACGGTGGAGGCCATCGTTTCGGTCAAGGGCGAGGTCCAGCAGCTGTTGCGGTGGACCTACGATTTGAAGGGGCGCATCACCGAGGCGACGGTTGATTCCACAGTGTCCCGCGACGTCTCTTCTTACATCTACCGTGATGACGGAACGGCGCTGGCCCGTTTCACGCGCGACGGAGTCGTGGTCCGCGAGGAGACCCAGAAGAACGGCGAGAAGACGAGCGTGAGCCTCTTCGACCGCGGAAACCTGTTCTTGGTGGAAACCTGGGCCGGCGGAAAGAAGATCAAAGAAACCTACTACCGCAAAGGTGCTGTCGTGCGCGAGCGCACCCCGTGAACATTCGGCCGCTTCTTTTTCTGGCGGGGCGCTACCTGAAGAGCCGGCGCAAGTACCGAGGTGTCGGGGCGCCTCTGCTTTCCCTAGTGGGCCTAGCCGTCGGCGTGCTTACCCTCAACGCCGTTCTGGCCGTCATGAACGGATTTCAGCTGACCTTCATTGAGAGCTTGATGGAGCTGTCCTCTAGCCACCTGCGCTGGACTCCTGGTGACGGGAAGCCCGATGCCGCTATGCAGTCGTTGATGCTGAAACAGCCGGGAGTTCGTGCCGTCGTTCCCACAACGGAGGGACAGGCCCTGGTTTCGACACCCTTGGGAGGCCGTCAGGGAGTGGTTCTTCGGGGCTTTTCCCCCGACACCTTGAAGCAGGACGAAGGGCTGGCCAAGCACCTCGGGCTCGCGAGCCAGGCTGTGGGCGTTCCGGGGTTTCCGGCTCCAGGCCAAGTGCTGCTCGGTGCCGAGCTGGCGCGAACCCTGGGTGTCGTTCCTGGCGACAACGTGCATCTGACCGCTTTGACGGGACCTTCGTTTTCGCTGTTAAGGCCCCAGACGCTCGATCTTGTGGTCAAGGGGACTTTTTCTACTGGCTACTACGAGATCGACGTCGGTTGGGTCATTGCCAACCTCGATGACTCCAGGGCTTCCTTCTCTGGCCCCAACGACTTCTTTTACGCCATCAAACTAAGCGACGGAAATGCCGACCGAGCAACCGCGGACACCCTGGCGCGTGTGACCGGCCGAGACCGCCAGGAATTTACAACGTGGAGAGACTACAACACAGCGTTCTTTGGAGCGCTCCGCACCGAAAAAGCCGTCATGATGGTCTTGGTGGGCCTCATCTTCTTCGTTGTTGGCGTCAACATCTACTTCAGCCAGAAGCGGGCCGTGGTGGAGCACCGAGAAGACCTAGCCCTGTGGGCCGCCGTCGGCGTTGTTCCCCGTCGGCTCCGCGCGGTCTTTGCCCTCGAGGGATTTGCCGTCGGCGTCGGTGCGGCTTTGCTGGGAACTGCGCTGGGCCTGTTGGCGTCCTGGAGTTTTGGTTCGCTGAATCTCCTGTCGTCGGAGGCCTTCTATCTACCCGCCCTTCCAGCCAGAGTGCTGGTTCCCGAGGTTGTTCTGATCGCTCTGGCCTGCATTTTCTCCTCGACGGCTGCCGCCTGGCTGGCCTCGGCAGGGGTCACACAAAATCCGGTCGCGGAGGTTCTGAAAAGCGAATGAGCGAGTCAACCGTTCTTGAGTTTCATGGCGTGCACAAAGGCTTTGGCGGTGGACAGGAACCCATCGTCCTGTTTTCGGGTTTGGACTGGTCTCTCGAGGCCGGGCGGTCCGTGGCAGTTGTCGGCGAATCGGGCACGGGCAAGACCACTCTCCTCCACATGGCCGCCACTTTGGAAAGACCCGATGCTGGCGAAGTCCTGGTGGATGGCCGCGCTACGGCCCATCTTGACGAACGGGCGCTGTCGGTGTTGCGAACTTCGTCGCTGGGTCTGGTCTTCCAGTTTCATTTTCTTCTCAAGGAATTTTCGGCGGTTGAGAACGTCGCGCTGCCGGCGTGGCTGGCTGGGGTTTCCCGAAAGGCGGCCTGGGACCGCGCTCGCGAGTTGGTCAGCCTTGTCGGCCTTGAGAACCGCCTTCAGCATTTTCCGCACCAGTTGTCGGGCGGCGAGCGTCAGCGGATCGCGCTGGCGCGGGCTCTGGTCAACGACCCGGACCTGATATTGGCCGACGAACCAACCGGAAATCTCGACGTCCGCCACGCCAGGGCTGTCCAGGACCTCCTGCTCGACCTGGTTCACCGCCAGGGAAAGAGCCTCCTTTTGGTGACCCACGACCTGGACTTTGCACGCAGGACCGATCAGGTTCTCCGCCTCTGGGACGGACGGCTGGCACCTGAATGAAGGCGTTTTTGGCCTGGCGTTTAGGTTTGCGGGCGTTTTGGTCCCCCAACGGCCGCTCAAGTTCCAGGTTTTTGCTCTCCAGCAGTCTCGCCATGGCTCTTGGACTGGTTCCGCTCATCGTCGTGCTGTCGATTGCCGACGGGATGATCGACGGCATCTCGTCTCGCACGATTGAAACCTCGCTCTACCACGTGCAACTTTGGTCTGTCGCTGCGTCCAACCCTGACCGCGTCGAAGCCGGCAGGCAACTCACCGACACTTTGAGAGCCATCCCCGGCTTCCGGAGCGTGTGGCCCGAGCAGCAGGGTTTTGCGCTCGCGTACGGCGTCGGGAACGGCCGTCTGGGACTTTCGGTGAGGGGGATCGATCCCCTCTGGCCCCAGAAGGACGCCGGAGCGGCCCGCTACCTCAAGGCCAAATCTGGAACGCTTTCCATGGCGGGTCCCAACGACGTTTGGCTGGGCAGCGCCGCGGCCGCAAAACTCGGGGTGAAGCCGGGCGATGAGCTCAAGCTTCTGACCACCCGCTCTCGGGGAAGCCTGCAGGTTCCCCGCGTCACGACAGTCCGCGTTGCCGCCCTGGTCAGCGTCGGCTATCAGGAACTCGACAGGTTGTGGCTTTTTGCGCCGCTTGAGCTGACGCAGACCCTGTTCGATCCCAGGGAGAATCCTATTTTCTGGGGAGTCAAGGGAGACTTCCCTCTGGAAAAGACTCCCGAGTTTCTCAGCGCCGTGAGAACGGCCCTAGGTTTTTCCTGGCAGGCTGTCAGCTGGCAGACCACAGGCCGTAGCCAGTTCCTCAACTATCAGGCAACCCGCGCTCTGCTGGCGGTCATCATGGCCTTGGTGCTTCTGGTCGCCGCGGTCAATGTCTCGACCGCCATGGTGACCACCGTCGGTGAAAGACGCCGCGAAACCGCCATCCTCAAGGCCTTGGGCGCCTCAGACCGTCTGATTCGCGGACAGTTCCTTGTCTTGGGATTGGGCGCCGGTGTGGCTGGCAGCGTGATCGGTTTGGCCGCCGGGATGCTGGTCGCTCTGGGCATCAACGGGCTGGTGACGCTGGTCGACAGCCTTGTCGGACTCTTCACCGCAGGCGGCAGTTTTCACCTTCTTGACGCGGCGTTCTATCTGGAAAGCATTCCCGTGAAATTCGATCCCGTCGTACTTGTTGCGGCAAGTCTGGGTTCCGTCCTCATGGCCGTCGTGGCCAGTTGGTGGCCGGCAAGAAGAGCCGCCAGCGAGAGGCCTCTCGAGGTGTTGCGAAGATCGTAGATCAGCGGGTTTCAAAAAAAAAGCCGTTCGACCGTGCACGAACAGTGTCGGTTGAACGGCGCCTCTCGAACGAAAGGTGAACGTCAACCCTTCGAGAAGGTATAGGTCGTTGTTCCGCTGATCAGTGTCAAAGTCGTCCCGCTGATCGTTGCTGTCATAGTAACATTCGGGGTCACCGAAGTTTGGATGACCGTGTAGGTACTTCCGGTCTTGCTCCAGGTGCCAGAGCCAGTGGAGGTTCCTGATCCAACCCAAGTGTTACCGGCGGCCACGGTAAGGATCAAACCCGCCGCGGATCCTGTTCCATTCCATTTTCCGACAACGGCGTCGGTCGTATCGCTGGTTGCATTCTGGCAACCAGCCAGTCCAAGCGTAACAATGATAAGTCCGAAAAGTAGACTAGTTTTCATGAATAACTCCTTATTTGCCATAATGCCACACGATGATGCAATTGACCACTAGGAATTTGCAAAAGAATACCTACATTGATCGATATTGCTCATTCCGTACAAGTCTTGGACAGCAAGGAGGGCGCTGGCGAGCAATTCAGGACAGGTCTCACGCCCCCGTGGCTTTTTTCAAATTCGCCATCAGGTTTTCAAGATCGTCTGTCGTCGCCTCGTCCTGCTGGGCACCGTCGCTGACCTTGAGCAGGAGTGCCGGAATCTCCTCGAGGAACGGGCTAGGCACGGGGTACGAGGTCTCCTTCATGGTGCGCCGGGTTGTGCAGACCGTCATGAAGAGTTTTTCGCGGGCACGGGTGATGGCCACGTAGAAGAGCCGCCGCTCTTCCTCGATCATGTGGGGACCTTCTTCCACACTTCTTTCGTGGGGAAGGATCTTGTCCTCCACGCCCATCAAGAACACGACGTTGAACTCAAGGCCCTTCGACGCATGGATGGTCATGAGGCTGACCGACCCCTTATCTTCCTTGTCGTTGAGGTCGTCGCGCGTGATCAGCGTGATCCGGTTCAAAAAGCCCAAAAGATCGGTTCGGGGGGCCTCCGGGTCGTTTTCCCAGTCGTCTAGAAACTTCACGAGGCTTTCTACATTTTGATACTTCCATTTGGCCACTTTGTCGCTGTTGGGGTTGTCGGCCAACAGGTATTCCCAGTATTCGATGTCCTCCAGAAGCTCCTTGAGGTGGGGAGCGAACTTGACCTTGGGGCGCCGGGCCCGGCTCCTGTAGTCTTCGATCAATTCGATGAACCCCGAAAGGTCGGCTCGGGCCTGGTCGGTGATCGGCGCCTGCTCCGACAGCAGGATGTCCTTCAAGGCCTCGTAGAGCGGAATCGATTTGAGTTGGGCGACCCGGTTGAGAACCTCCATTAGGCCCTTTCCCGCCCCGCGCCGGGGGGTATTCAGGACCCGCAGAAAATTCACATCGTCTCGAGGGTTGGTGAGCACGCGCAGATACGCGATCACGTCCTTGACTTCTTTGCGCTGGAAGAAGCTTGTGCCGCCGCTCATCTTGTACGGAATATTCTGGGCCAGGAGCGTCATTTCAATATTCTTGGTGAGGCTGTTGGTGCGGACAAGAATGCCAAAATCGTCGTACTTGCGGTTCTCGCGGAAGATCAGGGTCTTGATCGTTTCGGCGATGAAGCTGGCCTCCCTCGTCTCGTCTTCGGGATGCACAAGCTCGATGACATTGCCTTCGTCGGCCTTGGTCCAAAGCGCCTTTTCCTTGCGGTTGGTGTTGTTCAGAATCAGGGCGTTAGCCGCCGCCAGAATGGCCCCCGTTGAACGGTAATTCTGTTCGAGCTTGATCTCCTTGCGTTCCGGAAAGGTCTGTTCGAAGAGGAGAAGGTTTTCGTAGTTCGCCCCGCGCCAAGAGTAAATTGACTGGTCGTCGTCGCCGACCACGCAAACGTTGCGGTGTTCCTCCGCCAGAAATTTGACGAGCCGGAACTGGGTGAGGCTTGTATCCTGGAACTCGTCGACCATGAGGTAGCGGTAGCGTTCTCGGTATTGAGCCAGAATCTCGGGGTGGGTCTCGAAGAGTTCTAGGGGCTTGGTGATGAGGTCGTCGAAGTCCACGGCATTGTACAGGACCAAGTGTTCGGCGTATTCCCGGTAGAGCTTGCGGTATTCGCCCGGTTCATCGGTCCACCCGCGGCGCTGGCTCTTGACAGCCGAGATGGCCACCATGGCCTCCTGCAGTTCTGCCGTTTCCCACTCTTGGCCGAGTTCCCGGGCGCACTCCTTGAGCAGGGTCATGCAGTCGTCGGTGTCATAGATTGTAAAATTGGTCCTGTAGCCGAGGGCCTCACCGTTCTCCCGCAAGACCTGAACACCGAAGGCGTGGAAGGTGCTGACGGTGAGGTTGGTCAGCTTCCGGCCCGTCAGGATCTTGGCCCTCTCCTCCATCTCTCTTGCGGCTTTGTTCGTGAACGTCAGCGCCAGGATCTGGCTTTGGGGAATGTGCTGTTCGAGCATGTGGGCAATTCGGAACGTAATGACCCGGGTTTTGCCGCTTCCGGCTCCCGCGATGATCAGGAGCGGACCCTCGACCGTGTGGACCGCGTCGTCCTGTTCGGGGTTGAGCCCCATGTCCGCAAAAGCCATGGATGAAGGTATACGGAAAACCCTGTCCGAAAGCAAGGGAAAACAGGACAAGAGGTCAATCGTCGTAGTGCGAGAGAATCTCCTCGACCAGGGGCTTAATCTGAAAGAAGGCGTCGATGAGGGCGGGGTCAAACAGCTTACCCGAGTATTCCTTCAGGTAAGCCCAGGCTTCCTCGGTGGACCAAGCCTTCTTGTAGACCCTGATATGGCACAGGGCGTCGAAAACATCGGTGATGGCGGTCACACGGCCCCCAAAAGGAATGTTCTCGCCTTGCAGACCGTGGGGATAACCCAGACCGTCCCAGCGCTCATGATGGGTCAGTGCGATCACCGCAGCCGTCTGTAGAATACCGCTTCCGCCGTAGCGCAGAATTTCGTAGCCCACGAGGGTGTGTTTGCGCATTTCCGTCAGTTCTTCAGGAGACAGCGGGCCCGGCTTGTTGAGAATGGAGTCGGACACGCCGATCTTGCCGACGTCATGCATGGGGCTGGCCAGACGGATCATCTGAGCTTCGGACTCTGTCATTCCGGCCTGTTTGGCCAACTGGTAGCTGAAGGCCGCTACACGCCGCACATGGTTGCCGGTCTCCTTCGAACGCGATTCAAGCACCTCGCCCAGAGTGAAGATGATTTCCTTCTGGGTAGATTCGATCTTCTGGTTCAGGTTCACGTTTTCAAGAGCCACCGAAACGTTGGTGGCAAACAGATCGATGATTTCCTGATCGACTGATTTGATGGGTTCGGAGGTCCTCAGAACAAGAATGTGCTGCTGGTGGCTGTCCTCCTGCGAAAAGAAGCCAAGGTAGTAGTTGTCCGCGAACCGGCTGGTTTGGTCTCGAATCACCTCGGTCAACAGTCCCCTCAGCTCGAGATCCGGAACCGTGTCGAGAGTTCCGCCGGCCAGGGAATGAAAGGTTCCAGTTCCGGCGACAATGCGGTATTCTTCAGCGCTGCCTTGAAGGGCCAGTCCCTCGGAATGGAGGTAGAGGGACTCGTCGTCAAAATAGAGCAGCGAGGTCAACTGGGTCAAAACCCCCTCGATGAAGTGGCCGACCGCACGAGAACCGAACAGCTCCCGGCTTGCGTTGACGATCTTCTGAAAGCCTTCCTTGCTCCTCTTGATGATTTTCAAATCGCGCCAAGCCCTGATCGCCGACGTGACGGCCGTGAAGAGCTTGATGCTTGTCAGTTCGGTCTTGGATTTGTAGTCGTTGATCTCGTATTCAAGGATCACTTTCTTTTCGGGGGCGGCCCCTGGCTGCCCGGTACGCAGGATGATCCGGACCAAAAAGTTTCCGTGGTCCTGCCGTATCCATCGGACCAGGTCGAGACCTGAGTGGTCGGTTTCCATCACAACATCCAGGAGGATGACCGCTATATCGGGGTGGGCCATCAACAGGCCTTTGGCTTCTTCGGCCGAGCGGGCTTCCAAAATGGTCAGGGCTCTGCCTTCAAAGATGTAGTCTTGAAGGACCATCCGCGTGATGAGATGAACTTCTGGCTCGTCGTCGACAACCAGGAGTTTCCAGGGGATGGCGGTGGAGGCGGGGACCGGAATCTCTTCGGGAAGAAACTCCAAATCTCCTTCGGGGGTGGTGGTCACACCATCATTCTAGGAGAACGCCTGTCAGGAGGCAATCGAAATTGTGGAAATTTGCCGGGCGGGAACGTGGCGGGAAGCGACGGAACCCACCATCTGGTGTTTTTCTCGCATTTGTTGCTCAAATAGCGAATAAAATGCTAAATTGCTCGGTACATTTTAGTATTTTTTACAAATAGTACGAAATATCGTCATTTTTTCTTGCAAAAAAGCAAACAATACTGAAGCGCAAGGGTTTTTCCTTCATTTTTTTTCCTGTTCTTTGAAACCATTGACCTTAACCCTCAATATGTTTTAGTTTCTCGTTGTATGAAGAATCTTCAAAACCTTTGGAAGCAACGGTTCCATTCTGTTCTTGAGGGCCTCTACTCCCCCATCGGCCAGACCCTCTGTCTAGAGCAGGTTGTCGCCGAGGTTCCCCCCAAGCTCGAGATGGGAGATCTGGCCTTTCCCATGTTCAGCTATGCGAAGGCTCTCCGGCAAGCCCCCCCTCTCCTGGCCAAGCAGGTGGCGGCGGCCCTTGCATCCTTTTCGGCCGAAGCCGAGATCTTTCCCCTTGGGCCTTACGTCAACCTTCGCTACTCCCGTTCCGGCATCACGGCGTCCGTTGTGGAGCGCGTGCTGTCGGAAGGCGAGCAGTGGGGACGGACGCCGGCTTTGAAGGGCGACCGGGTCATGGTTGAGTTTTCAAGCCCGAACACGAACAAGCCTCTCCATATCGGTCATCTGCGCAACAACATTCTCGGGGAATCGATGAGCCGGATTTTGGCGGCCAACGGCGCCGAGGTTCACAAGGTCAGCCTTATGAACGACCGCGGCATTCAGATCTGCAAGTCGATGCTGGCCTACCAGAAATTCGGCGGCGGCACCACGCCCACGTCTGAGGGCATCAAGCCCGACCGCTTTGTCGGCGACTACTACGTGAAGTACGCACGGTGGGCCGAGACCGACCCCAGCATTGAAGCGCAGGCTCAAGCCATGCTGCTGGCCTGGGAGGCCGGCGATCCGGCCGTACGCGGGCTCTGGGAAACCATGAACGGCTGGGTGGTCGAGGGGATCACCCTGACCTACGCAAGGCAAGGGATAAAGTTCGACCGCTTCTATCGGGAAAGTGAAACCTACGTGCTGGGAAAAGACGTCATTGCTGCGGGCCTGGCCAGCGGCGTTTTCCGCAAACGCGACGACGGCGCTGTTGTTATCGACCTTCCGTGGAAAGACAGGGCCGAAGACGAAGCCAACGCGGTCAAAGTGATGCTGCGCCCCGACGGGACCTCCATCTACATCACGCAAGATCTTGGAACCGCCGTTCACCGGCAATCTGATTGGCCCTTTAATCAACTTGTTTACGTCGTGGCCAACGAACAGGACTTCCATTTCAAGGTGCTGTTCTACGTCTTGAAGACTCTGGGCTATCAGTGGGCCGAGAACCTCTTCCACTTGAGCTACGGCATGGTCAAGCTTCCCGACGGGAGCCGGATCAAGAGCCGGTCCGGAACCACAGCCGACGCCGATGACATTCTTGACGACTTGAAGGAAGGCGCTCTTGAAGAGATTCGGTCGAAAGGCCGCGAAGGCGAGGTTGACGGCGCTGAGAAAACCGCCGAACTGATCGCCCTGGGAGCTCTCCATTACTTCCTGCTGCAGGCGACACCGTCGAAAGACATGATCTTCGATCCCAAGGAGACTCTTTCGTTCAACGGCAACACCGGACCGTACCTGCAATACGTGGGCGCCCGGATCAGTTCCATGCTCGCCAAAGCAGGCAATGCGGGCGACATCGAATGGGATTCTTCTCTTCTGTCGACCCAGGAGGAGTGGGACCTTGTGAAGCTCCTGGGTCAATTTCCCGATGTGGTTGAGGCCTCGGGTCTGGCCAAGGACCCGAGCATTGTCGCCGGGTTCGCCTACGACCTAGCCAAGGCGTACAGCAAGTTCTACCACGACTTGCCTGTCTTGAATGCGGACAATCCAACTTTGACGGCCGGGCGGCTTAGGCTGTCCAGGGCCGTCCTTTGTGTCATGAAGAACGTCTTCGAACTGTTGAACATTCCGTTCCTGCGCAGTATGTGATGCTCAGGGCCGAAGGGGGAGTGATGGCGATGGTCAAACGACCGGGCAGCGAGGGTCTCTACGACCCCCAATTTGAAAAAGACTCGTGCGGCGTGGGCTTTCTTGCCCATATCAAAGGCCAAAGGAGCCACAAGATTCTCCAGGATGCGTCGAACATCCTTTGCCGCATGGATCACCGCGGCGCCCGCGGCGCCGAACAGAACACAGGCGACGGCGCGGGCATTCTGACGGCGTTGCCCTGGGAGTTCCTCGAAAAAGTCGCCAAGCGTGACGCGGGGATCACGCTTGGCGCGCGCGGGTCGTGGGCAGCGGGGCTGGTCTTCCTTCCCCAGGACAAGACGCAAAGAGAGGCGTGCCGGAGCGAATTTGGCAAGCTTGCCGAGGCTCAGGGACTCACCGTTCTTGGCTGGCGGAAGAACCCTGTCGACAACCGGGCGCTTGGTCCCACCGCTGTGGCTTCGGAACCTGTTGTCGAGACCCTGTTTGTCGGAGCTCCGGCGGGTCTGGACTCCAATGGCTTCGACCGCAAGTTGTTTCTCGTTCGCAAGATGGCCGTCCACCGCCTGCGCGGCAAGTCCGAGTTTGATGCCGATTCCTTTTTCTACGTGTGCAGCCTTTCAACGAAAGTCATCGTTTACAAGGGAATGCTGACCCCCGATCAGGTCTGGTCCTACTACGCCAAGGATTTGGACGATCCGGACTACATCACGCATCTGGCTATGGTTCACAGCCGGTTCTCCACAAACACTTTCCCGAGTTGGGACCGCGCCCAGCCGCTGCGCTACATGAGCCACAACGGCGAAATCAACACAGTCCGGGGCAACATCAACAAGATGTTCGCCCGGCAGAAGACTCTCAAGAGCGCCTTGTTCGGCCCGGACCTGGCGAAGGCCTTTCCCATCATCGAGCCCGACCTTTCCGACTCGGGCGATTTCGACAACGTGCTCGAGCTTTTGCTGCTGGCCGGACGGAGCCTCCCCGAAGCCGTCATGATGATGATTCCCGAGGCCTGGCAGAATCACGCCGCCATGGATGCGGGCAAGAAAGCGTTCTACCGCTATCACAGCGCCATCATGGAACCCTGGGACGGTCCGGCTTCGATCAGTTTCACCGACGGCAAGGTCATCGGCGCCGTACTGGACCGCAACGGCCTGCGCCCCAGCCGCTTCTACGTCACCAAAGACGACGTTGTCATCATGGCGAGCGAAGTCGGCGTCGTGGAAGTTCCCGAGTCCAATATCCGGCAAAAGGGCCGTCTGCAGCCCGGAAAAATGTTCCTTGTCGATTTCGAGCAGGGCCGAATCATCGATGACGCTGAACTGAAGGCCGGCATCGCC
>CAYYUZ010000064.1:0-21609 GCA_964475005.1 uncultured Spirochaetales bacterium
CATTGGCCACGACACCTGGAAACTCTTTCCTTATGCCCAACATCTCAACGACTGGCTGCATCGGGGCACCTCCAGGACCATGATAATCGGTGGGTTCAAAAAGAAACAGGGGCTTTTTTGAAGCCCCTGTTGGTTCTCGAAAGGAACTCTACTTGATCAAATCGCCCTTTTCGGCGGAAACCTTGATCTTGCCGGCCTTGAGCAGGGCCAGGACATCGGCAACTTTCTTGCTGGTGTCGGCGCTCAGGTTCGGATTGACCTTGGGAATTCCAACGCCGTCGTTGGCTGCGGTGAAGACAATGGTTTGTCCGCCGGGGAATTTCTTCGCCAGTTCGGCCTTGATTTCGGCGAAGGCCGCAGCGTCAACACCTTTCATGGCGGAGGTCAAGATGATCGACTTCCCGGTGGTGTATTCGCCTTGCGAGTATTGGTCGGCGTCGACGCCGACGATCCAGACACCTTTGGTGGCGCGCGCCTTGGCTTCGTTGATCGCGCCGACACCGACACCGCCGGCAGCGGCGAAGATCGCCTTAACGCCTTTGTCGTACATTTGAGCGGCGAGCTGCTGGCCGGCGGCCACGTCGCTGAAAGTTCCCTGATAGATGACGTTCTCAGGCTTGATGGTGATCTTGGTTCCGAACTTGGCGTTCGCGTAGGCCACGCCCTGCTGGAAGCCCCAGTTGTACTTCTGCACCGGGGGAATCTCCATCCCGCCGATGAAGCCAAACTCGCCGGTCTTGATCTGCAGAGCGGCGGCGACACCGGCCAAAAAGCCGGATTCATGTTCGGCAAAGAAGATCGCAACCGTGTTGGTTCCGACTTTTTCTTTGCGAGTGTTGTCGAAAGCGCCGTTGTTAGGGCTGCCGTCGATCAGAACAAATTTGGCCTGCGGGTACTTATCCTGGGCGATAAAGATCGCCGATTCAAATTTGAACCCGGGGGTAACGATGAACCGGTAGCCCGCGTCGTAGAGGTTTCCGATTTCCTTAACATAGTCGGCTTCGGTAGTTCCTGTGGGCTTCAGGTACTTCGTCTTGACGCCCAAGTCTTTTCCAGCCTTGAGAATACCTTCCCAGGTCCCTTGATTGAACGACTTGTCGTCAATCGTCCCTGAGTCGGTAACCATGCCAACCTGCAACTGCGCGAAGGTCAGAGCGGGTACGGCCAAGGCAAAAAAAGCCGCCATCAAGAATGCGATTTTTTTCATAAGAAGAGCTCCTTTCCCCAAATGGGGTCAATCCGATAGTAGTTAGGCCGGACTCGTCGGGTCAAGGCGCGGGGACGAGATTTTGGTGTAGATCGCTTCGTATTCGACAACGGATTGCGTCCACTCGAACCTTTGGCCGAGCGCTCTCCGGATCAAGGCTTCCTGATCGGGTCCGCGAACGGCCTTCAAGGCCCTGGCCGCAGTAGTGAGAAAGGCTTTCTTCGCGTTCTCGCGGGTGGTTCCGCGGAACACAAATCCGGTCTTCCCGTCGGCGACGGTATCGTGCAGTCCTCCTCTGTCGTGAACCAGGGGGAGACACCCGTAACGCATGGCCATCAGTTGGCTGATCCCGCAGGGTTCGAAATCACTTGGCATGAGAAACAGGTCACCTGCGGCGTACAGGCCATTGGCAAACCCAGCGTCGAAAACATCAATAAAGAGACTTCCCGGTTCGTCGTTGAGAGGTTCGAGTTTTTCGGCCAACTCCCCGCTTCCCAGCACTAGAAGGGCAGTGCCAAGCTTAAGAAACGCTTGAGCGACTGTAACGCCTTGCCGGTAGTCTTCCGTGAATATTCCAAGTTTCTGACTGACGGCCCTTGTGACACAGACCGTCAGAGGAAGGCCCGCCGCTGCTTTGGCGAACTGAGAAAGGTGCCGCTTAACCCTGGTGGCATTGACAAATCGTTCCCCGTGCCGAATTTCAAGGGTCTGAACGCTCTGTTCGAGATCTGCCAAGAGCCTTTCTTGATGGACTCGGCGCCGCCCCAAAACTTCAAGTGACTGAGCATCGAAGGAAGGATCAAGCTTGCTGGGATCGAAGACCGCATAGTCAAGGCCGTTCAGAATTCCCCAGAGTCTGTCCTCATCGCGCCGCAACCTCAAATCGCCTTCCAGGCCTCGCCCCCCAAGGAAGTTTGCCGCGACGTCGTCTGATTGCGTGATCTCAAGGGCATACGTGGGGCTGACCGTGTTGACAGCGTCAGAACAGCGAACCCCGCACCGCATCGGATTAAAACAGTGTGCCGCGACGGGGTCAGAAACAACTTTGACCCAGGAAGATCGCTGGAAGGCTTCCCAACGCTCGGGAAACCATTGCCTCCAACTGGCCCCTGGGGCGTAGGCATCGTCAAAGGGGCGGGTTCCTTGATAGTCCAGGTTGTGAATAGTGAACAGCGTACGATATCGGGCGTCTTGACCCTCAAGACGGATCATGAGCGGAATCAGCGCGGTGTGCCAGTCGTGACAGTGGATAATCCGGATTTCAGAGAACGGGGAGTGGTGCTTGACCAGTTCCCAGACAGCCGCGCTGAAAAAGGCAAACCGCCTCGCATCGTCTTCAAACGGTCCTTTGCCGTGGCGTCCCGAATCGATATAGACCCCGCCCCGGAACAGTTCGGCTTCAACGAGGAAGACTTCGAGACCGTCAACAAGGGCTTTGTGGAGCCTCGCCGGCTGGGTTTCGCCCTCAAAGCGAACCAGAAAGTCCAGTTGAACCTCAGTTCGCCCCGACTTGGCGAGAGGCAGGTCTGTGTAGTAGGGGAGCACCACAAGTACCTCGTGGCCGGAAGCCGCAAGCCGGGAAGACAAATCGAACACCACATCGGCCAACCCCCCGACTTTCGCCACCCCCCGGCATTCGGCTGCCACCATCAGAACGGTCATTCGGTTTTGCATACCCCCAGTATAGGACGCCGACGTCATTTTTGTTTACATTCTTGAAGCTGTGGGTGAGAATGGAATCAGAGGAGAGCCGCAACCATGATGGAAAGCACAATTTGCTTGATTCTCGGAGGTGGTCAAGGGAGCCGCCTTTATCCGCTGACCAAGGATCGGTCCAAGCCCGCCGTACCGATTGGAGGGAAATTCCGACTAATTGACATTCCCATCAGCAATAGTCTGAACTCTGAAATCTATAAAATCCTGATCCTCACGCAGTTCAACTCGGCGTCGCTCAACCAACACATCAACCAGACCTATCGGTTCGACCAGTTCCACGACGGTTTCGTCGATATTTTGGCCGCGGAACAGACAATGGACAACGCTGGCTGGTATCAAGGCACGGCCGATGCGGTTCGCAAAAACATCAAGCACTTCACCTCCTTCAAGAACGTTAAACACGTGCTTATCCTATCGGGCGATCAAATCTACACGATGGATTTCCGAGAAATGTTCCGTTATCACGAACAGTCGAAGGCCGCACTGACGGTGTCGGTTCTTCCCTGCAACAAGGCGGATGCCAAGGGTTTTGGCATCGTCAAAATGCAAAACGGACTCATCAGCGAGTTTGTCGAAAAACCAAAGGAAGACGGCCTTCTTGAAAGCCTCAAGACCACCTCGTTCATCCGGCAGACCTTCCCCAAGATTGAACCCGAGAAAGAGTGGCTGGCGTCGATGGGAATTTACCTGTTCAATGTTGATACCCTCCTGGAACTTCTCGACAACGACTGGAAAGATTTCGGAAGGGAGGTCATCCCTACGGCAATCAAGACTAAGAGGGTCGGAGGCTATCTGTTCAACGGCTACTGGGAGGATGTAGGAACGATTCAGTCGTTCTGGAAAGCCAACCTCGACTTTGCCAGCAAGAATCCGCAGTATGACTTCTACGGAAGCCAAATCTACACTCACGCCCGATACCTTCCTTGCAGCCGGTTCACGGAGTGCACAGTTGACGAGTCTCTTGTCTGTGACGGAACTGTCCTCCACAAGACTCGGCTGAAAGAGGCCGTTATTGGAATCCGCACCATCGTCAGAAATGGCGCCGACATTGAAAAATCCATTGTCATGGGAGCCGACGACTACGAAACGGCCGAGGAACGTCAGGCCAACGCCGCAAAAGGGATTCCCGACATTGGAATTGGTGCAGGGACTGTCATCCGAAACGCCATTATTGACAAGAATGCACGAATTGGCCGGAATTGTGTGATCACCAACAAAGGCGAACTTGAGAACTTTGATGGACCAAACTACTCAATACGCGACAGCATTGTCGTGGTTCCCAAGAATGCAGTGATACCCGATGGCACGGTAATCTAGGAACTGGGCTAAATTGACACGGCAGGGCGCCGTGAGTACCTTTGCGCCATGCCTTTACCTGTTTACCCCGTCGATGTGACCCGGGTTGAGTCCTCTGGTTCTGAGGCTTGGACCCTCTTCTGGAAGCGGGACTTTCGTTTTCTTCCGGGGCAGGTTGTGGCCTTGAGCGTTCTCCCAGCCGGCGAGCAAAGGCTCTACAGCCTGGCCACGGGATCGGAGGACGAAGAAGCTGGCGTGCTGTTCAATTTGGCCCCCGATGGTTGGCTTACCCGTCAGCTGCAGGCCGTCAAACCGGGGTGTCGATTGTACTGCAGCGCTCCGTTTGGTTCTTTCACAGGATCGGCCGGTCCTGCAATGTGGATCGCGAACGGAACCGGAGTCGCTCCGTTCCTGTCGATGGTCCTATCGGGACAGAGCCAGGAAAAATGCCTGATACAGGGTGCGAGGACCAGGAGTCAATTCTTTGGTCAAGATTTGCTTTCACGCCAACTGGGAGACAGCTACGTTCGTTGCGCAAGTTCCGACTCAGGCAACGGACTGGTTTCTGGACGGTTGACTGCCTATCTGGAAAACCGTGAATGGCCGTCGGACCGCCCCTACTATCTTTGCGGTAGCGCTGCGATGATCGTAGAAGCAAGGGACATTTTAATCCGGAAGGGAGTGCCGTTCAGAAACATCGTCTCCGAGGTGTATTTCTAGTGACCCCAGCCGTTCCCCTGTTTGGAAAGACTCTTGAGGAACTTCGGCGGCTCGCTGAGGATCTTGGGCAAAAACCTTTCGTTGGGCTGCAAATCGCCAAGAACCTCTACCGGCGACAGGTTGGTGCCTTCGACGAAATGACCGACCTGTCGAAGGCGTTCCGGGAACGGCTGACTCAGGAGTTCACCCTCGGCCTTACGGCCCCGAGCCGCGTGGACGCATCGGTTGACGGAACCAAGAAATACTTGTTTCCGGCTGCAGGACGTTTCGTCGAGGCGGCCTACATTCCTGATGACGACCGCAAGACTCTGTGTCTATCGAGCCAGGTCGGCTGCAAGATGGGCTGCCTGTTCTGCATGACCGGAAAACAAGGGTTCCAGGCTAACTTGAGCGTCAATGAAATCCTCAACCAGATTCGAAGCCTGCCCGAGGGTGCTGAACTGACAAACGTGGTTTATATGGGAATGGGCGAGCCTCTCGACAATCTCGAAAACACGCTCAAGAGTCTTGAAATTCTGACCGCGGAGTGGGGATTGGGCCTCGGGGTCCAGAAGATCACAGTTTCAAGCATCGGGCTGCTTCCCGCGTTGGAAACATTCTTCGCCAGAACTAAAGTCCGGTTCGCCTTGTCGCTCCACAACCCTTTTGAAGAAGAACGACGGCAAATCCTCCCCATACAAAACGTCCACGCTCTTTCGGATATTCTGGCGTTTCTCAAGACAATCCAAAAGACCGATGCGCGGCGGTTGAGTATCGAATACATTGCCTTTGCCGGTGTCAACGACACACCTCGGCACGTGAAGGAATTGGTCAGGATTCTTCATGGCTTGAAAGTTCGGATCAACCTCATCCGATTTCATCCTATTCCCGGCACACCACTGCAGGGCTCTGACGACAAGGCCTTAACGCGGATGCGTGACGCTTTGACGGAGAAAGGAGTTCCGGCAACCATCCGCCGAAGCCGGGGCCAAGATATCTATGCGGCCTGCGGGCTGCTCTCGACCAAGGCTCTGCTGCAGCCGACGGTTTCTCCTGACTTTTAGCCGTTGAACAAGCGAGCCCCTGGCCTTTGTGGACAACGGTCTGGAAACGCATTATACATGGTGAGCATGACATGGCACGCCTTCCTCCGCATCATCGAACTTCGGACCAAGATCGTCAGCGTATCGACGTTCTGTCTGGCAACCCTCTCGTGCTTTTGGTTTATTGGGTCTATTCCTTGGGCAAAGGCCGCGCTTCTTTTTGCGGCGGTTCTTGCTGTTGACATGGGAACCACAGCGTTCAACACCTTCTTCGACTACGAGAGGGGTGTCGACTTGGCCGACACCAATCGGGAGGAAGACAAGGTCCTAGTCCACAAACGGGTTCCTCCCGGGTACGCGCTCTTGACGGCTTTGGGTCTATTTTCCTTTGCCGCAGTCCTCGGTCTCTTCTTGGTTCTTTGGACCGGCTGGCCGCTTCTGGTTCTGGGAGTGGCCAGCTTTTCTGTAGCATTCCTCTATTCCGGGGGGACGCGTCCGTTGAGTTCCACGCCTTGGGGAGAGCTTTTGGCAGGACTCTTTCTCGGGACTGTGTTGTGGGTGGTCGTCTTTTTTGTGCTGACCGCCCCGGTCAGCTGGACCGTGGATGACTGGTGGAGAGTCCCTCTGATCAGTCTTCCCAGCTTCTTCTTCATCGCTTCGATCCTCGTCGTCAACAACTGTTGCGATAGGGAAGGCGATGCCGCCGCGGGACGCCGCACCCTTGCCATCTTGTGGGGAGGCAAGACAACCAGCCTTGTGGTCATCTTGCCTCTTGCGGCCTACGCGGCCTCCGGCGTGTTGTCCGTCCTTGGTTTTCTCCCGTGGACGTTCCTGATCAGCGATGTGCTAGCGGTTATTCTTTCCATCCCGCTCTGGCGCGGCACGTTCCACCGAGGGTTCTCCCACTCCACCAAAGGTTCCAACATGGGTTCAGTGACAAAAACCTTTCTCTTGTACACCCTCACTTCGATCTTGGCCTGGCTTTCAGGAATTGCCCTCAAGTGATTCGGTTTCTTTTCCTCTTCGTCCTTTCGGTGGCGGCGGGTGCGTTACCGCTCCCGCCGCCATTGGAGACAAGCCACCTTCTGGGAAAGGGGCGCCCTTCGGGAGAGCCTCCTGTGCCGCTAGAAGATCAGCTGTGGGCGCTGGGCTGGAGCCGCAACAACGCCTTTGCCTACCTTGAACGGCGTCAAACCGACCAGGGCCAGAGGAACGTGCGCATACGCGTCATGGATCTGGTCGAAGACAAAGTTCTCTGGGAACAACAATGGCCTGACTGGGGAGACCAGGACGGACAAGCGGCGTGGTGGCCCTTGCACGAGACCGAAGTGCAGCGGGTCTTTGGGCAGTTCGGTCTCGAGCCGACCGAACTTCAACTCGGGACCTTCCCCTTGATTCTTGGGGAAGATTTCTATAGTTTAAGTCTTCGTTCAACAAGGAGATCCGACGACCCTACCTGGATTGAGCGTCTGGAAGTTGCTGTCAATTCGACTGGCCGAGGGTTGAAGACCGTGAGTGAGGGTTCCGGGTTCTGGCGGTGGGCGACCCTGTTGGGTTTCGTGCCGTCTCCCTATGAAGGACGAGTCGCGCTACTCATCTTGGTTCAGCCGGCGGGTTGGCAGGGCGCAAAACAGCCCCTGCGTTTTCTTGTGACAGGACTCAGTCTCAAGGCTGGCTTTCCTAAGCCTTGACGGACAGTCCGTCGGAAGCTTAAATAGAAGAGGAGGTGAACATGGAAACAATTGCAGACCGCTCCGACGTTTATCTCCGAAAGAAGGGAATAAAGGCGTCGGTTCAACGCGTTTCTATCTTGGACTTTCTTCAGGGAACAACCGAACACCCCTCGGTTTCCCGGATCTTCACCGAACTCCACCCCAGAATTCCCAACCTCTCCAGGGCGACGGTCTACAACACCATTAATCTATTCCTCGAAAAAAAAATCGTTATTCCGGTACAGGTCGACGGCGCCGAGGCCCGCTACGATCTTTCTGAACCGCATCACGCCCATTTTCACTGTCATGTTTGCCAGAAGATCTACGACATTTCCGCATCGGAGATTTCCATCCCAGACATCTTGAAGGATTTTGACGTTCAAGAGGCTCAGCTCCATTTCAAGGGCATCTGCCCTAACTGCCGTTCATCGCAAAAGAGGTGAGCCTTGGGTCTGCTTGTCGAATCAGAAAAACACCACTGGAAAAGAGTCGTCGAAGCGCTGGAAGAATCGATTTCCTCGGAGAGAAAACGATCCGAAAGGCTCAACCTTCAGCTGACGACCAACCCTGACACCGGACTTCCCAATGCCGTTGTTCTCAACCGCGAACTTGAGACAATCCTGGAAGGAACCAACCGTCCCAAAGCCGGCCTGTTTATGGCGCTCAACGACAGTTTCGGCATGCTAAAGAGAACGTTCTCAACAAAAATTCCGGAATGGATTCTCTTCCAGACCTCACTCAGGATCAAGAAGGTTCTGGGCGAGCGGGGACGGATCTATCACACCCACGAGGATGAATTCTTCATCCTCGTCGAAACTTTTGAGAACTTCGATGAGATCAAGGAACTCGCCCGACAGTTGGTGGAAAAGGTGGAGAAAAGTCATGTCATGGCCGGTTTGACGATCTCTTTGGGGGTCAACCTGGGGGTCGCGTTCTATCCGGAACACGGCCGCAAGAAATCGACCTTGTTGAGGCATGCCGACATCGCGCTTTCGGAAGCCGTCAAAAACCGGGTGGATTTTCAGCTCTTCACACCTGAACTCAAGGACCAGATGGTCGAAAATGTTGAGCTTCAAAACGGCATTCTGCTGGCGTTGGAATCTCAAGCCAACCCCGATGAGAAACCTCAGTTTGAACTCTACCTTCACCCTCAGGTGGAGGTGAGACATTGGGGAACGCCAAAAGTCCAAGGGCGCATCATCGGGGCCGAGGCCCTGATCCGCTGGAAGCACCCCACCAGAGGCTTCATCCCTCCTTCTAAATTTATCCCGGTTGCGGAGGAGACAGGACTCATCATCCCACTGGGTCAGTGGATACTTCATTCCGCCATCACCTACATTCTTGACCTCCAGAAGGCCGGATTCAAGCACCTTTCCGTGTCGGTGAACTTCTCAAGCGCGCAATTCAACTACGAGGACATTGCGTTTCTGGTCAAGGATGTCGCCAAGCGGCGGGGGGTCGATCCGGCCAATTTGAAGCTCGAAATCACCGAGAGCGGGCTGATGGACAACGTTCAGGACACCATTCACAAGGCCTCGACACTCCGCGAGGCCGGATTCAAGATCCTCGTTGACGATTTCGGAACCGGCTACTCGAGCCTAAGCTATTTGAAGGATCTGCCGATCGACGTGGTCAAGATCGACAAGTCGTTCGTCGATGGAATTCCCGACAGTCCCAGTGATCAGGCCTTGACCCGAGCCATCGTCGCACTCGCGCGTGACCTCAATCTTGGTGTCATCGTAGAGGGAACCGAAAATAGACGCCAGATCGACTGGCTTTTTCAGCAGGGATGCACGGTATTTCAAGGGTACTACTTCAGCAAACCTTTGGCTTTCAGCGATTTCCTCAAGCTTCTGAAAAGTTTCTCCCAGGCCTTTATTGAGCTCGCCAACGATGGAACCGAAGCCTAGGAACGCTTCTCCCATTCCGCGGCAGTCCCTTCGAAGATCAAGCCTTCGCCTTTGGAAACCAAGGAGACAAGCTTGACGTCGGCGAAACAATTTCCTGGACCCGAGCCAGGAAATTGTACCCGGAAGTAGTCCTCTGTAAATCCGCCCAACCGCGTTTGTGAAATCTTCGGGAAATCAGGTGCTTCCACCAGAACGGTTCGCTTCTGACCCACAAGCCATTCCATAGCCGAGCACCTGACCGGACGGACGACTTGTTGCCAGCCCCCCCACGAAAGGAATAATGCAAAAACTGCAAAGATTGTCACATCCGTCCGGAACCATCAGGCTGGCCCGCGTGTGGAGAATCTTCCCGTGAACCGGATAATCAAAAGGATCGGGATTGGGGGAGGGCGGAATCCGCACTGCGCCACTGAACATCGACCAATACTGAAATTTGGTTCTTGTTCCGGTTCGGTACGACAAGCGCGACTCCTTCCCGGCCTTCGAGGCTCTCCCGAGCACTCTCGGCAAGGCAGCCTGTAACGACAACAACGGACGCAAGACCTTTTGCCAGAAGGCGGCCAAGAGCGTTTCGGCTCTTTCGATCGGCCTTATTGGTTACTGTGCAGGTGTTGAGAACGTAGGCCTCAGCCTCCTGTGCCAGCGAGACGATCTGCCAACCAAGATTCTGAAATCCGGCAGCAAGCCCATCGGTCTCGTACTAATTGAGCTTGCACCCCAAGGTCGCCAGCGCGACTCTCTTCTGCCGAAGCGGCAAATTCTTCACGCTTCTCTCGGCGACCAGATTGTCCAGGCGCGCTTCCACACAAGAGAAGTTCCCGGCCACGCCAATTTGAGGCGGTCCAGGTCGTCCTTCCAACTCGGGTCAAGATCAAGGAGAAAGTTCGGCCACTTTCCCAAATGCCCGGGGGTCCACCAGGCTGCCCATTCATCGCGGGTCAGCGAGCGGGGCATTTCGGTTGTCCAGGACCGAGCAGACAAGTTCCATTCCTGTCGGACCAAGCTGTGGTCAGACTGCTCCAAGAATGCCGCTTCCGCCTCCTTGAGAGCGCGCAGTCTGTCTGCATCCAACACCATAGCCGGCAGCCAGTCCGTCAGCCGTGAACTCGCGCGGTGATCCGGGTCAACGACCACTAGGTGCGGGGTCTGCCCCGGGGGTACCCACCCCTGTGGCAGTAAGGGGCCCCAGGCCAAAATCCGGTCGAAGACAGGCAGACCCTCAGAGCCCTTAGGCTGAGGCAAGACTCCCCATCCTTGGTCACCCCAAACAGGTCTCTCGAATTCTGGCACAAAGGACAAATACTCCGAAACCGACCTGACTTGCGTCGAATCGGGGAGGCTCGCCCAGACTCGGCCCTCAGGGGTCCGCCGCAGCGATTCCAGAAGAAGCAGTCCGTTTCGGTCCGAAGGCAACCAAACGACGTGATGCCTCTGAACCCGTGCTTCTTCAAATACGATGGACCTCAATCCTGCCATGGGCCCGCTGTCGGCGAGTTCCAGCCGTCTGGTCCAGGGTGTATTCTTGGGGTCCGTCCAGGTGAGGGTTTCCTCGCCTTCGAAATCCAGCGCCGAACCGAGCACGAGCTCACGCCTTTCAACCACGAGGTCGCGAATCTTTCCTTCATAGCCTTGATCGGAGGGCTGATAGAAGACCTGGCTCGCCATTCCGCCGGGGAGGTATTGCTGGTTGACCCAGTGATCTTTGAAGGCGTGGGGATACTGATAGTTTTGGCCATGCCCGAAGGCCTTCGCGTCGCGGCTTGCATCTTTCAAATGGGAAGGAATCGCGTGGGCTTGTTCCGTTTCAAGCAGCTTTAGGGCGTCGAAATAGCCAAGCGCACTGTTGCTTTTGGGTGCCGTCGCCAGGTACAAGGCCGCGTGGGCTAGGTGGAATTGCCCCTCGGGCAACCCAACGCGACGAAAAGCTTCCGCGCACGAGACAACCACCGCTAGGGCCTGGGGATCGGCTAGTCCCACATCTTCCGACGCGGAGACAAGCATTCGCCGGAAGATGTAGTCAGGATCCTCACCGGCACGAACCATGCGGGCCATCCAATAGAGGGCCGCATCAGGATCGGAGCCCCGAAGCGACTTAATGAACGCCGAAATCGAATCAAAGTGGTAGTCGCCGTCCTTGTCGTAGAGGACGGCCTTGCGCTGAATGCTTTGTTCCGCCGCATCCAGACTAATTCGAATCGAGGAGCCGTCGGGGGGAGGATACAGAGAACAGGAGGTTTCTACCGCCAGCTCCAGGGCGTTCAGGAGGCTGCGCGCATCACCAGACGCCATGGTGATCAAGTGTTCCAAGGCTCCAGACTCCCAGTGGATCAGAAAGCGACCATAGCCCCGCTCCCGGTCGGAGAGGGCCTGCGAGGCAATCTGCGAAAGGTGGTGCTCCTGAAGCGGTGTCAGTTGGAAGACCCGAGAACGGCTGACCAGCGCGGAGTTGACTTCGAAGAAGGGGTTCTCCGTCGTTGCTCCGACGAGAATGAACGTCCCGTTCTCGACCCAAGGAAGCAAGGCATCCTGCTGACTCTTGTTCCAGCGGTGAACCTCATCCACGAACAGGATGGTTTTCCTTCCCTGGATCCTCCGAAAATCCTGGGCCTTCTCGATCACCTCGCGGATTTCCTTGACCCCTGACAAAACGGCGTTCACGGAAAGAAAGGCTCCCCGGGTTGCCTGGGCAATAACCCTGGCCAGCGTTGTTTTTCCTGTCCCTGGGGGTCCAGAAAATAGGACGCTTGTCAGACGATCAGCCTCGATCGAACGCCGCAAGAGCCGACCTGGTCCAAGAATGTGCTCCTGGCCGACATATTCGTCTAGCGTCCGGGGACGCATGCGGCTAGCCAAGGGTTCGTAGTTCTTTCCGGAAAGTTCAAACAGCTCCACGGAAAAAATTGTACAGGGTCTTTCCTTTTTCATCAAACCACCTAGACTAGATGGAAGGAAACAGGAGTTCTTCGATGAAAACTGACGGAAAGAGATTCGGAATTGGCATCAAACTAATCATTGGACTGGGGACTCTGATAGGAATTTCAGTGATTGTTGGTGCGTTGGCGATTACCAGTCTTCTTTCAATACAAGGAGCCTCCGACGAATTGTCCCAGCAATTTCTTCCCGAAACCACTTTGGCCAACCAAGTGGAGCGTAGCACGTTGAAGACCATGGTCGACGCCCGAGGCTACTGGCTGACCGGAGAAACTAAATACTACGACTCCGCGATGAAAGATATGGCTGACCTGGAAAAGGCCCTCGGTGACATCCAAGCGCTTCTGGACAAGTCGCCTAGACTGGTCAAACTTCGCGAGAACCTTCCCAAGGCCCGCGCCGCGAAGGCCGCCTACGACGAGGAATTGGCCAAGACCAAGGCGGCTACCGATCAGATTGGTCAAATCCGCGAAAAGATGGACGCATCGGCCAAAGAATTCTCTGCAGCCATCGACGGCTACGTCGTGAACATGGCCAATTCCTGGGAGGCCGACATCCGGGCCGGCGCCCGGACCTCGGCTCTTCAAGCCAGAGCCAGCAAAAGCGCAATAGGAAATCAGATCAAGGCGCTCGGCGACTCTGTTCGTATCGCCAATTTCAAGACTCAAGCGCTCCGCGACCCTTCGATTGTCAAGGCGGTGTTGCCCAACTTCCAAAAGATCAGCGATCTGATCAATCAGACGCTTCTGGTCACAGTTCAGCAGATCAACAAAGACCAGTTGGCCCTAGTTCAGCGCTCCGCCGCTGCGTATCAGGACGACGTGAACTCCTGGCTCTCGTCCAACGCTGTTCTCGATGACCTGGCTGCTCAGAGGCTGGCAACGGGAAACGAACTCAGTGGTCTTGCCGAGGCCACAAGCGTAGCGGGCGTCACGACCAGCCAGTCGCTGGCCGTTTCCAATTCTTTCGTTGTTGCCGCGGCCAGCTGGACCATCATTATCGGTCTTTTGGCGTCACTCGTCTTGGGAATTATCGTGGCCCTGATCTTGATTAGGAGCATCACGGGTCCCCTGAGCCTGGTCACCTCACTCTCGAAAAAGGTCACCATGGGCGATTTCGCCATTGACCGGGAGAAGGTAAAAAGCCGGGATGAGCTCGGTCTGCTTATAGAATCGTTCTACGAGATGGTTGAAGGTTTGAAGGCGAAGGCAACTCTGATCGAGAGCATCGCCAGCGGCGTCTTGACCGACGAGATTCCTCTGGCAAGCGAAGATGATGGCCTAGGACGGTCGCTCAAGCGCATGCAGGACAGCCTGAACGAAATCCTCACCCAGGTGAATGTCGCCATCGACCAGATGGCCAGCGGGTCCGATCAGGTTTCCACGGCGGCCCAGAGCCTTAGCCAGGGCGCTACCGAACAGGCTTCCAGCTTGGAGGAAATTTCTGCAAGTTCCAACGAAATTCATAGTCAGTCGAAGCAGAATGCCGAAAACGCTATGACGGCCAATCAGCTGGCCAAACAGGCCTCGCTGAGCGCCCAGCAGGGCAACCAGCAGATGAAAGACCTTATGGTTCTGCTCGAAAAAATGACCAAGAGTTCCGAAGACACCAAGACCATCGTCAAGACCATCGACGACATTGCTTTTCAGGTGAACCTTCTTGCGCTGAACGCCAATGTGGAGGCCGCGCGCGCAGGAAAATACGGCAAGGGCTTTGCCGTCGTAGCCGAAGAAGTGCGGAGCCTTGCTGTTCGAAGCGCCACCGCCGTCAACGAGACCAACCGCATGGTCGAGGAGTCGATCCGCGGCATCCAAGAGGTCAATGTCAAGGCGCTGAAAACCGGAGAACAGTTGGATGGTATCCTGGGAAACGCCAACAAGGTCGCGGACTTCCTCGAAGAAATCGCGGCTTCCAGCCAGGAACAGGCCAAGGCTATGGGACAAATCAACGGAGGTTTGGATCAAATCGACCAGGTGACACAGTCAAATACCGCAAGTGCTGAGGAAAGCGCCTCGGCCAGCGAGCAGCTGTCGGGTCAGGCCCAGCAGCTCAAGGGTATGATTTCCCGGTTCAAACTCAGCGACGCAATTTACCAAAAAGCCTTGGCGCGCTCGCAAAGCCAGGACAATCACAGGTCGCGGACACCCGGTCCTGGCGCGACCTCTAGCGCGCCTCACGGGCCTTCCCTCTTGCGCAAGGCGAGTCCCGCCGCCGCCCGGGTCAGCCTGCCAGCGAAGGACATCATCTTGAACAACGACTTTGATACCTTCTGAAAACTTGACTTGAATCGTCATTTTCTTCTATTTTGACAGCCTATGGGCGCCTCCTCCGCCGAAGTCAGGGTCCTTGCAAACCAGCCGCTCGGACCCGGCTGCTTCCTGTTGACCTTTGAACGGCAAGCGTTCGCTTTCAAAACTGGACAGTACCTCAGCCTTGGCCTTCCCGGGCACCGAGAACAAAGGGAGTACTCAATTTACTCAGGCGAGGGAGAAGAGCACCTCTCAGTGCTGGTGAAGGAAGTCCCTCAGGGAATGATGAGCCGCCGCCTAGCCGCCCTGGTGGAGGGAGACACTTTGCATGTCGATGGGCCTTTCGGCTATTTCACGCTCGACGCATCGGAGTCCTCCAAGGTTCCGCTTCTTTTTCTGGCGACAGGCACCGGAATTAGTCCTTTTCACAGTTTTGTCAAAACGCATCCAAATTTGAACTACCGCATGCTTCACGGAATTCGGTCCTGCGCCGAAATTCCCCTTGAACAAGGCTTTGTCCGCGATCGGGTGACCTCGTGCGTAAGCCGGGAAACCGGAGGAGACTTTCACGGACGTGTAACCCAGCAGCTGAAATCCTTGAAGGTCCTACCCGAGTCGCACGCCTTCCTGTGCGGGAATTGCGACATGATCTACGACGCGTTTGACCTGTTGCGGGGTTTTGGTGTTTCCTCCGAGAGGATCTACACCGAGGTCTATTTCTAGGAGCTTGCTTGAAGTACTTCATAATGAATCTGGGCTGCCAGATGAATCAGACAGATTCCGAACGCATCCAGTCGGTGTTCGGCCAGATGGGACTCGAGCGAACCGAGGATGAAGCCAAGGCCAACGTCCTGGGAATCGTGGCCTGTTCGGTCCGGCAGAAGGCCATCGACCGGGTCTACTCCAAAGTGCACGAATGGAACGAGCGCAAGGACTCCGAAAACCTGATCACCTTCGTATCGGGATGCATTCTTCCTGCCGATGAGGAGAAATTTGCCGACCGTTTTGACGTGGTCTTTTCTATCGCCGACCTCACCAAAATGCCCGAACGGTTCAAGCAATACGGCGTTGTCAGCCCTCTGTCACAATTCTCCGGGGAGGTTCACGTCCCGCCTGCGGCCAGCCTCAGGGACAAGCTGGGGCTTTCATCGCTTGAGCCCTTCTGGAAAGTCGCGCCGGCCTATTCTTCGAGATTTGAAGCTTTTGTCCCCATCCAAAACGGCTGCGACAAGTTCTGCACCTTTTGTGCCGTTCCGTACACGCGGGGACGCGAAGTCAGCCGTCCTTCGGGTGACATCTTGACCGAAGTGCAGGAACTGGTCTCACGCGGCTACAAGTCGATCACTCTCCTGGGACAGAATGTCAATTCTTACGGACTTGACAAGAAAGGTGAAGAAATGTCCTTCAACCAACTTTTGGATGAAGTAGGAAAACTGGGGCAAGAGTCCCAGAAAGCCTTCTGGACCTATTTCACTTCTCCTCACCCCAAGGACATGAACCGTGAGGTGCTTGAGACGATCGCCCGCCACGATGTGCTGGCGAAGCAGATCCACCTGCCGCTTCAATCCGGCGACGACCACGTCCTTATCCGTATGAACCGCAACCATTCGATGGATCGCTACCGGTCCCTGGTGTCTGAAGTGCGGTCGATTTTGCCCCAGGCCACGCTTTTTACAGACATCATCGTCGGGTTCACCGGCGAGACCGAGGCTCAATTTGAGAACTCGCGCCGCGCCATGGAGGAATTCCGCTACCAGATGGCCTTCATCGCTCAATACAGTCCGCGTCCGGGAGCCGCCTCGGCCCGCTGGGACGACGATGTCCCTCCTTCAGTCAAGAAAGAGAGACTTGAGAACTTGACCGAGATCCTTAGGGTAACGAGTCTGGAATACAACCAAGCCCTTGTGGGAAAAACGATCCAGGTTCTTGTTGAGAAAAACGACAGAAAGGGCGGGTTCCTTTCTGGAAAAACCGAGGGAAAAATCACTGTCCGTTTCCCCTCGGAAGATGCCTCGTTGATCGGGACCTTCGTCCGCCTCCAGGTGACAGGGGCTGTTCCTTTTTCCCTGGAAGGAATCCTGGTCTGACGACGATTGGGCTTTTTTTTTAGACCGGGTAAGTCTAGACTGGTGATAGGAGCCGCCATGCCGACCGGGGCCATCTACAGAATCCTTGCCGTTGACGACATACCGTCCAATCTGCTGACTCTCCAGGCTATCCTGCCTTCCGAGGAGTTTCTCCTCCGCGGAGCGGGAAGCTCCGACCAGGCCTTCCGACTTCTCGATTCCGAAGTCTTTGATCTGGTTCTTCTCGATGTGATCTTGCCGGGTCTCGACGGGTATTCCATCGCCAAAGCTATCAAGAACTCTACCCGTACCGCTGCGATCCCCATCATCTTTCTGACAGAACTGAGTACAGAAGACGAGGTCGTCAAAGGATTTGAAGCAGGAGGCGTGGATTTCGTCTCGAAACCCTTTCGCCGTGCTGAACTCCTGTTGAGACTGAGGACCCACTTGGCGCTCAAGGACAAGAATGTCGCCCTCGAGAAGGCTGCGGCAGAACTGTTGCTGGCAAACCAAGAACGCGACCGTTTCCTTTCGATACTGGCCCACGACCTTAAGAATCCCTTTGCTGGTTTCGTTTCCTTGGTTCAAGAGATCTTAAGCCATGTTTCCCAGCTGGACACGGCCGAATTGCAGGAAGTCCTTCTGACCATGGACCAGACGGCCAAGAACGTTTACAGGCTACTGGAGACGCTATTGGATTGGGGGCTTTCCAAGACAGGAACTCTCGTCCTGGATCGCCAGCCGTTACCTTTGAGCTACCTTCTGGAAGAAGCTCTGGAACCCCTGGAGGAGTCGTTTCGACGCAAAGAAATCGGGGTCGACTGCGACGTTCAGTTCGAGCTGATCGTGGCAGACCGCTACACCGTGGTTTCCATTCTGCGCAACCTTTTGTCGAACGCCATGAAGTTCACTCCCTCGGGCGGGAAGGTCTTCGTTGGAACCACAAGGGTCGACTCCATGATCGAACTTACCGTCGCGGACACCGGAATCGGCATTGCTCCGGCACGGAAGGAACTCTTGTTTCGTCCTGAGCACAAAGTCACCACCTTTGGCACGGCCAAGGAACCTGGGACCGGTTTGGGTCTCATCCTGTGTTCGGAGTTTGCCGCAAGAAACGGTGGCTCCCTCCGAGTCGAAAGCGATCCGGGGAGGGGGACAACGTTTTTCCTTAGACTCCCCTTGGCCCAAGACTCCACGCCTTGAGCCCTCAGAATCGGGGCGGTTGCCCCATTTGTTGCAGCGAAGTATCTTTGCAACCATGACCAAGACCCGCCTCGCCCTCAACGACAAGCAGTATCTTGTGGCCCGTAGCAACGACAGGCTGACGAAATTCGTTGCCGACGGAGGTTTGATCCGAGGAGCCTATGTCCAAGCCAACCTTGTGGTAAAGGAAATGGCCCAAAACCACCAGCTAGGTATTTTTGAGACCTACGTCCTGGGGCAGGGGTATCTGGCGGCCCTGCTGATGGCCTCGTCGCTCGAAGGGGAGGACAAGCTCAACTTGTCGGTGAAGGTCGACGGTCCGGCCGGAGGATTCAGCGTCGATGCGAACGCCTACGGTGAGGTCCGAGGGTACCTTGATCAAAACCCGATCCGGGTCCCGGCAGACTGGACCGACCCAAGTCTGCCTCAAATCCTCGGTTCAGGCGTTCTCCAAGTGACAAGAACACCCGAGAAGAGCCGTGTCCCTTCCACGGGGTCGGTTGAGTATGTCCCAGCTTCCCTGGCGCAGAGCTTGGCGCACTACTACGACCAGTCAGAACAGATACCGACGGCGTTTGACCTGAGTCTGTCTTTCGATCGCGAGGGCCGCTTGTTGGGAGCGGGCGGACTGCTCCTTCAAGCCATGCCAGGGTTCGACGCTTCCCGTTGGGAGGCGATCGCCCAAAGACTCTACGGCCTGCCGAGCATCGGGGAAAATGCCGCCGAAAGCCACTCCCCCAAGGCTCTTTTGGATTTCTGGTTTTCTGATTTTGGGCCTCATGTTCTGGCCAACCACCGTGTCGAGTTCTTCTGCCCGTGTTCAAAGCAGAAATTTGCTCGGTTTCTGAAGGGACTTCCCGCCAAAGACCGGCAAGAAATCCTCGTGGACGGCCCATTCCCCCTAGAAACGACCTGCCACAACTGCGCCTCGGCGTACCAGTTCGGAAAATCCGAACTCCAAGACCTTTGGAAGGATTGAAGTGCTGTTCGGCGACTGGGTAGCGCTGATTCTGGTCATTGGCGGCGCTTTGGGGTTCACGATAGTCCAGCGTCTCAGGGGGTCTTCAAGCGTAGGCTGCCGCCGCCGGATTCCGTCCAGGAGGAGTTCCCAAAACGCTCCCGGATCAGCTCGTTCGCCCGAGCCAACTCCTGCCCAGTCGCAGATATTGGTTTCCATTCGACGCCCAAGCGTCGGCGGAACGCCTCAGAAAGCAGGGGAATAAGATCTTCCGTCGAGCCAAGCCATCCGGAGGACCTCAAATCGGTGGTCAGGGTTCGCTCGGGCCGAAACCCGGGAAGGAACAGCGCATCCAGTCGTTCCCAGTCGAGGTTCATCGGCAGCGAACCGTGCTGAAAAAGGCTTTCCCGGTCGCGCCGTTGGGCGTTGCCCCCGAGTTTCTTCCCGTCTACGAGGACGTCGTACTCCTCGTGACCTGCAAAACAGGCAGGTGTATAGCCGCCTAGAGCCGGATGTTCCCCGGCGTCTTTTGCAAAATGCGCATTCCACCCTAGCTCCTGCCAAGCGTCGAGCAGAAAACCGCAGAGTTTTTCGAACGACGCCTTGACACCTTTGACGTTGAGATCGGTCTGCAGACACGCCAGGCTGTAGGTGAGTTCGTCCTCGTGCCAGATCCCGCCGCCGCCTGTCGGGCGACGGACACGTGGTACGGCTTGTGCTGTTTCGGAAAGCCCGTCGGTGGGATTTTGGAAACGGCCAAGGCTAAGGGTTCCCGGGTTCCAGGAATAGAAGCGCAGGAAGGGGAGTCCTCCCGCACGCACGGTTTCGGACAACGCCTCATCGAGGGCCATGTTCCAGTCGCCGGCCGCGGGCTCAGTGGTGATCAGTCTCCAGGGTCGGTTCAGCGGCCTGTCTCCCATTCGAGCCAGGCCCGCTCATCAAGGAGCACTTCCAGGCTGCTAGCTGACACATCTTCCAGCGCAAAGATCCACCCTTCTAGTTCCGGGCTGAGGTTGACCAAGCCAGGTTCGAGCCCGAGCCTTGTATTGACCGCAGAAACTCGTCCGTCGACAGGTGAATAAAAATCCGCGGCGGCCTTGACCGCCTCAATCGAACAAACCGCCGTCCCTGCGGTGACAGACCTTTCTAGAGAGGGGAGCTCAACAAACGTGACTTCTCCAAGCTCTTCCACGGCCGAGGCTGCCAGACCAACCCTCCAGAGGTGTCCGTCGAAGGATACCCACTCGCCGTTTCGTGAGTAGCGGCGCTCATTCATGAACAACCTCCAGAGGCGCGGTGGCGTCAAAATCGGCCGCCCGGTAGCTTGAGCGGACCAGGGGGCCTGCCGCAACAAACCGGAACCCCTTCTTGTAAGCCAGGTGCTTAAGCTCAAGAAATTCCTGCGGGGTGTAGAACTTTTCAACGGTCAAGTGCAGTTTGGTCGGTTGTAGGTACTGACCAAAGGTGACGACGTCGGTTCCGATGGCCCGCAGATCGTCCAGAGTCTCGGCAATCTCGTCCACGGTTTCGCCGAGGCCGACCATGAGGCTGGTCTTGGTCGTCAAACCGGCCTTCTTGTAGTAGTCCAGACACGCCAGGGTTGTCTCGTAGCCGGCGCGCACGTCCCGAACCGGATGCGTGAGGCGCCGGACGGTCTCTAGATTCTGTGCGACCACGTACGGCCTGGACTTGGCGAGGACTTCCATGCGGCCGGCATCCGCCCCGAAATCGGGAACAAGTGCTTCAACCTTTGTATCAGGATGGCTCCTGCCGACAGCCCGCACAATAGAAGCAAAGTGCGAGGCACCGTGATCGGCCAGATCATCCCTGTCGACGCTTGTGATGACCACGTACTTGAGGCCCATGATGCCGACCATCTCAACGGTGTGTGCTATCTCGCCGAGATCGAGCATCCCCCGCGGATTTCCGGTGTTCACTTGACAGAACCGGCATCCGCGGGTGCAGGTATCACCCAAAATCATGATCGTCGCGGTCTTCTGACTCCAGCATTCGGTCAGGTTCGGACAGCTGGCTTCAACACAGACCGTCGCCAGGCCCCGCTCTTTGAGTGCGAGTCGTAGTTCACGGAATTCATCCGTACGGCGGCCATGGATCTTAAGCCATTCAGGTTTAGGAACGTGAGCATTCATTGAAAGAACAACTCCTCGTGAATTTGGGTCGCGGCCGCTCCACGCGCCTTCAGGATGTCGGCCACCTCTCGGATCATCCGCTGGTTGCCACACAGAAAATACCCGATTTGAGGTTCAACAGGAACCTCCTCTGCGAACGATGTCACGCGGCGGGGCTCGTGGCGTTCCTCGTTGAAGCGCGAAAACGCCCACTGAGTCGGTGCCTTCTCCTCGACCCACGACCGAAGTACCGCCTCACCTGGACTTCGGACGCCGACCAGAAATGCAAGGGGACGAACTGGAACTTTGGCCCGCAACGCCGCCAGGAAAGGCGAGACCCCCGTGCCTGTGGCAAACCAAACCTCCTGCGGCGAACCTCCGGGGCGGAACCAACCAAAAGGAGTTCCGACACCGACTTGGTCTCCGGGTCTTAAGGAGGCCAGCCAGCCGCTGAAGGTTGAACCAGGATCAGAGCCTCCTAAAGTCTTGA
>CAYYUZ010000065.1:0-6285 GCA_964475005.1 uncultured Spirochaetales bacterium
TCGGACGCGATGTCGTAAACTTGGACCTTGGACTGGACAATCCCACTGCTGTCAAAGCCACCGAATATGTACAATTTTCCTGCCGTTGCCGCGTACGCGGCGAAACTGACGGGAGTCGGGAGCGTCGTGACCGCCGGGTACCAGACGTTCAGAACGGGGTCGTAGAGGTCAACGCTTCCGACAGTGGTTCCGATGCCAGAACCCGAAAGTCCGCCAACAATCCAGATCGACCGGTTCTTGTGAGCTTCCGTAGGTTCCACCGCGACGGCCGTCGAGACCGAGAACTCGGCTGTCGTCAGGTTGGTGTAGGCAGTAGAGAAATTCTGGAGTCGATAGAAGTAGGTCGTGCCCGGAGCCAGGCCCGATAGAACGGTAACGTGCGCCGAAGACGCAATGGTGTCGAGAACGGTGGTCGAAGTGTAGACCCCCGAGGAGGTACCAAACTGGACAAGCGAGAGGGAGTTCTGGTTGGTCGACCAACTGATAGTTGCCGAACTGAGACTGGTGAGCGAACTTGTCATCGAAGTGCTCGTCGGCGCCATGACCAAAGTCAACGAGGTGGCCGCGTTGGCCAGGGTGGTGAAACTTGCTTCCAAGCCGTTGGTTTGAACGCCAGAGTTGAACGAATTGATACGGTAATAGTAAGTCGTCGAAGGCGTCAAACCCGTCAGCGTCGCTGTGTGGGTCGCCCCGCTGACAGCATCCATGATGCTCGCCCAGGAGTAGACCCCCGTCGAGGTTCCGTACTCGACTTGGCTCGTCGTCGCGACATCGGTTGACCAAGCCAAGGCAGTGGCGGACTGTCCGAGCGTCAACGTGACGGGTGCCGTGAGCGTCGCCGTCGGGTTGGAGGTTGCAAACACGTACTCGGCGCTGTTTGTCTGGTGATCGGCCAAATACGACTTAACCCTGAAGTAGTAGTGCTGGTTTGGCGCAAGGTTAAGAAGAGAGGCCGAATTGGCCGTTGCGCTCACCGTGGTCATCACGGTTGATCCCGTGTAGGTCCCTGAAACGATGCCGAAATCCACTTGGCCCGTTGTGGGAACGTTCGTGTTCCAAGCAATGGTGGCCGACGTCAGGCTCGGAACAACGAGCGGAGCCTTTGTTAGGTTGACGGCAGACGAACCAGGGGGGCGGGACAAGAGGTCGTTTTCGCACGAGGTGGCGAGGGAGACAATAAGGAAAAGCGCCGCGGCAGCATTGGTCATGGTAGACCTCTTTTTTTGATTAGAATTCGAGGGTCAGGGAAAGAGAAGACCCGACCGAGGTGAAGTCGTCGTCGTTCTGCAAGATGGACATAACTCGTTCTGAAATCGTGATGCCGGCACCCCCGGGAACCTTCAATTGAAGTCCGGCCTCGGCCATGCCGTGGGGAACCACGGACCCATAGTTGTTTTGATGGTTGCCGGGCTGCCCGTCTGCAGCCGTCAAGAAGGACACCCCTGTCCCTAGGCTGACGTAGGGAACAACGATGGACAGAAGTCCTGGATCCGTGCGGAAAGTAAAGAATTGGTAGACCACAATAGGTGTCAGCTGATAGATCTTATAGGTCAGCAGCGCCGAGCCCAGGTAGTTCAATGGCGCGTAGTCAAGGTCGACTCCCCAGTAGAGCCCACGGATGAGGGGCCCCTTAGCCTGCAACCTGACCGCAGCATCCCAAAAGGGTCCGAACGAAGGATTGAGCGGCCAGTAGTACCGCCCGATGGCGTCGATCTGAAAAGCTGATCCCGAGAAGACTTTTCTACGCTCCGGGTCGTAGATACCTTGTATTGTCGCCGTTGGAACCATCAACGTTCCAATGGAGTCCAGGTCGACGAAGAGTCCTACCTCGGGGGTGTAGTCCGTGATGGAGCCCTCAATCCGATTTCCGTCGAGAAGAAGCACTTCTACTTTCTTACCAGCCAAGGTGTCGAGACGCTTGCTTGATCGGAGAAGGAGCGATATCTGAACCACACGTTCCTTGCCGAAGACTTCATAGTGAGCTCCGTCGGCAGAGAGACTCTTAAGCGTACCTAGGACGATTTCGCCATCGTTAAAATTGAGGACCTCGACTTCGGCCGTAAGGGGCAATGCTCCGAAGGTGAGAAGCGTCAAACCAACGAGGAAGAGGCAACGAAGCATAGAAAACTCCTCTTGGGTTCAGACGGCCCAGCCCGGAACAGTCCTTGAAATATAACTTTAGCGCTTCATATAATTAATTCCTGACTATTTTATTAATGTATTCCGAAAATACGGCGGCACTGGCCATTAGTCAAGGCGGCGGTAACTGACACTTTTGTTTGCTATACTCGCCCAATGCGCCTTCGACTCCGCGACCTACTCTTCTTCTCCGACAGGGCCTTCTGGCGGAACCTGCTGACCCTCGGGGTGCCCATGGCCCTCCAGAACCTGATCTCGACCTCGCTCAACCTGACGGACAACCTGATGGTGGGCCAGCTTGGCGAAAAGGCCCTTGGCGCATTGGCGCTGGCCAATCAGCTGACGTTTCTGGCCATCTTGTTCCTCTACGGCATCGGCTCGGGGGCCGGGGTTTTCGCGGCGCAGTATTGGGGAGCCAAGGATCTGGCAGGAGTCAAACGCACCCAGGGAGCCGTCCTCGTTTTGGCAGTGGTGCCGGCTCTCGTGTTTGGCGCGGTCTGTTCGTTGTTCCCGGATTTCTTCATCGGCCTCTATACGAACGACGAGGAGATCCGGCGCTTGGGCGCGCTCTACCTCCGCATCTCATCGCTCGGTTTTCCTTTCATCGGGGTGACGATCAGCTTCTCCATGCTGCTGCGGTCGACAGGCCGGGTGAAGATTCCGCTGACGATGACCGTGATCGCGCTTGTGATCAATGTCGCGCTGAACTACCTTCTCATCTTTGGCTGGGGACCTGTTCCCGCGCTGGGCGTGGCCGGTTCGGCAACAGGCACGGTGATCGCGCGGTTCCTCGAGGCCTCGGGCATCGTCGCGTTGAGCTACCTGTTCCACACAGCGAACGCAGGCAGGCTCAGGGAACTGTTCCATTTCTCACGGGCATTCCTCAAGAGATTTCTGACAGTGGGGCTGCCCGTTGTGGTGAACGACTTTGGCTGGGCTTTGGGCATGACCACGCTGATGGCGGTGTACGCCCACTTGGGGTCGGCTTCTCTGGCGGCGGTCAGCATCACCGACACCATTGGGCAGTTCTTGACGCTATTCCTGTTCGCTTCGGTGAACGCAACGACAACGATGACAGGCAACCTCGTCGGAGCAGGACGGATCTTCCGCACCAGGTTGCTGGTGAGGCGGACGTTGAGGTTCGCGACGGCTTTGGGTCTGCTGCTGAGCCTCTTCTTGCTGGCCTCGGCCGGCTGGCTGCCGAGTCTGTTCAAAATCAGCACCGAGGCCCGGGGCTTGGCAACGGCGACCATGGTGGTGTTCGCGTTCCTTCTCCCCTTCCGCAGTCTGCTCTACCACCAGACCGTCGGCCTGTTCAGAGGCGCGGGCGATACCAAGTTTCCGCTCTATCTTGAAGTTGGAGGGGTCTGGCTCTTGGGCCTGCCGCCAGCTTTGCTGGCCGCTCAGGTTTTCCACTGGCCGGTGTGGGCCGTTTTTGCGGCAGCGGTGACCAACGAGGCCTTTTTGGCCGTTGGGGCGACCTTTCGGTTCCGCTCGAACCGATGGATCAAGCCGGTGACCGAACCTGAGCACTTGTCACCGAACTAGTATTCGCTTATCTTGTCCTCGTGAAGCCAAGAGACCCCGAAAAGGAACAGGCCCTCCTCTCTGCCGCCCTGAGAGTCGCCGACCGCGAGGGCCTGGAAACGCTGACCGTTCAAAAGGTCGCCCGCGAGGCTGGCTTGGCCGTGGGAACTGTCTACGTCTACTTCGCCAGCAAGGAGGACCTCCTTCGGTCCCTCTACGTCCGGACGAAAACCGTCGCGGGCCGACGCATGCTGGAAGGCTACTCCCCTGAACTGCCTTTTCGGCAGGCGTTTCGCTTGATTTGCCGAAATGAGCTCAATTTCCTCGTGGAAAACCGCCCAGAGGTCGGATTTCAAGCTAAGTTCTACCGGTCCGGTTTTGCTGACGAGGAGACCCGGGCCGCCACCAGGGAGACGATGGAGGCGGTCGAAGCCTTGGTTCTACGCGGCCAGCGCGAAGAACTCGTTCGGCTGTGGGACCCCGAGCTCATCCTGCGGTTTGTGTTGGCCGTGCTCAAGGAGGCCGCCGCTGAAGCCGCGTCCCTTGCGCCTCCCGACCGTTCGGTTCTCGCCGACCAAGCCGCGGAGTTTTGCCTGGCGGGGCTCGCTCCTTGATTTTCTTTGCTGTTTAGACGAATAAGTGTTCACCAAAGGAGATGGAAATGAACAAGACAATCTTTATCACGGGCGCGTCTTCCGGGTTAGGAAAAGCCTCGGCTCTACTGTTCGCCGAACGGGGATGGCGGGTCATTGCCACAATGCGCAACCCGGTGGCCCCCGAACTGACGGGAAATCCCAATATCACCGTATTGCCCCTCGACGTCACCGATTCCGTGCAGATCAAGAAGACGGCCGAGCAGGTTCTGACCAGCCACGCCATTGATGTGGTACTCAACAACGCAGGCTATGGCTTGGCCGGTCCTTTTGAAGGAGCCTCGGACGAAGACCTGCGCCGCCAGATTGACACCAACCTGATGGGAGTTCTGCGCGTCACCCAAGCCTTTTTGCCCCATCTGCGCGAAAGGAAATCGGGAACCATCATTACGGTCACCTCGATCGGCGGCTATATCACCCTCCCCTTCAACTCGGTCTACCACGCGACCAAGTGGGCGCTGGAAGGCTGGAATGAGAGTCTGGCTTTTGAACTTGCTCCCTTTGGTATCTTGGCCAAGACCGTTGCCCCCGGCGGCATCTCGACCGATTTCGCAGGCCGCTCGCTGACCCGCACCAAACACCCGGCCTACGATGCTATGGTGGAGAAGGCCCTGGCGGTTTTTAACGCGCGCGCCGGAAACCGCTCGACGGCGGAACAGATCGCTGAGGTCGTCTGGCAGGCCGCCACCGACGGAAAGGCGCAGGTCCATTACATGGCCGGTAAAGATGCCAAATTTCTGTTGCGCCTGCGCAAGTTCGTGGGTGTGAAGCGTTTCATCGGCATGATCCGAAAGACCTTTCTCGGCTGACCTGAAAGCTGGTCCTTGAAAAGACTCCTTGGAATGGACTAAACCAAAGAGGTCGTCTTCCAAGGAGCTCCTATGTCTTTTCACAAAATCGAGACCACGTCCAACTTCGTTTTTGACACACCCGAGGCCAGGCGCGTCGAGGTGACCAATTGTGGATCCGACGTTTTCCGGGTTCGGGTGCGAGGTGACCGGTGGCCGCGAGGTGGGGAAAGCGCCGCGTCGCTGGAGGTGGCATCGTTCGCCGCGACGCCCTCGCGCAGCGAGGTCAAGGTGGGAGCGGCCGGAGAATTGGTGGTGAATCTGGCTGGCCAACCGCTGCTGGCATCGGCTCCCGGCCGCGGTTTTGGCGTTTGCGGAACCAAGTGGCTGTTCGCGTTTCCTTCGAACCCCGACCACCGATTCTATGGCCTTGGTGAAAAGAATTTGGGGTTTGAGCTGTCGCAGAAACGAACTCAGTTCTGGAACACTGATGTGTTTGCCGACTTCTACCCGGACTCCATTGCCAACGATTCCACCGACCCCATGTACGCGACCTTTCCGGTGCTCATCATCAAAATCCAAGAGCGCTGGGTCGCCTTTTTGGTCAACAATCCCTACCCCGTATTCGTGAACACAGGTGCTCCCGAACCGATCTTTCAGCCAGGGGCAATACCGTTTATGCCGGAACTGTACTTCGGTTCGCGCGACGGAGAACCCGATGTCTTCATTCTGGTCAGCGACCGCCCCGACACCCTGGTTCAGAAGATCCAGGTGCTGCAAGGCACGACTCCCTTGCCGCCGTTATGGGCGTTGGGCCATCACCAGTCCCGCTGGGGCTACACATCACCCGCTGACTTGGAGCGGATCGCCGACGAATTCACAAAACGGGAGATTCCGAACGACGGCCTGTGGCTCGACATCACCTACATGGACGGCTACAGGGTGTTCACGACCGACCCTCAGCACTTTCCCGATGCTCCAGCGCAACTCAAGGCCCTGAAAGACAGGGGCTTTCGGGTCGTGCCCATCCTTGATCCGGGGCTTCGCAAGGACCCCGACTTTGGTTTGTATCTTGAGGCACAAAAGAGGGACATCCTCTGCAAAACTGAAGAAGGGCAGGAGTTCGTCGGTTTTGTCTGGCCTGGTTACACGGTCTTTCCCGATTTCAGCCTGAAGGA
>CAYYUZ010000065.1:6385-21144 GCA_964475005.1 uncultured Spirochaetales bacterium
CTTTCGCGTTCGGCCTACTTGGGGCAGGCGCGCTACAGCGCTGTTTGGACAGGAGATAACGTTTCCAACGAGCACCACATGAAGGGCTCGATCGCCCTGAGCCTGAATCTGAGCGTGTCGGGTATGCCGTTCAACGGCCCCGACGTGCCGGGTTTTGCTGGCAACGCGACGGCGGGCCTGATGCGGGCCTGGTACAAGCTCGGATTCCTGTTCCCCTTCCTGCGAAACCATTCGATTCTGGGCTCGCAAGAACAGGAGCCCTGGACCAAGGACGAGGTTACAACGGCCATCGTGACCGACTATCTGCGGCTACGGTACAGGCTGATTCCCTACCTTTATCAGCTGTTCGTCGAACAACAGTCGCTGGGTTCCCCCATGCTGCGACCGATCTGGTACCACGATCCGTCTTCTCCTTTTGAAAAGACAGGCGACCAGTTCTTCGTCGGTCCGGCCATTCTTCAGGCGCCGTTTGTGGAACTGGAAGCCCGAGAGCGAACCGTTCGCCTTCCCGTTCACCAAGCAGGAACTCGCTGGTTCGATGTTGAAACCTTTCATTTCTGCGACGCGGGTTCCCTTCTGGTCAAGGAGAACCGCCCCATCACGACCCCGTTGTTTCTGGCCAGCCCCTCGCTGATTCCGCTTCAGCCGGGCCAGCCCACCACTAACAAAAAGGACCTTTCCGTCATTGACCTTTTGGTCATTGTGGAGCCTGGTCAATCGGTCACCGCGGTTTACCAAACCGACGACGGGCTGAGCGTTCCGGTGGTGTGTTCCCGGTTCAAGATTGACGCGGCGTTGACATCTTCCGGGGAGGTGAACTTGTCGGTGAAGGCCCTGGAAAGGACCTTTGGGGAGCTGCTCCTGTCTGTGCTCGTGGTCTGTCCAGAACAGCCCGCCCGCCTAATCGTCCAGGGGAGTCCCACGACCGCAACCACGTCGCAAGTACCGTTTGCGGGGTCGTCTGTCCGCGTCTGGCGGACGAAGGAGTTTCGGGTCTGACCCCCTTCAAGAGCTCCTCTTTCTGCCTGAGCAACCGGCGCGCGCCGACCCGCCCATCGACATTCCGATACCGAGGAAGAACCCGAAGTTGTACCACCCTCCGTCGTTGACCGCGGCGTAGACTCCTACCGCGTGGTTGAACAGCGAAACGAAGAAGGTGACGGGGAAGATCATGCCGTGCCACAGTCCCTGCCAGAAACCGGGGGTTCCAGGGAGGGCAACCGCCGGGTTTCCCGGGGCCGCGCAACCGGCCAACAAGAGCGCCGCAACCCCCACGGCCAGGAACAGTCTTGAGTGCTTCATCATGCCTCCCCTTGCGGTCACCCGCGTTGTGATTGTAACACCGCAGGGGGAAGGGAACGTTCCTTTTGTTCATGCCTTGCCCCCACGTCTGGTTGGGCCTATTCTGAGCTATGTGTCCCTTCTGCAACGCCGACCTGTCGACAGTCGAACAAGTCTACCGATCGTCGAAATGCCCATCGTGCGGCAACGACCTCAAGATCTGCCGAAACTGTAAGTTCTACGATCCGTCTTCTCACTGGGAATGCCGCGAAACCATTTCCGAACTCGTCGCCGACAAAGACAGCGCCAACTTCTGCGATTTCTTCCGGTTTGACCCCAGCAAGGGTCCGGCGGCCGATCTGTCGAAAAAGAAAGCCGCCAAGGATGCCTTCGGCTCGCTTTTCAAGGAATAGGGGGGAGACGGAATCCCCCTCGCCTTGACGCCTAACCTCTTCGGGCTGAAAATGCTTCAAGAGGTTCGGCGTGCCTAACTCTTCGTATTTTCCCGGGAATGTGGTGGCGGGTGACCTTCGGCCCGTGTTAGCGACTCTCGCGAAAGCCGAACGCCGGCCTTCGCTGAACCCCTCGGCCCACGTCGACAGCCGCAACGCTTGCAAGGCCTGCGGCCTGGGCATGGGTGGCCAGCGAGGCGGACGAACCAATGAACTCGACGATTTTCCTTCCATCTGCCGCAAAAGCGTCCAGGCTATCAACAGCGACACCCAGGCGCCCATTCCCGACGCGGTCTTCGACCATGAGGTGGCCGAACTGGCTCAACTCTCGGGCGGAGAGCTTGAACACCTGGGGCGGTTGAACACAGTACTGTACAAGGCCGCCGACAGCCAGCGTTATCGTCCTCTGGGCTGGGATGAAGCTCTGTCCCTCGTCGCGCGCAGGTTCGCGGCGTCCGACCCTGACCGCACATTTTTCTACACTTCGGGGCGCTCGTCCAACGAGGCGGGTTTCGTGTTGCAACTCATGGCGCGCCTGTACGGGACGAACAACGTCAACAACTGTTCGTACTACTGCCACCAGGCCACGAGTGTCGGGTTGCAAACGACCGTGGGCACCGGCACCGCCACCCTCGACCTGGAACAGCTTGTAAAAAGTGACTGTGTCTTCGTCATCGGTGCCAACCCTGCGTCGAACCACCCCCGGCTCATCACTCTGCTGAAAGAGTGCCGAGAGAGGGGCGGCCAGGTCATCGTCGTCAACCCCGCCAAAGAACCGGGCCTCGTCCATTTCGGCGTGCCCAAGGGTGGCAAAAATCCAGCTCCCGCAGAAGGTATCGGGGCGTCCGAGTACCTCCAGCCGAAGATCGGGAGCGACCTTTGGTTCTTCAAAGGCCTGGCCAAAGCTCTCATCGAGGGGCAGCATACCGACGTTCCATTCATCGAGGCGCACACCGAGGGTTTCGCCGACTTCCAGTCCGACGTCGAAGCCCTCTCGTGGGCCGTTATCAGCGAGCAAACGGGCATTTCCGAAGGAAGGATTCGGAGTCTCGCCGACCTCTACGCCCACGCTGATCATGCCGTTTTTGCCTGGGGAATGGGGATCACCCACCATCTTCACGGGGCGGCCAATGTCGAGGCCATCGCCAACCTGGCCTTGCTCAGGGGCATGGTGGGAAGACCGGCGGCCGGCCTGCTTCCGCTTCGGGGACATAGCAACATTCAAGGAATGGGGACCATCGGAGTCAAACCCACCCTGGCCGCCGAGGTGCTGTCCCACCTTGAAACGACCTACGGCGTCCGACTTCCCCAGACCAAGGGAATGGACACCCTTGCCTGCCTTGGGGCCGCCTCAGAAGGCCGCATCGACGCGGCGCTGATGATGGGAGGCAATCTCTTCGCCGCCACGCCTAACAGCGCCTGGGCCCAGGCGACTTTGGACAAGATCGGCTTCAAGGTGTTTATGACCACCACCCTCAACCGGGGCCATGTGGTCGGCATGGAGACCAGCGAAGCGCTCATTTTGCCCGTGAGCGCCCGGGACGAGGAACGACAACCGACCACTCAAGAATCGATGTTCAACTACATTCGGCTTAGCGACGGAGGCCCGGTGCGCCTCGACAACGTGCGATCCGAGGTGGAAATTCTCTGTGGTTTGGCCGAGACACTGATGCCGGGCGGCCCGGTCAACTTCGCTCAGTTTCGGGAACATCGACGGGTCCAGCAAGCCATCGCTGCCGCCATTCCCGGTATGGCGGCCCTCGCCGACATTGCCGACACCAAACGGGAATTCACCGTTGGCGGGCGCATGATCGACCGTCCTTTGTTTCCCACGGCCTCGGGCCGGGCTTCCTTCGCTGTTCGGTCAGTTCCCGCTCCCTTGACCACCCCCGAATATCCCTTCGTGCTGGCCAGTGTCAGGAGCGAAGGCCAGTTCAACTCCGTCATCTACGACGAGGCCGACAAGTACCGAAAGACCGAGACCCGGTGGTGTGCAATGATGAACCGCCTTGACATCGAGGCGGCGGGTCTCGTGGCCGGGGACAAAGCCGACGTGGTGTCGGCGACCGGAGAAATGCCGGGCGTGACCGTCTACGAGTACGACGTTCCGCGGGGCAATCTCTTGTCCTACTATCCTGAAGCCAACGTGCTCATCGCCACGGCCCACGACCCGAGGAGCATGACTCCGGCGTTCAAATCGACAGCAGTAGCGATCCGTGTGGGGAGGTCGTGAGGCCCCGCTATGAAGTCCTTAGGCCCTCCGCCGTGCCGGGCCTCATTCTGGTTTCGGCAGAGTACGAGAAACACGACTGTGTAGTGTACCTCACGCCCACGACGAGTTTCCTTGAGGCCGCTTCCACGCCTCTGTCCCCGCGGGGTCCATCCTCGCCATCGAAGCCGGCCAGGTCCACTACGACGGCTACGAGCCGTTTTGAAGCAACCCTTGCTACACCCCATTGCCCCGTCCCTGCAGCGAGGCGGTACACTAGTTCGACACTTCCGAAATGCAAAGGTCGTCGTACTTGCTACCGGGATACACCGACAGAATCTGAATCGCAACCAGGCTTTCGTACGTGGCTTCTTCACGAGCCGATCCGTCTGGATGCGTTGTGATGTTGGTAGGCCAGTAGGGCGGGATGGGCAACGCCTGTTTGCCAAAGGTGTCGGTCAGCTCGACCTCATGCCAGCCCACAACTTTCAAACTCTGGTACGAAACACCGGTTTGACTGGCTTCGACAAACGAGGGCTCCAACACGAAGACCCGGATCTTCCGTGGACGAGAGTTTTTCAAATAAAGGTCGGCCGATTTTTGAAACCCGCCCCAAACTGACACGGGGTGACGCGCATCGACCTTCACCACCAGCACGTCGCCGATGCCTTTTCCCTCGACCGCCCAGCAGGTTTTCAAATCATCGTCCTGAGCATGAAGGGGCGAGTACATGGTCTGCCACGTCACGTAGGCTTCGATCTTCTGGAGTTCGGGGTCGAAAACCGCGTCATCGTCGCTTTCGAGAGCATCATTGTAGCGCTCGTAGTCGGGTTCGGGTGGGGACTTTCCTTCGGGGGCATGGAAGGTGGTGGCCCAGGAGGACCGCGCCATTTCCCCGTCGTCGTTAAGGTAGTCCCAAATAAAAGACGGCCCAATTGAGGCCCATTGAGGGCTACCGACTTCGAGGGGCTGGCGTTCGCCGTACTGGGCACAAGCCGGGACAAGACCAAAGCCAGCCGCAGCCAAAAACAACAGGACAAGAGTTCTCTTCACGGTTTTCCCTCCTGAGGTCCGCTCATTGACGCTCCAAAGTCAACACGACTTCCACATGTGAGGTCTGCGGGAACATGTCGACGGGAGTGCAGGACACTCCTCGCCATCCGGCGGCCACCAGAGCTTTGAAATCCCTAACCAGCGACTGGGGATAGCAGGAAATGTAAACAATACGCTTGGGTGCGCGATGAATGAGAACGGCCAGGGCCCGGGGCAGAAGGCCCTCGCGCGGCGGATCAACGAGGACAATTTCACCGGGCGTCTTCTCGATCAGATCGAGCTCTGTCCCCAGGTCACCCGCCAGGAACCGCGCGTTCGCGATACCCGACTTCTGGGCGCTGGCCGTGGCGGCTTCGACCGATTGAGGATTTTCTTCGATCCCCAAGACCTCTTGGGCCTCGTTGGCCACGGCAAGACCAAAAAACCCGGCACCGCAGTACAGGTCAAGAACCCTGTCCTTCTTGGTCACCCTGGCTTCACGCCTGACCAGATCAAGGAGAGTCCCCGCCAGGGCCGCGTTTGTCTGAAAAAAGCCATTGTGGGGAATCAGCCAGCAGTTGTCGCCCAGAACCTGCGTCAGGGTCGCTTCACCCGTCACTAGCCGGTAGCCCTTTCGGCTCGTGGCGGCAAGGCCAACCGCACCCGGACAGGCCTGGAACAGCGACCCAAGGGCCGCGTCGAGACCGGGCGCTCCGTCCTTCACAAAGGCGTGGACGCCGACCTGACCCTGATTGTTGCTTCGCAAATGGACCTGTTCGATGGCCGGAATCAGCTTCAGCATTCTGAGGTTGGCCCACGCCCGTTGAAGCGCGGGAGTCTGGACAAGACAGGTTTGCGGCGACAGGGGGGATTCGTCGGTCTCGGGGACAAAAACCAACCGCCCCGCGAGGTTCTTCAAGGACAGCTTGTTGCGGTAACCCTCGGGTACCGGCATCGCGACAATGGGATGAATCGTGCCGAAGAACTTGGCCCGCGTCCGAAGCAGCGCCGCCAGGTTCTTCTCCTTCCAGTGCAGCTGGGCCGAATAGGAGAGGTGGAGCCATTGGCAACCCCCGCACCCTTGTGTAAACGCCTGACACGGCGAAGGAATCCGGTCGGGTCCCGGTTGAAGCACCTTTACTAAGTCGGCGCTTGACCAACGCTCGGGGCTTTTCGGCGGGCCGATGAGCACGGTGTCACCGGGGGCCGTCCGCGCAACGGTGATGGTTTGGCCGCCTTTTTGGCCGACTCCATAGCCATACTCATTCAGCGAGGTGATGGAAAGCTTCGAAGACCCCATGGTCGGATCAGATCACTTCTGGATCGGGTTTGACGATCACTTCGCCCTTGTGTTCCAACTGCCTTCGGAGTCGGGTCGACATGGTTCTCATCACGTCGAGGGCGAAAGCCGGATTCTCGGCAATGAGCTTGTAGAAACCGGCGGCATCGACCTGGACAACACGGCATTCGGTCTTGGCCACGGCGGTGGCACTCCGGGGCTCGTGGTCGATCAAGGCCATCTCCCCGAAGACGGCGCCGTCGCCGATGGTTTCGAGCAGACGGTCGCCTACGCGAATTTCAACCTTTCCATCGACAATGCCGTACATGAAATCGCTGTGGTCTCCACGCTCGAAGATGACCTGTCCAGCCTCCAGAGTGAAAAAATTTCGCGATTCGAGGAACAGATTGATCACGGCCATACTTCGGCTTACTCCTCAATTCAACTCCCGTCAAGGGCTTGACGGACAAGAAATTTCTTCGGATCTTGACCGCACACGAGGAGTCGACCATGAAAGCATTTTGGGAGCAGACCGTCGTCGCCGTCTGGCGTGACGTCACGGTTCGGGCATGACAGGATTTCAAGGATTCTCTCGCGACACATTCTCGTTTCTCGCGGGGTTGACTATGAACAACGAACGCGCCTGGTTCGAAGCCCATCGCGACGACTATGAAAAGTCTGTGCTGACGCCCGCTATGGCCTTCATCACCGAAATGGACGAAGTTGTCCGGTCGATCAGTCCACACTACCGAGGCGTTGCCAAGAAGCTCGGCGGATCTCTGATGCGGATCTACCGTGATACCCGCTTCGGGCACGACAAAACACCGTATAAAACCAACATCGGCATCCAGTTCCGCCACGAGTCGGCTAACGACGTGCACGCTCCAGGTTGGTATGTGCACCTCGACTTGAACGAATGTTTTGTGGGAGCTGGCGCTTGGCACCCCGAGCCGGCCGACCTGCTCAAGATTCGCCTGAGCCACGCAGAGCATCCTGAAGCCTGGTCCAAGGCTCTCGCCCTGGCCACAAAGTCGGGACTCAGGTCGGCCGGTGAGTCGCTTCAGAAATCGCCTAAGGGTTTTGACCCGGCGCATCCTCTGGCAGAGGAAATCCGGCGGAAAGATTTTCTGCTGACCGCCAACCTTGACCCCGAGTTGTTCCTCGGCCGCGAACTGATCCCTGAACTTCAAAAACGCTTCCAGACGACAGCCCCGTACATGGCCGCCTTGTGCGGCGCTCTAGGAGCAGCGTTCTAGGAGCTTTTCGTTGACCCCTGGGGGAGTCTGCCCTAGGATGGTTCATGGAAATCTTCTTGGGACTCCTGGGACTTCTTCTGGCTCTCGGCCTTTTGGTCTTCTTCGTCGGAGGCGCCGTCTTGGGCTGGTGGGCCTACTATCAGCTGGGGCCGCTCAAACGCGAGGTGCAGCGTTTGATCCTCAAGACGCAGAGCCTCGCCCCGCCCGCGGCGACGACGCCTCACCCAGCCCCCGAACCCTCGTTTCCCGAGAGACTCTCCGAACCCGTGCCGGAGTTTCTCCCGGCCACGCCACCTCTGGCGCACCCAGAACCCGAACTGCCCACCCAGCAAATCCCGCTCAATTTCCCCCCGGGTTCCCGCTGGGAGAAACGTTTCCTTGAGAACTGGACAGGTATTCTCGGTCTCGTGGTCATAACCTTGGGCCTGGGCTTCTTGGGAATCTACACCGCGACGGTTCTGTCTCCCCTGTGGCGCTTCGTATTGATCGCAAGCTTCTCCCTTGTGGTGTTCGCTTCAGGCCAGTTTCTTCTGACCAGGAAGCCCAAATGGATGCGCTGGGGGTGTTGGCTGCAGAGCCTGGCTGCCGCTGTGTTCCTATTCGGGTGTTTGGGCTCGGGAGGAATTCCCGGCATGGCCTGGGTGGTTGACCCGCTCCAAGGTCTGGGACTGTTGCTTCTCGGAGTCGCCGTCAATTTCACGTTGGCCTTTCTGAGAAAACAGCAGCCCTACCTCTCCTTCCACGCCGTTCTTTCGCTGACAGCACTGGCGGTTCCCGAGCCCAATCTGCTGTTGCTGGCCTTTCTTACGGTAACGGCCCTTTTAGCGATCGGATTCTCGTGGTTTCAGCGTTGGGCCTACAACCGTGCGGTCAGCGCGCTGTTGTTCCAAACAATTCTCCTGGTGGCTCACTTTCGCCTCGGGTCCCCCGATTCGTTGACGGGCCTTTTGTTTCTTGCGGCTTCGGCGATAGTGGCACTCCTGGTGCATGCCGCCTCGTACCGAAAGTTGGAACGGGGAACGCCTTGGTCTCGTCCGGCCTTTTTAACCCATGTGGTCAACGCGGCCAGCGCCGGAGCGGTTTGCGCCGTCTGGATGCCTCACACCCCCGCAGTCACCTTTGCCGTTCTTGTTGCGCTTTCGCTTGCGCTCTTTGGACTGGCGGGCTGGGCGCGCCGCTGGGGAACCTGGTGGCTATACCGGACCGACCGCCTCCTGGCGTTGGCCGTTGCTGCAACCTTGTTCCTCGTCAACCCCCTCGGGTCCCTGCCGCTGGTGCTGTTGGCGGCCTTTCTTCTGGTCGTCCTTGTCGCGACGCAAATCGCCCGCGTCGAGAACGACGCCTTGCTGAGCCGTGCCGGAGAAATCCTCCTTCTGGCGACGGTTGCTCTCCTGATTCCTGCGGCGGTGTACTTCAATTTCGGAGCCACCCTCACGCTTTGGGCCTGGAATGCCGGTGCCTGCCTTGTCGCCGGGGCCGGCGTGCTGTTCTTTCTCGTGTTGGGCAAGAATCCCAAGCCGCACAGCGGGTGGCTTCAGACGACCGCCTTCCTCCTTCCCGCGGTCTTCACTTTTGCCGTAGGGGAGTTGCTGTGGAACTCCGCTCTTGTGCTTCCGCTTTCGCCCGGAGTCCTTGTGCTGATTCCGTGGGTGGCGATCGGGTCAGTTGGGCGCAAGTCGGGTCCTTCCCTCTGGCTGAACCGAGGATGGGCGTTGCAGGGATTGCTGATCAATCTCGCGGCGTGGTTGGTCTTCGTCCTCCAGAATCCTGGCCTCGGTACTCCTTCGGCCATCGTCGCCTGGGGTGGCCCGCTGTTCCTGTTGACGGTGGTACCACTTTTGTTTCTTCCCTCGCGGGGACGCTTGTTTGCCGCCTGTTTTCTGGCGGCGCAAGGGTTTCTTGTGATCCTCGCGGGCGCCGCGACCTACGCCGTGTTTCCTGGTCTCCCGCTCGCGCCCGCTCTGGCGGTATTTGCGGCCAGCCTGGGTCTTGGGTTCTTCCGCTCCAAAACCCAAGCCGAACTGACACGTTACGCCCTTTGGAACGCGGTGACTGCTTTGGCCTTTTGGCGGGTGCTCGTGGGGTATTCGGCGCCGACAGGGATATTCATTGGGGTTTGTGATGCGCTCACCGTGGCCTGGCTTATGGTTCTAGCCTTTCACCGCAGATGGGGGCCCAGCCCCTTTTGGGAACTCGCCCTTGTCGGTGCGCTGGTTTTCTTTTGGACCGACCTTCCCCGCGACGCGTACCCGCTCTTGGTGTCAGTGCTGGCGGTCGCGATGTTAGTGGCCTCCAAGACCAGGACTTCCCGCCGATTTGAGTGGTACTCGGTCGGGTTGTTCCTTTTGGCCAACGGCCTCACCTTGATTGCAACCGCTCAAGGGCTGCGATTCGCCACGCTGGGCACCCTGATCGTCTACCTGCTGGTCGACAGCCAAGGAAAACCTCGCAAACCAGTAGAAGACACTTCCGACGCGCCGGTCTTCCGCCGCTACCTTTTGGTCTTAATTCAGGCCATCAGTTTGGCCCTCGCCCTGCCGACCCTGATCGATGAACGATATCTGACCTTGGGTTGGAGCCTTGAAGCCTTTCTCTTGTTTCTGCTGGCCCTGGTCTGGAAGGACGGACTTTTTAAGAACACCTCGTTCCTAGCCCTGGGTCTGTGCCTGCTCCGCCTTCTCTTTGCCGACTTGTCGGCGTCCGACGTGCTGGTCAAGGCGCTCACCTTTCTGAGCGTCGGCGCTTTGATGGTCGGAATGAACGTCCTCTACCTGCGATCAAAAGACTCTGGCCGCGACAAATCGGGAACCAAACCGTAGCCTCATTGCGGGACCCCCCCAAAAAAAGACACTGGTGATTTTGCTGGCATCCACTAGACTCCAAGTGGGAACACATCAAAGGAGCCGTGTCATGAAAAAAAATCTAGTTCTGTTCACTTTCATTCTTCTGGGGATTTTCTCGCTTTCAGCAAAGGAACTCAAAGTCGTGGTGCCTCAACTCTCGCCGCTGGCAACGGAGACCTACACCAAGCTGGTGACGGCCATCATTGAGGCGACTGGCAACACCGCTTCGATTCAAGTGATGCCCTTTGCCCGCTGTGTCTACGTCATGGAAAACGGTCAGGCCGATGTGGAAAGCACCATCGTTGAGCTTCCCGACCAGGCGAAGTGGGCCGCTCTGAAGTACGACTATTCCACCGCGACGGCGGTCAAGATCGTGTTCGTGCTGTACACCAACACGAAGAAATCCATAGACGCGGCTGAACTCAAGAAAGGGAATCCGAAAGCCTACAAAATTGAGACCGATAGCGCCCACGTCGGCCATTTTGGTTTCACGGCGATTCCCTCGACAAACATCGACGGAAGCCTGAAAAAGGTCGATGCGGGGAGTATCGACGGCTACCTCTTTTCCCAAGGTTCCACCGACGTTGCGCTCAAGCGGCTTGGACTGAAGAACATCTCGAGACAATACTTCGACACCTTCAACGGCGTGTTCATGGTCGCCAAAGGCGGGCGCGGCGGCGAGATCGACAAGATTCTTTCTGACGGTTTGGCGAAGATCAAGGTCAGCAAAAAGTACGACGCCATCCTGGCTGCCTACACCGCAGGGGCTTCCAGCTACATCGATTGGCAGCCCTGACACCGGCACCAGAAGGAGAACCTTCCATGAACCTTCGAGCGAAATTCCTCTTTCCCATCACGCTGGTTTTTTTTGTCAGTTTCACAGGCTTCATCGTCTTTCTGGCTGTGGACCAATCGGGGAAGAAAACCTCTGCTCTCAATGTCGAGATAGAAAGCTTGTCCGAACTGGTGGCGACTTCGAATGCTGACGCCTTGTGGAATATCCAGACCGAGGCTTTGACAAAGAACATCGCCTCCTTCTTGAAAAACCCTGACCTGGTTTCGATTGACATCCAAGACGCCAAAGGCAATTCTGTCGCCAAACAAGAAGCCGCGGAGAAACATCCGGAACTGACCGTGAAAACCATCCCCATGGTTCATGAGTCAGACACGATAGGCTCAGCGGTGGTCACGTTCACGAACTTCAACGTCAAGAACGAGGTCGGAGGGATGATTCTGCAACTGGTCCTCCTTGGAACCCTGATCATTGCGATGCTCTTGGTCGTCCTGTATTTGATCACCCAGGTCGTCACCAAACCCATTCTGGCTCTCGTGAGCATTGTCAAAGATATGGCCGAGGGTGAGGGCAATCTTGCCGTTTCGATTCCCGTCAAGAGCCAGGACGAGATCGGGAAGCTTTCTGGTCATTTCAACGGGTTCATTGGCAAATTGCGCGGGATTGTCATCAACCTCAAGGAGGTTGGGACCAAAAGCAACCAACTCGGGACAAGTCTGCGTCGAAACTCCGCAGAGATCTCGGCGTCGTCGGTTGAGGTGGCCTCGACCATGCAGTCGATGAGTGATCGGACCAAGTTCCTCTACGAACAGATTCAGCTGTCCAACGTGGGAGTCGAGACCGTCAACGGAAACATCGGGAAAGTTGTCGAATTGATCGAGAATCAGGCGGCGGCGGTCAACCAGTCCTCGGCGGCCATCGAACAGATGATCGCCAACGTCAAGAACATCGAACGCGCCACGGAAAGCAAACTCGAGTTGACCCGGAAATTGGAATCCTTGGCCAAGACCAGCGACCAGAGTATGAAGAAGAACGTCAGGGAGATGGAGGAGATCTCGGAGTCGACGGCCATCATTTCGGAAATGACAAAGGTGATTAACAGCATTGCGGCCCAGACCAACCTCTTGGCCATGAACGCTGCCATCGAGGCCGCGCACGCGGGCAACTACGGCCGCGGGTTTTCGGTGGTCGCCGATGAGATTCGGAAACTGGCCGAACAAACCGCGGCCAACGCCAAAAACATCTCCGTTTCGCTCGGAGAGATCGTCAAAAGGATTCACGGAGCTTCGGTACTAACCAAAGACTCCAGCGGTTCCATCAGCGAGGTGATTGTCGGAATCGAAGACGTGGCCAACGGCATGAATGAGACCTTGGCCGGGCTCAAGGAAATGACGATTGGAAACCAGCAGATTACCGAGGCTCTCACCGAACTGAACAAAATGACCGAGGGGGTCAAAGGTTCAGGTCGGCTCATGCGGGAGGGGACGTCTTCCATCGAATCGTCGTTTCGGAGGATTTCCGATATTGCCAATGAAAATAGCCGCGGTATTGAGGAAATGACCGAAGGAATGGGAGGAATCTCCTCGGCCATGACCATGCTGGCTCACTTGTCCTCGGAGAACTCTGAGAACATCGCCGCTCTCGAAGGCGAGATCGACAAGTTCAAGACTTGAGGTGAATTGCGGTCGTGGCGGTCTGGCTCTTTTGCCGAGCCGCTGCCTGAGCCAAGAGCACGGCTGAAACTGTCATGAGAACGGCGAACGCACCGTAGGCGGTGAAGCCCCAGCGAATACCCCACGACTGCGACAACGCCGCCATCACGAAGGGGAACAGGAACGAGCCCACCCCGCCTCCCGTGGCGGCAAACCCCACAACTTGGCTTTGCGCCTGTGGAAAGCAGAGTCCTACAAGGGTCATCACCGACGGGTAGATGATCGAGGCCCCAAATCCCGCCAAGAAAACCAGGATCACCCCAGCGACGGCGGCGAAGCTCATTGTTCCGGCAAACCCCAACGCCGCCAAGGCGACCACGGTCAAGGTCGCCAACACCGAAAAGGCGACAAGCAATCTGTCGGGCTTGTTACCTTTGTACCAAAGCGGAACGCCGAAGCGGCCCGCCAAAACTCCCGCCCAAAACAGAGACACCAGGAACGAACTGGCCGCGGCCTGGAACGCAAAGGCTTGGACAAAGTACTCGGCTATCCAGTTGGAGACGCCGAGCTCGACGCCTACGTACAGAAAAAGCGCCAGAAAGGCCAGCCAGTACGCGGGTCTGGTTGACACACGCACAGGCGCCGCCGCCGTTTCAGGGGGGGCTGGTGGCAACCTAAACGACACAAAAAGGAGGACCAAACCCGCAGCCACGAACAGCCCAGCGATACCACGGTAGACCAAGGTCCAGTCGCCGCCGCCGCTGAGTAGCAATCCCAAAACAAAGGGACCCGCAATCGCTCCGACGGCGAACGCTCCGTGCATGACGTTCATGGGACGGCCCGAACCCGCGGTGTCGATTCTTAGGGTCGACCAGTTGACCGCCACCTCAAAACAGCCCTGACCAAGACCGATCAAGAAACTCAACAGAAAATTGACCAAAGGATCAGAAACACTACCGAAAAGGGCCAGACCAACGATATCGCAGGCCAAACCAAGCACAATGGTGGCCTTCGGACCGACGTGTTTCACCAAGAAACCCGCCGCGAAGGTCGACAGAAAATAGGCGACGGCTCCCGCGGCGATGACGGCGCCTGCCGTCACGTAGTCCCAGTGAAAATCCGCCAAGATGCGGGGAAGCGTCGCTCCCACAATGGTCATTGACGTGCCGAAGAGGGTGAAAACGACAAACAGGAGAAGGAACAGCGGCCGAAACCGGGGATCGACGAGGGACTTGGTGCTCACAGGGCTTCCTTCTTCTTGAGGGTTTTCAGGGTCTCGTTGATGGTTTCACGGATAATGGTCATCAACTGCTTTTGGGTCAGCATGCGGGCGTCCTGCGCCTCGGTCAGGGCTTCGATGCGGTCCAACCGCGCCTCTAGCCGTGCGGTGTCGGGGCCCAGAGAGGCAGCCGGGGTGTAGGTGTCAGACCCCGTCCCGTAGGGGTCCGACTGCGCCTTTTCCAGGGTGAGCTTTCCCACCATCTTCAGAAGGCTTTCGATCTCATCCTCGCCCTCTTCAATGTTCAACTGGCCTTCGGTGTCTTGCAGACCCTTGGCCTCCTCGTTGAGCAGAAGGTAGTCGTCGGCATCGATGGAGTCGTTGATCAGCTGGACCACCTTCATGTCCTTGGCGAACAGGAAGCCGACGTAGAACATCAAGAAGAGCAGCAGAACAACTAGCGTCGAAATCAGAACCAGCATCAAGGCGTCGTGTGAACTCATCACATCGTCGGCGACGATCAACACACCCTCGACCGGATAGGTGACGCTGCCGCTGGTGATGGTCTCGGTCTTGAAGGCAATCTCAAGGTGGAAGTCGACCTGGTCGTTCACCGCGTCGTCGTAGGTCTTGGCGGTGGGCACCGGAGTTCCAGTTCGATCAAAAATCTTGCCGTCTTTGGTGTAGTAGACCACCTCGGAGTGGGCCGCGGCGACGCTCTCGACGGTGGCGCCGATGGCCCG
>CAYYUZ010000066.1:0-12706 GCA_964475005.1 uncultured Spirochaetales bacterium
GCCTGGATTTCCTGGCCAACCGACAACAAGGCGCGGATGTTGTCGACTCGCGAGCGGCCGATTTCCGAAATGGGAAGCAGGGCCTGGACTCCTTCGACGTCGACAAAGGCACCGAAATCCTGAATCGACTTGATGGAACCCTTGACGATCATCCCCTCCTTGAGGGTCTTTTTGAGGTTCTCAAGATTGGTCTGCTGGGCTTCTTCATGAAGGACCCGGTTTGACACCAGGATGTTGCGTCCGTTCTCTTTGAATTCCTGGATTTTGAAGATGAGGTGCTTGCCGACAAATTCAGCGGAATTCTCCGAGCGCCTTGGGCCCATCTGGGAATAGGGGCAGAACGCTCGCGACTCTCCTATCTTGATCTCATAGCCGCCCTTGACCTCTTTCTCGACCACCCCTTCCACCGGGATCTTTTCTTGATACGCCTTTTCGAGCATTTCCGGCCCGGCGGTTTCGCCGCTGATCCTTGTCGTAAACAGCATTTCGCCGTTCTTGGCCTCAAGAAAATAGACCTTGATCGGATCGCCGACCTTGACCGAAAGCTGCCCGTCTTTGTCGACAAGCTCGTCGCGCTGCAAAATGCCCTCGCTCTTTCCGTTCAGTTGCAAGAAAATGTATTCCTTGGAAATCGACAAGACCTGAGTCTCGACCAGTTGGCCGCTCTGGAAAGATTCCATTCCCGAAAAACTCTTCTCGTAGAGATTCGCAAAGTCGTCATTCGGACTGGAATTGTATTGTTTCATAAGGGTTCTCCCTGGAAACCTCAACTATAACAGGACAGCTGGGTCCTTGATAACGGATTGGGGGGCGCCACGGAGAAGTTTGGCCGCCGCGACCATGTTTGCCAGAGCCGGGCGCACCTCGGCCCATTGGCGGGTCTTGAGGCCGCAGTCCGGATTCACCCACAACCGCTCGCTGGGAATTCGCTCCGCCGCCTTCTGCATGAGGGTGACGATGGACTCCTTCGAGGGGATGTTGGGCGAATGAATGTCGTAGACGCCTGGTCCGATTTCGTTGGGGTATCGAAACTCGTCAAAGACGTCCAGAAGTTCCATGTCGGACCTCGAGGTCTCAATGGTGATCACGTCTGCGTCCATCTGGGCAATCGAAGCGATGATGTCGTTGAATTCGGAGTAGCACATGTGGGTGTGGATCTGGGTCTCGTCAGCCACGCCGTTGGCGGTGATCCGGAACGATTCCACTGCCCAGTCAAGATAGGCCTTCCACTGCGACCGGCGCAGGGGCAGCCCCTCCCGCAACGCGGCCTCGTCAATTTGAATGACTCCTACCCCGGCCCGCTCCAGGTCAAGAACTTCTTCGCGGATGGCCAAGGCAATCTGCTTGCAGCTTTCGGCCCGGGGCTGGTCATCGCGGACAAATGACCAGTTGAGAATCGTCACGGGACCGGTGAGCATGCCCTTCATGGGCTTCTTGGTCAGCGACTGGGCGTAGCGAATCCATTCAACGGTCATGGGCTTGGGCCGACGAATGTCGCCGAAAAGGATTGGCGGTTTCACGCAGCGGGAACCGTAAGACTGAACCCAGCCGTTCTGGCTGAAGGCGTAACCCTCAAGCTGTTCCCCGAAATACTCCACCATGTCGTTGCGTTCGGCTTCACCGTGGACAAACACATCGAGACCGAGTTTCTCTTGTTCTTCCACGCAACGGGCGATTTCGGACCGGATGGCCTTCTGGTAGTCCTCTGGGGAGAGCTTTGCCGCCTTGAACAGGCTTCGGACTTGCCGAATTTCGGCCGTCTGAGGAAACGATCCAATCGTGGTGGTGGGGTATACTGGCAACTTTAGCCAGGCCGCTTGCCTGGGAGCCCGTTCCGAATAGGAGTGTTTGCGTGTCCCAAGTTGGAGCGTGATTTTTTCAAGGTCCGCCTTGACCGCGGGGTTGTGGACCCGTGAGGAGCGGCGGCGGCTTTCTATCGCGGTGTGGTGGGCCTCCAGCTCGGTTCGAACGGCCGTCCGACCGGAGTTGAGAGCGCGGGCAATCACCCCAAGTTCGTGCAGCTTCTGGCGAGCAAAGGCCAACCAGGACCGAAATTCAGGGTCGAGTTGGATTTCACGGTCAAGATCGACGGGAACATGCAGGAGAGAGCACGACGGCGCCAGCCAAAGACGGTCGCCGAGGGCCTTCGCCACTGGTTCCAGCCAGTCGAGCACCCCGTTCAAATCCGTCTTCCAGATGTTGCGGCCGCTGATGACACCCAAAGACAACACCTTGTGGTCAGGCCACTGGCTCACCAGAGGAGCCACGTCGGCGCGCCCGGCGACGGCGTCGATGTGAAGACCCGCTACCGGTAGCCCGAGGGCCAGGGTACGGTTTTCGGCAAGCGTTCCAAAATAAGTTGCCAGCAGGATCTTGGTCGCCGCGCCCTTGAGCGCCTCATACGCAGTTTGAAACGCCTCGACCCAGACGGCGTCGAGTTCGGTCACCAACAGCGGCTCGTCAATCTGAACCCATTCAGCCCCCTCGGCGGCGAGTGTGTCGAGAAGTTCTCTGTAGACTAACAGGAGCGCAGGCAAGAGCTTCAGGCGGTCGGTATCATCTTTCGACTTGCCTAGCGCCAGGTAGGTTATCGGTCCCACAACGACAGGTTTGGCGTTGACTCCCTGAGCTCGAGCCTCCTTCAATTGCGAAACAAGCCGCGAGGCATCGAGGCGAAAAAAAGTTTCTGCCGAGAACTCGGGAACGATGTAGTGATAGTTGGTGTCGAACCACTTAGTCATTTCTCCCGCGGCCACGCCGCCGAACAAAGGATCAGCGCCGGTGGTTCCAGGAGCTGACCTTCCTCGGGCGACCCTGAAGAAATTGTCGAGAGCTAAGCCTTTGAAGTCTCGGAACCGCGGGGCGAGGTGGCCCAGGGTGAAGCTCATATCTAGAACATGGTCGTAGAAAGAGAAATCGCCCACGGGTACCCAATCGATAGCCGCCTGGTCCCTCCAGTGCCGTTGCCGCAAAGCAGCGCCCTCGCCTTCCAGGCCCTCCCGCGAGAGATCTCCCTTCCAGTAGGATTCCAGGGCTTTCTTGAGTTCGCGGTCGGCTCCAATGCGGGGAAATCCGAGATTGTGGGTCTTGATCATCACTTGCTTCCTTCTTGAGTCGGATACTTGACAGGGTAATCCTTTCAACCGATGACGAGAAATGGTATTTTCTCACAGAAGCATGAGCGCTGGTCATGGATGGAGGATCTATGGGAGTTCTTGAACGGGTTCATTTGGAGATTCTTCGGGCCGTTAACGCCGAAGGATCGATGACCGCGGCGGCCGAAACCCTGCATCTCACTCAGTCGGCGCTGAGCCACAGTATCAAAAAGCTAGAGGATCAGTTGGGCATTGAGGTCTGGTACCGGGAAGGCCGGAGCCTGAAACCCACGAAGGCCGGCGAGTACCTGTTGGCCGTCGCGCTCCGCCTTGTGCCGCAACTGGAGTTGGCCGAGGAAAGGCTCCGACAGTTCGCCCGAGGTGAGCGGGGAACGCTTCGAATCGGCATGGAATGCCACCCGTGTTACCAATGGCTACTCAAGGTGGCTTCGCCTTTTCTGGAGGCCTGGCCTAGTGTCGACCTCGACGTGCGCCAGAAGTTCCAGTTCGGCGGCCTCGGGGCACTGTTCGGCCACGAAATCGATCTTCTGATCACTCCCGATCCCCTCTTTAAGGCCGGGCTTTGCTACGAGCCGGTTTTCGACTACGAACAGGTTCTAGTGGTTGGTCCGGATCATCCCCTGCGGCATGCCGTCTCGGTTCGACCCGAGCAACTGGCCGACGAGGTCCTCTTCACCTACCCCGTCCCCCTGGATCGCTTGGACATCTTCACGAGGTTCCTCACGCCAGCGGGTATCCAACCCAGGCGCCACAAGCCCATCGAGACCACCGAGATCATGTTTCAGATGGTCGCCGGTGGACGGGGCGTTGCGGCGCTTCCGAGGTGGCTGGTGGAAGAGAACTCCGCGGGCTTTTCGGTTTTTCCCGTCCGGTTGGGTGAGGAGGGTGTGGCCAAGCAGATCTTCGTTGGCTACCGGGAATCGGACGCCGAAGTCGACTACGTGGAGGGGTTTCTGAACTTGGCCCGCCAGTTGCAAGAGATTCGGCCCCAACGCTTGTAGCGAAGCTTGCGCCTTCGAGCAAGATCCTTACGCGGGTTCAGATTTTGGGATTATAATGGCACGAGGGAGTCTCCCCAACAACCTTGTCTAGAACTGCCTCGAAGGCAGACGTCTTTGAACAAGATCTTGATGGTTTATCCCCGGATGCCGGAAACTTTTTGGGGCTTCCGAAGCAGCCTGAAATTCACTGGCCAAAAGGCGAACTTTCCACCGCTCGGCCTGCTGACAGTCGCGGCCATGATCCCCGACCGCTTCGCCGTCACGCTGATCGACATGAATGTCGAGAAGCTGCGAGACAAAGCGATTCAAGATTCGGACCTCATCTTCATTTCGGCCATGATCGTTCAGAAAGAGTCCATGGAACAGGTCGTGTCTCGGTGCCGCAGTTTCGGGAAAACCATCGTGGCAGGAGGTCCCTTCGTCACGAGCGCGGCGACGCCCACGGAGGGCGTGGACCATTTCATCCTCGGTGAGGCCGAAGCAATCTTGCCGCTCTTCTTGGTAGATTGGGAAAATGGGCGACCGCAAAAGGTCTACTCGAGCGTCGAGAGACCAGACATCACCAAGACGCCCATTCCTCGTTTTGACCTGATTGATTTCAAAAAGTACTATTCAACGACGCTTCAGTTTTCTCGCGGCTGTCCGTTTCGTTGTGAATTCTGCGACATCATCGAGTTGTTTGGAAGGACTCCACGCGTGAAAAGTCCCGAACAGTTCGTTTCCGAATTGGAGGTCCTTTACAGGCTAGGCTATCGGCGGTCGATCTTCATCGTCGACGACAATTTCATTGGCAACATTGTTCAGGTCAAGAACCTTGTCCGGCGGTTGATTGAGTGGCAGCAAGAACGGGGCTTTCCTTTCTCGTTCTTCACGGAGGCGAGCGTGAACTTGGCCGACGATGAAGAGCTTCTGCAAATGATGGACCAAGCCGGATTCACGATGGTGTTTCTAGGAATTGAGACGCCAGTGGAGGAAACCCTACTCATGACCCAGAAGGCCCAGAACACCAAGAAAGACCTTCTCGAGAGCATTCGTACGATTCAAAGTGCCGGTATCGAAGTCTCCGCCGGTTTCATTCTTGGATTTGACAACGATCCTGACGACATTTTCGACCGGCAGATCGCCTTCATCGGAGACTCGGGAATCCCCATGGCCATGGTTGGTCTGCTGACGGCTCTTCCAAAAACCCAGCTCTACAAGCGATTGGAGACCGAAGGGCGCATTCGAAACGAATCGAACGGAAACAACACCTTCGATGCAGGACTCAACTACGTTCCTAGGATGGACCGCGATCGGCTGATTTCCGGGTACCGGCGGGTCCTTTCCACGATCTACAAACCCAAGGCTTACTTTCATAGGTGTTGGACGCTCATCAAGCAGCTTCCCCACCCTCACCGGTCGGCCCCCGTCAACTTTCAGCTCGTGACCGAATCGGTTTCCGCCTTCTTCAAATCCCTGAGAAAGCAGGGGCTTTCCTCGTACGGAGCAACGTATTTTTCTTACCTTTTGAAGGTTCTCTTTCAGAAAACTGAGTTCTTCCTTCAGGCGATGGCCTTTGCCATTCTTGGTCATCACTTCTTCAGAATGACGAGACTCATGAATCAGGAGGCCCGAGCCGCGGTTCGGTTGCAAGCGCGCTTTGCTAGGGGCCTTAAGGAGCTCGAGGAACGGCTGCGCCTCCTACCGACTCTCCATCTCAAGCCTTTGTTCAAAAACGCCTTTCGCCTCGCGACCAATTGGTTTGTCGCTTTGGACAGGGCCTTCACCAGACTCGAGTCGTCCAATGCTGATGCCAGCCCGACTCTTTTGTCCCTCGGAGAGGCCTGCAAGACGAGTTTGGAGTCCTGCCGGGAAGCCATCGCAGAACAGACCCGGCGCCTGCAGGTCCCCGACCTCAGTCGTTTGCTTCGGCGCCTGGGGGCCTACAAACGACGAGTCCTAAAACGAGTCACCTTTGAAGATTCTCTTCGCCGTGATGGGGCCCTTGTGAAGGTTCAGCGAGCCGTTGTGCAGGTACTTTCCCAGGCGGAAGAATTGCTGATTCGCCGATTGTCAGCTGCCAATCGCGGATAGTGGACTAGACAGCTGTGGCAGGTGCCACAGCCGTAGCTGAGTTCACATTCCGGCGTCGATCATGGACTTCATGCCGTCCAAGTCGTAGAGATCGCCGTTCTTGAGCATGCCCTTGGTGCCGTCTTTCATGAGGATGCTTCCGTCCATCATGATTTTGGTTCCATCCTTCAGCGTGACGTCCTTCATGAGGCTTGTGGTTTTCCCGGCCATCGTCTCCATGACTTTTCCATCTTTCATGAACACGCCGTCTTTCATCATGGGAGCGCTGTCCTTGGACATGGCCGGTTTGTCCATTGGTTTCGGCGCATCCATGCTCGAACAGCCCGCCAACAGCAGGGCCAACGCAAAGAAACTCAACATCAGTTGCTTGGTCATGAGCAACCTCCAAAGAGAAGAAATCTCGAGTCATTGCCCCAACGAGGCTTTTTCTGACTTCGCTAGTAACGTATAGCATACTAGACATTATGTCAAACTGAATTTACTTTTTGTTAGCTTTGTTATACATTTATTGCGGGGTCTTCGCTGGACGGGAGGTACAACAATGATATCGGGACTGCAAGGACCACTCTTCGGATTCCTACTCTCGCTAGGAATTGCAAACGCCACCTCTTCCACTGAAGCCCCTGGAATCGCCGTTGTGGAGGTCTTTACGTCAGAGGGATGTTCAAGCTGCCCACCCGCCGAGGAGATGCTGTCTCGCCTAGATCAGGATCTTAACCGCAACGGTCTCTCCGTTATTTCGCTGGAGTGGCATGTGGACTACTGGGATTACCTTGGATGGAAGGATCAATTCGGGTTACCTGAAGCAGCAAAGCGACAATACAGATACGCTGAAACAATCCCGAGCCAAATCTACACCCCTCAAGTGGTCATCAACGGAACTGTGGTTCCAGAATACGCAGGCGATCTGGCCGAGGTGAAGACTCTGGTTCATCAGGCTCTTGCAAGATCGTCAAGGGCTGGGATTGACGTTTCAATCATCGCGACGTCTGACCCGGACGTCGTTCGCCTCAAAGTGAACACCCATGGAGAAACCGACGGCACGAAAGTGTTGGGCCTTCTTGTTGAGGATGGGCTACATTCAAAGCCCATCGCAGGTGAGAACTCCGGGCGTGAACTGAAACACACTCATGTCGTGCGGAGAAGCCAGCTTCTCGAGCAGACAGGTGAATTCAACTTCACCGTCGGTCACCAAATTGATTGGGCGAACTCCTCGATTGTCGTACTTCTGCAGGATCAGAAAACACTTCACATCTGGGCAGCGAAGCGAATGAGGCTCCCCGACAGGACCCCAGTCTCTGAAATGAGCCGATGGAGCGGACGGGTTCTGGACCGTCTGGGAAATCCCATAGCCAGAGTTTCCCTGCAGGCCTGCAGTACGAAACTCTGCGTTCCAGGTTCCACCGACGAAGATGGACGCTTTGTTTTCGCGGCACTTCCTGCGGGACACTACTCGTTGACTGTGGGAACCTCCGTTGAGGTTGTTGAAGTTGCTCTGTCGGGAGGAACAACAGAAACTCCTGTGATCGTCCCCTAATTTACCGGGGTCTCTGGGTTGACCACCGGCGAAACGGCAGAACCCTACCGGGTCATTGCTTCTCAAATCAACCGCTTCTCGTCAAAGAGGAAGATCTGTACTTTTTCATCGGAGGTGAGAATTCGACGGTCGACCGCGCAGGCCTTTCCCACCTCCGTGGCAAAAGCCTCCTTCATCGATTCAAGCGAAGGGAAAGAAAGGATGGCGACAAGATAGGTGTCCGAAGCAAATCCCATGGTCAGGACAGGCTCTGTGCTTACCTCGTATTTCTCTAGTCCCGGCAAACCCTTCGCGAGGGGAATGTGTACCTCGTAGTAGTGTTTGTCGAATTCTGCCTTGTCGCTCGGCGTTTTGTAGATCACCACCATTCGTGCCATTTGCTCATCTGCTCCTTTGGGGTCATTTCACGACCTTACCTGACTACAAGACCTGGATTTTTGCGGAAAGGATGCGGATCTTGAAGAAAAACTGAGTTTGTTCGACTCGGGATCGCATCTTTCTCCAAGGATTCGAGGTCGTAGAAGCTGAAAGGAGTCTTGTTTGATGATCCCCCCAGAGTTTCCCGTGCAACTTTCTCTCCTTCGGACGGAATTTGAAGATCACGTCAAAGACATTCGCCCCGAACTTCACCGCTACTGTTCCCGCATTCTGGGTTCCGTGTTTGACGCCGAAGATGTGGTTCAAGAGGCCTTGGCCAAGGCGTTCTACTACCTTCCAACAACGACAGTCAGCAACATGCGGGGTTGGTTGTTCCGGGTTGCCCACAACAAGGCCATGGACCACCTCCGCCTGTCTGGAAAAGAGGTAACAAGCGAGCTTGATGAGGTTGCGGCAACCGAGCCCGAACTCCCCCTCGAGAGGAAAGACACGATTGAATTTGCGCTGTCTTACTTGCTGAAACTCACTGTCAAACAGCGTTGTTGCGTCGTCTTGAAAGATGTGCTGGACCACTCGCTTGCAGAAATCTCAGAGTTGCTCGACGCCTCGATTTCCGAGATCAAGGCCTCGCTTCATCGCGGGAGAACCCGCTTGAGAGAACTGAGTCAGGTTCCCCAACCCGAGGCTCCCCTGCTCGATTCCCGACAAACCCAGTTACTACAAACCTATGTCGAGCTCTTTAACGCCAGGGACTTTGACGCCGTGAGGGCGTTGCTGGCCGACGACGTCAGGCTCGATCTGGTCAATCGATTCCAGCGGCAGGGTGCCGAAGTTGACCCGTACTTCACCCGTTACAGTCAAGCCGATCAATGGTCCTTCGCCACGGGACTGGTCGACAGCCTGCCCGCGATGTTGATTTACGACAACGCGTCAAACACTCCGGTGCTTCATTCTTTCGTCTTGCCTACTTGGAGAGGCGAGAAGATCGCAGAAATTCGTGACTACTTGTTTGTTCCCTACGTGATAGAGTCGGCAACTGTCGTGAAACTCGCTGGCGAACTGTCGCGAATCGCACGTGTTCTGGGGGAGGATTTGTGATGTTCATTCGCTGTTCCTGTGGCCAAGTTGGGTTTGAAGCGAGAGGAAAGCCCATTTTGACCAGTGCCTTAACGGCGAAGCGTTCACGAAACGAGTCGTAGCCCCTGCTGCATTCAAATGCGCATCCAGACCCAGTACAAACCCGAGGGAGCCGTACTTCCCTCTGACGCGCCCTCCTTCAAAGCGTTTCCGCCGAGGTTTATTTTCCGGCTACTTTGGTCAAAATTGGCGATGCTCTTGCGGCTGTGAATCTATCGTCTTCGAGCTACAGTCCGCCCCACAACACGGCTTTGATGCGTTGTTCCAGAGGAGCTCGAGCCTCCAATTCTTTGGCCAGCTGTTCCCACTCGCTCGACGCTAAACGCTTGGCTTTGAGCGTTTTATAGACCTCCGGGTGCCCCCACGAGAGAAACCGGCGTTTTCGCCATCCAGACCGGAGCGGCGCCAAATGGGGTTCAGCGATCTCGAGCCATCTTCGGGCCAGGTTGGAAAGGTGGTAGCGCGATGCATCTTGGGCGTGAGCGGCAAAAAGACTGCCCGCCGGAAGAATTGACTGGGACCACTGGACCAACGCCGACCGAACCTCCTTGGGAATAGCGTCGGCAACGTCCCAAATACCGATCAGCTTTGCCAGAACCATGAGTGCCCGCCGTTTTTTGTGGGGAAGTAGCTCTAGCTCGTGGCCTTCAAGCGCCCGGCAGACTTCGAGAATTTGCCCGTCGGTTGGTGCCGGCGGAAGGGTTTCGTCGGGCGGCGGAAGGACGGTCCTAAGAAACTGAACTGTCTCGCCCAGGTCAATGGTCACGCGATCGGGAGTCCATAGGGTCCACCTTGGTGCCTTCAGTCCTTCGTCGGTGACGATCAACGCCCATCTTCTCGCTGACCGGACTGTTGCCCAGACGATTTTGGCGCGAAGCGCTCCCGCCAGATCGTAGATTTCTCTGGAAACCAGGGCACGGGAGCCCCAGAACATACCCTTAAGGTCTTGAAACGCGTCGTGAATGGTGGACGGACCCGCAGTCTCGTCCGCTTGTTTTGCGTTGTCTTCCCACAGTTTGATCGCCGTTGAGCCCGTAACTGGGCTTAGGTCCGACCGGTCGGTGAGGTTGATCGGAATGTCGATGTTGGACCCTAGAAGGTTCTTCACTGACTCAGCGGTCACAAAGAACTTGAGATCCGTCTTGAGCGCAAAGTCGGCGTGGTCTTCGGGCCACCAGACCTCGATTGAATCAAAGGGCGAGTTCATTCGGTCAATTCGGCCAATGCGCTGTTCGGCAAGGCGCATTACCGTCGGCATGTCGAGCAGCACCAGGCAACGGGCTCCTTGAAGGTTGACCCCTTCGGCCATTGCGTCGGAACACAGCCCTATCCAACCTTTTTCTTCGCTGTCAAGACCAAAGAGCTCGCGGGCACGCTTCTGCTCCTCTTTGCGGCCCCCAGTGACCACAAGCACGTTTGCCGGATCCGCCTGTTCGCCAAGAAGCTTCTGAAAGTGTGCGAGGGTGATAACCTTGCTGTCGAAAGCCAGGATTCTGTCGTTTTTGGCGGTCAGGGAGGTCAGTAGTTTCACCTTAGCCCGGTCTCGCTGGTCACTGATCCGGCGGCACCAATGGGCGATAGCACGGTAGGTTTCAATTTCGGAAACAAGGACCCGCTCCCGCTCTTGCGGATCGGTCATCCACGTCGGCAACGGGATGGTGAGCTTGTGGTGGGGCAACGGAAAGCCATTTCGCATCAAAGAGCCGACAAGATCTCCGGTTTTCTTGTCGCCAAGATTCAGGCCAAACTCTCGGGCGGCCGCGGCGGTCCCTTCGATGTGTTCAAGGAGCGCCGCCCGGCTCGAACGCAACATGGCTTTGATATTCCACGCTGCTAGAGCGTTGGCGACCTTGATTCTTCCGTCGAGAAACTTCTGCTGTTTATCGGCCGAACTCAGTTCGTCAGGCGTCGCGGTCAGTTTCCTAAGGTAGATGAGACCTTTCAAGTTCCACGAGAGCTTGTCTATTTCCTTCGCCGCTTCGAGGTCCGAAGCCGTCTCTTCCAAGCGATAGGTTTGGCTTCTTGTGCTGGGGTAACGGCAGAAGACGATGGCCTTCGTCCCATCGGACAGGGTCTTGGGCCGCGTGTAACCCTCTGGGTGGCGTGCGATAAAACTATTGAGGTCTCCCTTCGTCCTGCGAATCGTGAACTGAGAGATCTGACGCCGAATCTCAACCATTGCACTTTCGTTCTGGGGGCGACGATGAATGCCCCAGTCGTCGAAGGTCTTCAGCGCGGCGTCGGACAAGTTGTCGGGATCCATGAGCACAAGCACGCGGAACAAATCCTCGGTTCTACGGTTGATGGGAGTGGCAGTGAACAGGACTGTATGGTCGGCCCCGTGGCCCAACAGGCTTGTCGACCTGTTGGATTTCTGGTTGAGATAATTGTGAGCCTCGTCAAGAAACAGCACTCTGCAACCTTTTAGGGAGTTCGCGGTCGAGACGCCTTCGCCGCTATCGGGCCGGCTCAGCAGGCCCTGGCTGATGACTTCGGGCTGATTGGCGTCAAGCTCTGCAAACTCTTTCTCCCAGTTCGGTTTCACCTGCGGAGGGGTTACGATGAGGGTTCTCGTGCGGTCACTCTGCCCCAGAATGTACAGGCGAAGAAGCAACAGGAGGTGGAGCCCCGCCCCCAGTCGGGTCTTTCCCGACCCGGTGGGATCGGCAATCAACAAGCTGTCCCCGAAGGTGTCGAGCAGATACAACGCCTGGGAAAGCGCCTGTTTCTGACTCTCCCACAACTGCAGGCCGTCGAAGCGGCGAGCCAGCTCGGGAATGCGCTTGAGCCAGTCTCCTTCCAAAAGGAGGGAGCCTGCGATGGCGAGTACTTCTTGCCACGACATCGGCTTTACCAGCTCCAAAAGGAGGTTCCGGATGATAGCGTCGGCAGGCCGACCCTCCAGCCAGTAGGCTTCGGCGATTTGTTGAATCTCGCCATATTCGGGCGAGGCCGCCTCCCGCCGCACATTGGCCTCCTTCAGAGAGGTCAGGCCTGCGTGCGAGAAATTGCTCGACCCCAAGATCGCCGCACCGGGGCCGACAACAATCTTGGCGTGGAGTTGGTCTAGGAGCTTGAACTGCAGCTCGCCGCGGTCAAGCCTGGCCACAACGTTTTGGACGGCGCCACCAGACAGAATTGAGAAACCCTGTTCCACCCACCATTCGCGCATTTTGCGATCGATGGGAACCTCGCGGTGGCGAAGAGCGCTGACTCTGAGAACGGGTTCTTGCCCGATGAGAACTCTGATCCGTTGACCGACAGGCAAGCCGGAGAGTTCCCGAACCAGGAACTCAAGCGATGAGTAGCCCGTGATGACGAGGGTTGGGCCGCCACCAAGCTCCTGCCTCACCCATGGGAGGACCTTTCCGCTAGGGGAGTTGAGCGGGTAGCGATCGGGGGGAGGAAAGGGATCGGTGAAGTTGAGATCAGCCATGCTAGCTTCTATTCTTAGGAATTCTTGC
>CAYYUZ010000066.1:12806-21138 GCA_964475005.1 uncultured Spirochaetales bacterium
TGGTTGATATCAACGCTAAGGCTCTGGCACGGCGTCGCAAATTGAACCCCATGTCCACCCTGAAAGGCCTACTCCATCTGACAAAGGCAGGGATCTTTGATTTGACCTGGGCGGTGCGCTGTCCCCATTGCAAAGGACCGACGCATCGTGCTGACACTCTGCACGAACTGAAAGAACATGCTTACTGTCCTCTCTGCGAGGACGATTTTGACGCCGGGTTCGACCGCAACGTCGCCCTCACTTTCCGGGTCAATCCCTCGGTGGCCACAATCACGGGTCTCAGCGAGTTCGAAATGGCACTAGCCCTGGCAGGCTTTGAGTTCGAACCCGGCGTGAGTGTGAACCTCGAACCTGGAGAACGCCACGAGCTTGTGCTGAACGTCAAAGAAGGGAACTACGGCGTCGTGCGCCTCGCCAAAGGGCAAATGATCAACATTCCCGTCTCCTTGGGTGCGCAAGCGCCTGCATCGCAATCCGTCGAGCTTGCCTTCGGAGACGACAGCCCCTTAATTCGGGCCGTTCCCCTTGTCGAAGGTTCGGCAACGATCACGATTGTGAACCAAGGAACCGAATCCATGGAATTCCTGATGGCGCGAATGGTGCGGCCCGATTGGACCGACGCCGCGCTCGCGACGACACTCCAGGAATTCCGCGACCTCTTCTCGGAAGAAATGCTTTCGCCGTCCGAGTCGTTTTCCATACGCAATCTCTCCTTCGTGTTCACGGACCTCAAGAGCTCAACAGAAATGTACGAACGCTTGGGAGACTCCAAGGCCTTCTATCTGGTCAAGGAGCACTTCAAAATCATGGAACAGGTCGTCAGCGAATACGATGGTGGTGTGGTGAAAACCATCGGCGATGCCGTGATGGCGGTGTTTCAGGTCCCTGCACAAGCGCTTGCAGCGTCGCGTTCCATGGTGGAACGGTTCGAGGCCTACAACGCGGAACACCACACTCAGAACCAAATTGTCGTCAAAATCGGGGTCCATTCGGGACCCTGCATCGCGGTGACGCTCAATGATCGCATTGACTACTTCGGCACCTCGGTCAACATCGCAGCAAGAGTACAAGGCTTGTCTGACGGAAGAACGGTGATGGTGTCTGACAACGTTTTCCGTGAGACCCTCCCCGAAGATGACTCCCTTTGGCAATGGGAACGGTTCGAAACAAGTCTGAAAGGGCTGAAAGACCGCTACACGATCTACAAAGGAGCCTTGCGAGGGCAATGACGGCTACGAATTCCTGCGACTTCGTCGGTCAATCAGAAGTTTCACCAGCCGTTCCAGGCAGAACAAGGCCAGGAAAGCCCCAGCGAACATGACCCAGAACGGCAAAGGGATCCGGACTCCCCTCCCGCCGACAATGAGAATCGCGCTCAAGATCAAAACGAAGGCAAGTGGAGCGCCGCTCTTTGGAAAACAGGACCAACGGTCCCAAGCGGCCAACAGAAACATCGACGCCAGAATCATCAAGAAGTAGGGCGCCTTGAGCACGATTCCCAGACTCGTCACCGCCATGGAAAGCACCAAGCACCACGTCGGCGGTTCAAAGAAGCCTCGTGAACGCGCCAAAATCCATAGAATTCCAGAGAGGACTGCCAGGCCTTCGGCCCACCAAAGCTGAGCCAGGCCGAAACCGACCACCAGGCATAGGTGTGCGAGGCCACCGAATAGAAGGAAATCCCAACGTTGGATTGGCATCGCCACCCCCTAACCCATTCGCCAGCGGCTTGAGTGCCGCAGGGCCTGTCGTAGCACGCCTTGAAGAGGTTCACAGGTGCGCCAATCGATCACGGGGACGGCAAGTTGTTCGATCAGCCCCAGCTGAACTCTCCGCTCCAACTTGGCGGCTCTCAAAGAAAGAAGATCGTGGTCGACCGCGGGTGGAGGGTTGGGAGCAGCAAAATCAAGAGAATCCGGGCAGATCAAGAGCATTTGATAACCGAGGGCCCGCATCCGAACGAAGAACTGGTGGTCCTCCGGCTGCAAAGGACTGACAACAACGAGAAAGGTTTTGCGTGAAAGCGTTGGAAGGGCCAGATGGACCAGGTTCGACTCGCGGGTGTTGGACTCGGGTCGAAGCTCCGACAAACGCCCAAGAATCCGGCGGAGTTGTTTCTTTCCAAAGTCTGGAAAGACAGGATCTGACTGCCCTCCATGAACGAACAGGCTGACACGGTGGCCTTGTTTCAGAAAAACCTCGGCTAACGATCCGACGGCCTTGGTGCAATGATCAAAAAGGCCGTCTTGATTCCGTTTGACCTCGGAACTCTCCCTGGCATCCAAGACAAGAGCCAGACACGCAGTCTTCTCAAGAACGAAATCTTTCGTAAAGAATTGGTGAGGCCGGCGGTTGCTGTGGCGCCAATCTAGCCGTTTGAGAGGATCTCCGCATTGGTAGTCCCTCGTTCCCCAATAGTCGACACCGCTCCCCCCACTCCTGGTGGGGACTGCCCCCGGAGATGCAAGCGTCTGGTGGGGATGAAGAGGTAGAGGCCGGTAGCGTCCCACTTGCGGTTCTATACGGATTTCCCCCTTGGCTTCCCAAGCCCATTGGAGGGCCACCAGCCCAAAGGGGTCGCTTGCCGTGATCGAAGCGGTCTGCCAAGAAAAATAGCCCCGGGTCGCACTCAGGCTGTAGGTTGCCGTCATCTCTTCGCCTGCCCCCAAAGACAGCGCTTGAGTCAGGCTTCCGGATTCCAAGACAGTACCGTGCGGCTGAAATTCTTCGAGCAAGAAATAGAGCCTTTGCCGCCCTTCGTTGCGAACGATCAAAGCCATCTCGATCACCGATTTGTTGTCGGCCGAAACGAGAGCAGGCCGCCGTTCCACCGCCAGGCGCGGCCGTGCCTCCGGCGTTAGCGCCAGGCCAAAAAGAAGGTAGGAAAACAACGGGATCGTCGCCCACAGAAGGTCGGAGTTTTGCAAAGCCAGGGCGACAAGCAGGTCGCCAAGGATCAACAAGCTCAGGGAAACCGCCTTACCTCTCATTTCCGTCGCTAGCGTCTTCAAGAACCGGAACAGGAACCGACCGCAGGACCTCTCCAACGAGGGTTCTGTCGGAATTCGGGAGGTCCCACAGGCTAGGGTGGACGATCAAGCGGTGAGCCAGCGCCGGAACGGCGAAATCCTTGATGTCGTCGGGAAGGACAAAATTCCTGCCGTGAAGGAAAGCCCAGGCGCGGGTCAACTTCAGCAACGCCAGCGAGCCTCTTGGGCTGACTCCCGCCACAATCCTTTGATGCCGACGCGTCTTGGCCACGACGTCGACCATGTAGCGGCGCACATCCTGGTCAACGAAAGCCGTCTCGATGGCCTCCCTCATTTCCACAAACTCTCCAACAGACACCACGGCTTTCAAGTCCACTTGGTCGCGCCTCCTTTCGGATCGCTGGCGAAGGATTTCGTCCTCCTCTTCTGGAGAAGGATAGCCGACCGACAGCTTTACCATGAACCTGTCGAGCTGAGCTTCGGGAAGGGGAAAGGTTCCCTCGTATTCGACAGGGTTCTGCGTTGCCACGACAAAGAAAGGTTGAGGAAGAGGAAAAGTCTCCCCCTCAAGCGTGACCTGATTTTCTTGCATCGCCTCAAGAAGCGCCGACTGGGTTTTGGGCGAGGCCCGGTTGATTTCGTCAGCTAAGAGAATATTGGTGAAGATTGGACCTTTTCTGAGGACGAATCGGTTCTCTGAGCTGTCAAAGACATAGCCGCCGGTAATGTCTCCAGGGAGAAGGTCGGGAGTGAATTGCAGTCGCTTGAACTGCATTCCTAAAGCCGCCGCGAAGCTCGTCGCAATCAAGGTCTTGGCCAGGCCTGGATAGTCCTCAAGAAGGATATGGCCACCTGCACAAAGGAAGGTGGCCATCATCCGCTCAAGAAGCGTCCGCTTTCCCACAACGGCTTTTTCGACCTCCTGAACGATTTGAGCAACCTTCGATTGGACCTGGAGGGGGCTGAGGCAAGGGGGAAGACTAGACATCTTTGGACTCCATCATTTCTTCGAAGTAGGTCAGAATTTCACCAAGAATTTTCTCACTCAGCTTTCTGTGCCGAGATGCCTCGCTGTGCGTTCCTCGCATCCACTGGACAAGACGGACAAAACCGGACCGGTTCTTCTCGGGGGGCGCAGAGAAAAGGGCGTGGTAGACGAAGGCCGGCAGAGCGATCTCCCGTTTCTGAAACCGATCGGCAACCTGAAAACCTGCAGGAAGCCGGTGTTTCGAGGCGTAAATTCTCACAAGAATCCACTTCAACTCGCGGCGAAGATTCTTGTCGTCCGGAGAACCCAGCCGAATCGAAGAAAACAGACCCTTCCAGTGAGTGAGTGCGCCCGGCTCAAGATTGGGGTCTCCTGCCAGCGTCGGTTCTGGGGGCGACGCAGTTTGGCTCAACCGAAAGACCGAGAAACCAGTCGCGACAAGAAGCCCGAGCATCCAGTAGGTTTTTTGATCGACGCATAGAACGCAAATCCGAAGTAGCGCCCAGACTCCGGCAGAGAGCGGCAGAAGGAAGTCCTGGAGCAAAAAAGGTCCCCAGACGGCTCCAATAACGCCCACTGAGGCCACCGCAAGAAAGGTCGCAACAAGACGCCGGCGAACGGTCATTGAGGAACAGTCCTCGCGCACCTGAAATAGGCTCCAAGCACGTCGAGACACTCAAGCGCCGCCTCCTTGTCCTGGGAGCTGGGCTCCGCACGTCCGTATCGCACCATTTCGAAGAGCTCAGTAAGCTGGTGGACGGAATCTGTCGGTGCACCCGAGGTCACCAGCAGTCCTTCAAATTCCTTCGTGGTCATCTCTTGAGAACGTTCAAGCCCCAGCTCGTCTTGAAAGACCCTTCCCATCGAACTGTAGCAACGGACAATGACGTCTTTGAGACTGTCGCCATCTAGAAGAGCCATCCTTGCCTTGTCCGCATGAAGACCAACTAGGTGGAGAGGCCCAGCAGTTGGCTTCGGCTTTCTGACAAGGCAGACCATCAGAAAGGCCAAGGCAAGAAGGACGAGAATACCCACGGCTAGAATTACGGCAAAAGGGGGGGGTCCCAAGGCGGGGCCCGCGGCTGGTGAACTGACCCGAATCGAAGCGGGCGCGAGGGCTATGAGTTCCCCCGGGGGGAGGAGCGAGACTAGCCAACCAACTCCAACAACCGCCAACAAAGACCAAAACACAGGGCCCAGGATCTTTGGTATCGACCTCCAGGGTCGTTGGGCTACGATGAGGACGGCGAGACCCACCAGAAGGAGAAGGAGGAGAATCAGGGCGACAAGCCGGCCTATGGCGAGTACAGATAGGTCCGCCGCGACAAAATTTCCCGAAGGAATCTCTCCTGGAACTCCATTGGAGCCTTGCGGTGGCGGAATGCCGGGAAGAAAGGTCAATTCGGGCAACCCAAAAGCAACGAGGATCACCATGAGTTCTCCGACAGCGGCGCAGCAGACGATCAAACGCTTGAATTGGGGGTCCATAGTTTGAATACCAATAAACACCTCATTCTCGACCCACTCCTCCAAACTTGTCTTTGGAGAAAACGAACAAATTTGGCACAAAGTGGTCGAGACGGCGTCAAACGCCCGGGTTTTTGATTCTCTGGTGGTGGGTCAGGGCTCAACCCCTAAGAGTGGCAGCAACCAGGCGTAGCGATCTTTCTTTCCCTTTTGGGCCACACTGTTGTGAGACGCCGAGAAACGCTGGACCGTGGATCCAGCAGCCGCCTGAATGAGCGCCTCGGAACGCGAGTTGGAGACGAACGTGTCCGAGTTCGAAAACTGGAAGAGCAACGGAAATCGCTGGGGACCAGACAGGGCGACCATAGGGTCACGTCCGCCGAGAAGCTGCGAGTAGGCTGGCTTGTCCTGGGCGGCGCCTTGGTTGAAGAAGAAGATCCAGTCGGCGAACTGAGGAGCGGGGGCAATCAGGCAATAGGCCTTGAATTCTGCGCTCCTTCCGTACAGCAGAGCCCCAAACATGGCGCCGTAGTCGTGGCCAACAAAGGCCAAACGGTTGGAATCGGTACCGGGCAATTGTCGCAAGATGCCGACAGCGATTTGCAGGTCTGCGATCTGCGCCTCAATCATATCGGCGTCCTCCGCCGTCCCCTTCCAGCCCTCGGTCCAGGGCGCATTGCCGTTGATCAACACGGATCTCACCCCAAGCTGCGCAAGATCCAAGGCCTCCGGAAGGAACTGATTGCGATCCCGGTTTTGGCCCAGCTGGTGGAAAAACAGAATTCCTGGCCCGGCGTGGATCTTTTCAGGAACAACGGCCCAGGCCTGGGAAGTCTTCCAGACGGTGCGGCTGGGTTTCCAGCTTAGGTCGTAAATCTTGGTGTTTCCTTCAGCCCGGACACCCTCAACCGAAACACCGCCGCCCAGCTCGATCTGCGCCGGAAGCGGTGGAGATACCGATAAGAACCCCGCAAACGAAATTCCTGCGAGCCAGCCAAAGACGGTCTCTCTGTTCAACATGTTTTTTGCCTCCCCAAAATAGGCGCCCGAGGGCGCTTTCCTATGAGGGCTGGATCGGACCGATCTGTGACAGAAAAAAATCAGCTTGGTGGGAAAATACAGGACTCCCAATAGTTTGGCCCTGGCATCGCTTGGGGGAGGATTCGGTAGGCTTCGACCACGGTCCCGAACCGGCGAAGTCGCTCGAAGGTCTCGTTAAGCGCCGTCGTCCGGATGTACCGATCCATACCGTAGGCGCAGGAAGCTGTCCGGCTGACATGCGCGCAGTCTGCGCTCAGAAATTCGGCGAGAATCGCCCTGGCCCGGGAGTAAAGCTTCCGAGCGTTCCCCGCGGTTGTGTTCAGAATGTCTGCAATCTCTGGGTAGGGCAACGCGGCCGTCAGCCGCAACAAGAAAACCAGGCGTTGGCGGCTGGACAAGCAGAAGAGCACTCCCGTCATGCACCTGCGACAGGTTTCCTCAACCCACTGCCTCAACTCGGGGCCTTGCCTGTGAGGATCGGCAATCTGGTCTCTTTGATAGTGCGTGCGCAGGTCCATGAGGCTGTGCTTCCGCTCCGTCTTCTTCCATTTGAGCAAGCGCCTCCAAGCTACTGTGTGAATCCATGTCGAAAGCGAGGACTTGCCTTGGAATCCGGGTAAGGCGCCAAGGATTTCGACCCACGCCTCTTGGGCGGCCTCCCTGGCGTCCTCCTGGTTCCCAAAGAATTGGTAGGCCAGCGACGACACGAGTTGTCCGTAATCCTTGATCAACTCTTGAGGGGACACACGTGGATCGACATTCATTATTGATGACTATATTCCTCCTCAATCGGCTTCACAATGGGACCCGAAAACGGCGAAACCCTTTTCAAACGGTTCATCAAAACATACAAACATGTAACACTGAATTAGCACTCACACATTTCAGTATCATTCATATTCACAGGGAGGATATTTCTGACAGTTTCTATCATCAATTCCTGCATGGAATTAGCGGAGCGTCCATTCCCCATCTGCCAGTTGGCATAGTTCCTGCTTAGGACTTGGCGGCAAAGGAAGATCCGAGCCGGAAATATCCAAAAGGAGGAATGAATGAAAAGGTTCATTCGAAGTTCTACAGCGCTGATCCTTGCTGGCCTGCTGGGCATGGTGCTCATGGTAGGGTGTAGCGGTGGTTCTGACTCGAATACGGTCAAGATTGGGGTTCTTCACTCGCTGAGTGGAACCATGGCCATTTCGGAAACATCTCTGAAAGACGTTGTTCTCATGGCCGTCGACGAAATCAACGCTAAGGGTGGTGTGCTTGGCAAGAAGATCGAACCGGTCGTCGTAGATCCGGCTTCGGACTGGCCCTTGTTCTACGAGAAGGCCAAAGAACTGATCGTCAAGGACAAGGTGGCCGTCACCTTTGGGTGCTGGACCTCGGTCAGCCGCAAGTCGGTCCTTCCGGCCTTCGAAGACAACAACGCCTTGCTCTTCTATCCGGTTCAGTATGAGGGAGAAGAGCAATCGCTCAATGTGTTTTACACGGGGGCCAGCCCGAACGAACAGTTGGTTCCCGCCGCAGCCTACATGATCAAAGAGTACGGCACGAAGAAGTTCTACCTCCTTGGAACCGACTATGTCTTTCCCCGAACCGCCAACGCGGTGCTGAAGGCCTATCTGAAATCCGTCGGTGTACCCGATAAGAACATCGCCGAAGAGTACACGCCGTTCAGTCATCAGGATTATCAAAGCATTGTGGCCAAGATCAAAGCCTTCGCTAAGGGCGAAAAGACGGCCGTCATGTCGACCATCAACGGCGACAGCAACGTGCCCTTCTACAAAGAGTTTGCCAACCAGGGTCTGACGGCCAAAGACGTGCCCATCATGGCCTTCTCGGTGGC
>CAYYUZ010000067.1:0-16167 GCA_964475005.1 uncultured Spirochaetales bacterium
CTAGTTTCAGGTACTAGTGCCGCGAGGCGTGAAGGTTCGAGTCCTTTCCTGGGCATTGCTAATGCTGAGGCCACCGAAAGGTGGCCTCTTTGTTTTAGTTCCCAGGAAAGGACTCGAATGGCCCGGCGCGCTGAGCGCGAGGCGACCGAAGGTTGCCGTCGAAGGAAAGGGCGCAGGATGCGCCCGACAGCGTCGGGCCCTGGGCGGCTGACCTCGCAAGGATGCGAGGTCACGAAGCCCGAGTCCTTTCCTGGGCAAATAACTCCTTCCTCTGGAAGGAGTTATTTTCTTGTCCGTTCCTTCAAAATCGGCAAAGTTTTTCGCTGATGGTTTTTCGTGACTTGTGGCACAAATCATTACAATGTAAATAGATGTCTGTTTGAAGATACACCAATTTCGGCACTAGTTTTTCGACGTCAGGTGAACTAGTGCCGGTTCTTCCGATTCTTTTTTCAAGTGGTTATAGGAAAGAGAGATAGCCACTCGTCGCTCCAAGGTAGTGCATGTTCAGCCCACCTTTTCCCCACCAATTCAGGATTTCACCTCCGTTCACTTTCGGCTGAAACACTCAATACCTTTGGATGTGAAGAGTTCAATTCTCCAAGCCATTGACCCAGTCGAACGTCCAAGTGACCAAAAAGAGGAGCGTCGAAAGTTCGAACGAGAAGTTGAGTTTCTGAGGCCGGCTCTCTGGATATCCAGGGTTTCAAGGTGAAACACGCTACACCCGGATAGACGGACCCCGCCGCAGTACCTGTGTCCAAATCCTGACCGGACCTGATAGAACCAGCCTGTTCCAGGTCGTTCCAGAATAAGGTGCGGCGGTAGACCCCCGTCGGGTCGCCACTGTTCGGCGTCGCGATCTGAGCCGTCACAGAGTGGGCGCCGTGGCAGCATCGGGGGCAGTGCCTCGGGCCCGGGATAAAGCTGGAACCAGGTACCCTCGAGGCCGATCCGGTCAGGGGCCCTGGCCGCGCTCCGCCAGGCCGAGTTCAACAAGAGGCCCCAAGCGACATGAGGCAAAACTGCAAGCCTATTGTGTTGAAGGTCCGGTAGACAGAATTGCGCTTTTGTTTAGTCTACACACAGAATCTATGTGTCGTCTCGCGCCGCTTTTTCCAATAGAGGATCAGGCCTTTGGCAGAGGTTCTTAACGGTGTAAACCCGGCCGCTTTCTGCCGATCGGTAAATGCCGTGCATGACTTCGAGAACATGGAAAGCCATTTCCCCATTGGCCCGGTGAGCCAACCCCAGAGCCATGGCTGCCGCCATGTCGGCGACTCCCAATCCCCGCGAGTTTTCGGCGTATCCAAAGAGGTGGGGAACCTCGCTCCAGGAGCCATCCCTTCTTCGCCGGAAGCGAATCACTCCCCCGAAAGTGTTGGGGTCAGGAATCTGCAGAGTTCCCTCCGTACCATAAATTTCTATGGGAATGTGGCTGGACCCACCCGATACGTCATAGCTCACTGTGATCGAGACACTGCAACCTATCGCGAATTCGAGAATCCCGCTCACATGAGTGGGGACTTCCACCGAAAGAATCTGGCCCCTCCGAGGACCGATGGGAATGACTCGAGTGGGGTGGGTTGTCTTGGCGGTCCCCACGAGTTCCTTCACGGGTCCGAGCAGGGAAACCAAGGCTGTCAGGTAGTACGGACCGAGGTCAAAGAGAGGTCCACCTCCGACTTGATAGAAATAATCTGGATTGGGGTGCCAATGTTCATGACCGCCGAACAGAACAAAGGCACTACCACCGATCGGTCGGCCAATCCATCCGTCATCGATCAGCTTTCGGCAGGTCTGCAAACCGGCACCGAGAAAGGTGTCCGGAGCCGACCCGACACGAAGGCCTTTGGACGCTGCCAAACTGAGGAGCTTCTCACCCTCTTCCAGGGTCGCGGTCAGTGGCTTTTCCTGGTACAGGCTTTTCCCGGCACCGAGGACCGCAAAGCCCAAATTGGCGTGCTGCGAAGGAACAGTCAGATTGACGACGATGTCGATATCCTTCGAGTCAAGAAGTTCTTCCACAGACAAGACATGGACCCCAGGAAACTCTCGGGCTTTTTCTTGGGCACGGGCCAAGGTCCGGTTTGCGATGGCCCGAAGCTCGATATTGGGAAACAGTTGCGAAAGATTCTTGAGGTAGATTCCACTGACATCACCCGCGCCGAGGATACCGATCCTTGTTTTCACTCGATGACTCCGGAAACCTCTTTCGGCCGGAAGAACACGTTGTAGCCGTAGGGAGGTAGTGTCGCCCCACCAGCCACAGCTCTCCAACCTGGTCCGGGCACGTGGGTTCGGGTTTCGGCACTGTGATTGAGGGCAAACAAAAAGTCGCCTTCGGCCGCCCGGCGGCGAACCAACTCGACGCCCGCATCCGAGGCACCTAGGCTGGAAACCCTGGCGTCGGCCACGGCCCGATCGATCAGCGCACCCATCAGCACCTCATCGGGAAGGGTCGCCCAGTAGGTTGCCTGGCCTCGGCCGAACTGATGGCTGGTCGCCGCCGGTTCGCCCTCGTGATCGCCGGTGCCGCCCGCGGCCAGCGCCTTGGCTCCCCGGAGGGTGACCACGTCCCACCAAAACCTTCCTTGCCCGGTTTCCCCTCCCACAGCCACCGGCACCGTCACCCCCCTCAGACAGTCGTAGTCGAGGATGTCGATGCCCAGAAGTTCACCGTAAGGCCCCGGCAGGGCATTCTCGGTGAGACAAACGTTGCTCTGGCTTTTGACCCCGGTGCGGGCCGTCAAAACAAGGTGGCCACCGGCGTTCACGAAGGCCTTCAGACGCTCTGACACTCCAGGCAAGTCGAGGAAGACCAACGGTGCCACCACGAGCTTGTACGCCGACAGGTCTGCCCGGTCGCTGACGAACGCGGCGGGAATGTTGCGATCGTGGAAGGCCGCGTGGACGTCTTGGGCGGACTTCACGTAGTCGAGTTCGGGGTGGTGGGGCTGAATTTCAAAGGCCCAGTTCTGCTCGTACGAATGAACGACCGCCACCTCAGCCCCCGACAACGCCCCCTCGAACCGGGGCATCAGGGGTGCCATCGCACCGACAAAACCCTTCAGTTCTTCGTAGCGGCGGCCAGGCACGCCGTTGTGGGGCAGAATTCCGTGCCAAAACTGCTCGGTTCCCACGGTGCACGACCGCCACCGGAAGAACACGACGGTGTCGGCTCCGTGGGCGATGGATTGGGCGGCCCACAGGACCAGTTGCCCCGGCCTGGGGGTCCTGGCCAGGATCTGCCAACCTGTGGGTCCGGCCTGCTGCTCCATGATCCAGAAGGCCTTTTCCTTGAGGCCGGCCATCAGGTCGAGGGCCGAGGCGAGCACCGCTGGGGAACGGTAGGGAGGGTTCTCCCAAAACCCGACCGGATACTGGTCGTGACTGACAAAGTCCAAGGGCGCGGCGAGGTTGTAGTAGTCGATCAGATCATGGAAGCCCATGAAGTTGTGGGTGATGAACTGGCCGTGGGTTCTCGCCCTGAGGAGGTCGATCTGCACCTGCTGGAAATTGACGATGAGATCAGAGTGGAAGCGCTTCCAATCCAACAAAAGGGAGGGACTGTGGGCCGAGGCCGTCAGCGCCGGGGTGGGGATCTGGGCAAACGAATCGTAGGTCTGGCTCCAGAACACGGTACCCCAGTTTCGGTTCAGCGTGCCGATGTCACCGTGGCGCTTCTCGAGCCAGTCCTGAAAGGATTTTTTGCAGTGGCGGCAGTGGCAGAGGTCGTCGTGGCTGTTGCCCAACTCATTGTCGGTCTGCCAGCCGACCACCCGGGTGTCGCGGCCGTAGTGGTCGGCCAGGGCGGTCACGATCCGGGCCACGTGGCTGCGGTACGTGGGGTTCGACTGGCAGTCGTGGTGCCGGCCACCGAAACCCCGGGTCCGACCTTCAGAATCCACGGGAAGGATCTCGGGATGGGCGGCAATCAACCAAGCCGGCGGAGAAGCCGACGGTGTCCCCAAAACGGCCTTGAGGCCTCGAGCCGCCAGCGTTCCGATGGCCCGGTCGAGCCACGCGAAGTCGAACCGGCCCTGGGCGGGCTCCAGCTTGTTCCAAGCGAATTCGGCCAGGCGAACCACTTTGAGACCCATCTCAGCCATCAGGCGAGCGTCGGTCTCCCAGCGGTCCTCGGGCCAGTGCTCGGGATAGTAATCCACTCCAAATTGAAAGTTCACGATGTACTCCTCGGGATGACTATTCTTTTACTGCTCCGGCAGTTAGGCCCGACATGAAATAGTTGGATGCGGACAGGAAGGCGATCAGCAAGGGCAAGACAGCCATGGTGCTGGCCAACATCAAGGCACCCACATCGGTCCCCCGTCTGGCGTCTCCCTGCATGTACTTCAACATCAGAGGCAGGGTGTGGAGCGAGTTGTCCCTGAGGATGAGCATGGGCTGTATGAAGTCGTTCCACGACCCGACGATCATCATGATGCCCAGGGCGGCGAACCCCGAAGCCAAAAGGGGGCTGACGATCCGGAAGAAGATCAGCCATTCATTCAGGCCGTCGATCTTGGCGGCATCGATGAGCGAGGAAGGGATGTTTTGTTTGCAGTACTGTCGCATCCAGAAAATGCCGAAGGCGTTAGCCGCTCCGGGGACGATGAGCGCCAGGAAGTTGTTGATCCAACCAAACTTGCTCATCATGAAGAACCAGGGGACGATGCCGACCGTCCAGGGGATCATTAAGGTGACTAGCAAGATGGTGAACAAGGTTTCCCGGCCGGGGAAGGTGTACATGGCAAAGGCGTACCCTCCCATGGAGCAGAACAAAAGAACAAGCACGGTGTACACCACCGAGACGATCAGGGTGTTCGAAAACGCCTGGAGGAAATTGACCGATTGGAGCACCTGCATGAAATTGGCGACGAGGTTGTCCCCGAACCAGAACGGCGGCGGATACTGAAAGATGACCGTGGTCGTCTGGGTCGACAGCACGAGCATCCAGTAGAACGGCAGTAGCATGACCGCGACAATAGCCAGAAGGACCAGGTAGAGGAAGGTCTTTTTCAAGATCATTTTTTTCTCCTCGCGGCGGTAGAGGCGGTTTCGTCACGGTCGAACAGCTTCATATTAACCAGTGAGACGACGATGATAATGGCGCAGACCACATAGGCGACGGCCGAGGCGAAGCCGTAGAGATTGTTGCCGTAAGGCGCCTTGTTAAGCAGGTACATCATGACAGTCATTGCCTGGTTGTCGGTTCCGCCAAGAAGATTGTTGCCGCCGGTGAGGACATAGGGTTCGGTGAAGAGGCCCAAGGTGCCGATGGTGGATTGGATCACCGTAAACAGGATAATTGGTTTGAGCAAAGGGACCGTAATCCGGAAGAAAACCTGGGTGTGGTTGGCGCCGTCGATTTCTGCCGCTTCGTAGATGTCGTGACTGATAGCCTGCATGCCAGCTAGGTAGATAACCATGTTCCAGCCTATCCACTGCCAGCTGAACATCGCGATGACCGCGACCTTCACGAAATCCCCGTTACCACCCCACCAATCGACGCCCTCGAAACCCATCGATTTGATGACAAAGTTGATCAGGCCGTTGTTGATGCCGAACAGAGCCTTAAACACAATGGCCGAGGCGACCGCGCTGGTGACCATGGGCAAAAAGTAGACGGTCTTGAACCCGTTCTGGAATTTGACAAGCTTCGAGTTAAGGACGTAAGCCAGGACCAACCCTCCCCCCAAAATGAAGACGTGGGAGATCAGTCCGATCAGGGCGGTGTTCCCCAAGGACTTCCAGAACAAGCCGTCCGTCAGAAGCCGGAAGTAGTTCTGCAGGCCGATAAATCGCATCGGGTCAACGCCATCCCACCTGAAAAAGCTGATGGCGAGGCCGGCCACAATGGGAAACAGGCCAAACACAGCAAACAGGATGTAGAACGGCGCGATGTAGGCGTAGGCGACCCGGTGGCGATAGAACGTGCTCCAGAATCCCAGCGTCTTGACCCTCGACATCGGGGCCTCCTTGTTAAGGGGGAGAGGGTTGCCCCCCTCCCCGGATTGTCAACCGATCAGTCCTTCCACTTTCCAGCGGCTTTCATGATCTCGATCATTTTTTCCCGATCTTCCACCGTCGCGTCGAGGATGGCCTTTTTGGCGTTGGCCAGGATCTGGGCCGCCGGCAGGCCCTGGTTGATCCCCGTGTTGACGGAGGAGTTCAGGGTGTCGCTGGTGTCGGAGTCCATCAGTGTCGAGAAGGTGGGTTTGATGTTCTTCGAGGTTTCGACCCACAGGGCCCTGGCCTTTTGACCGCCTAAGTAGGGGTCAGCTTCGGAGTACATCTTGTCGTCCCAGGCCGGGATATAGCCTGGGAAATAGTCGACGGCCTCGAACATCTTGTTCTGGGATTCCTTGGTAGCGAGGGCAAACTGAATAAACTTCCAGGCGGCGTCCTTGTGCTTGCTCTGGCTGGGGATGCTCAGGAACGAACCACCCCAATTCGAACTGGCGATCTTGGCAGGAAGCCGGGCGACTCTCCAGAGGCCCGAGGTCTTCGGGGCGATCCAGCTCTTGAGGAATCCGCCGTACCAGCCGCCGGCGGCGACCATGACGATGCTGCCATTGGCCAGCCCCGCGTAGGATTCGTTCTCCCACATGGAGGGGAGTTTCGCGTCCCAGCCGTTCTTGCGCATCGTGACAGCGGCTTCGAGAGCCTCCTTGGTGCCGGGCTTATCAAGGGTCAGTTCGAGCTTTTCATTGTAGAAATCCAGGTTCATGTAGTTCCATGTGTACAGATAGAAAGCATTGGGCAACAACCAACGCTTGTTGGGAATGTAGACAGCCTTGGCGACCTTAAGCACGCCGTCCCAGGTCGACATGAGTTTTTCGACGCCAGCTTGATCACTGGGCAAGCCGACTGACTTGAATATGTCTTGACGGTAAAAGATACAGGCGGGACCGATGTCCCAGACAAGACCTATGGTCTGCTTGCCATCGACCGAAGTGGCCAAGTCCCACTTGTACTGAACAAAGTCCTTCTTAAGGCTACCGGCGTTGTAAGGAGCCGCGAGGAGGTTCTCAAACCCGCCCCCGTCTTTGTAGTGGCCGATGTCGCCGTGCTCAATCATGACAACATCCGGGGCTCCCGATCCGGCGGCAATCGAGGTCGCCACCATGTGCTTGTGGTCTTGCGGCTGCATCATGGTGACGTTCACTGTAATGTCCGGGTACAGCTTGTTGAAGTCCGGAATGATCGCGGCAAAAGCCTTGTCGGCAGCAGGCCAACCTGCCACCTGGATCGTTTCCTTGTCAGCCCCGAAGGACAGGGTTGTAACCGCCAGAGTGGTCACAACCAGGAAGGCCCGAAGAAATCCTTGATTCTTCATCTTCTTCTCCTCAAAAACCAATTTCGAAAAACCGCCCAACGGGTCGGTTCTAATGTGGACTCGAGTCCACATTCTTCATGCTCTTTCATCTGGGTTCGCTTACCCTCAGGAGGAGCGAACCGGGCCTGTACTTTGTCTCACCACGAGACGGCAGGGAATCGTGAACGGCCCCTGGAAAACTCCCCCCTCAAGGATATCGATCAACATCCGGGCACACTCGGCGCCGTGCCTGTGCGGCTCGATGGAAACCGATGTGACCGGTGGAAACGTGTACTCACCCCCGAAATGGCCGTCAATGCCGACCACGGAAAGGTCACGGGGAATGCTCCAGCCTTGGCTCTGAAGGTGCCCCATGAAGCCGATGGCCTCGTCGTCGTTGAAGCAAACCACTCCGGTCGCCCTCCGGTCTCCGGCTAGGAACTGCCCGGCCGCGGTGATGCCGGCCTCGAAGTAGTTCACCTCGTCCTCGGGTTCGCGGTCGTAGGTGGGACCGAACAAGGGCGCGGGAACGCCGGGCCCCCACAGCCCTTCGGTGGCCTCGATGAACGACTCTTTTCGAGGTTCGTTGATCCAAGTCAGGTTCTCGGAAACGTAGGCGATCCGAGTATGGCCTAGGCCGCGCAGGTGATCGACGGCCAGTCGCACGGCACCGATCACGTCGGCATCGACGTGGGGTGTGGCTTCGTTGATCGGGTTGGAGTAGCCAGCGGCGACTACAGGAATCCGGATGTTCTCGATAAACTCAGACGAGGTGTAGTGTCCATTGGGAAGGATGACCCCGTCGACCATCAGCGAGTTGATCTGCTGGTAGTCGAAATGCCCGCTGAGGAGAAAGTTGTAACCCCGCTTTCCGGCGTAGGCGACCATGCCCTTGTACATCTCCATGTAGTAGTTGTTAGAAAGATCTCGGACGTAGTACAAAATTTGGTGCGTCTTGTTGTTCTTCAGCGATACCGCCACCGGATGGGGGTTATAGTTCAGTTCCTTGGCGACTTGGAGCACACGTTCCCGTTTTTCCTGGGCCACATACCCGGAATTGTTCAGCACCCGGCTGACGACGGCAAAGGAAACTCCTGCTCTTTCGGCGACGTCGCGGCGGGAAATAATGGCAAAGCCTCCGTGTGGCCACGTGTCCATATGGACACGTGGCCACACTATGAACCCGAATTTCCGAGCTGTCAAATTGTTTCTTGAGGAACGTGACAACTCGGGCAGTTCGACGGGGAGTTTGTCCGCCAGCTCCTGGCGGCCACCCCCCCGGCGGGAAGCGGCCCGATTCAGCCTACACCCAAAACCAGGTACTTCTTTGTTCGCGATCCCAATGGGATGCGAATTCAGATCGTAGAGAATCAGAGCTAGCCTGGACTTCTCCCTGAGGACCTCAGAGTCGGGCCGACTCGCAAACTGGAAGTAAGGGTGAAAACGGGCTCACCACCTATTCCCCACCAATTGCCGCACCATCTCCAGCCATCGGGGAGCACAACCGAACACAAAACCTCTTTCGATTCAGGAGTTCTCTTCATCCGCTTTCTGCCAAAAAGTCGTGGGATTCTGTGAGTCCTTGAGACTAACTTGGAGATCTGTGGGTAGAGTTTCGTAAGATAGCGAGGAAGTGCAGGGACAGGCGGGTTTGAACGTCCTCTTCGTCAACCCCCACCAACGGCAACAGCTGACGAAAGAGGACAATTTTGATGGCCGACCAACATTCTGGGCGGCAGTCAAGTGTTCAACCCAGAAGCCTTGCCTCCGCCGCGTCTCCCTTCTCGAGGGCGTCGAGAACTTCGTCGACCGCGCCTTCGGAATCAATACCGCCGTACCAACGGTTATCGGGATGGACCACGACGATAGGCCCCCGGTCACAGACGTTCAGGCAGCCGGTGGCCGTTACCGTCACCCCCGTCAAACCTCGGTCGGCCAATTCCGATTCCAGGTACGTCAGCAACCCCACGGACCCCTTCTTGTGGCAGACCCCCTGGGGTGCCCCCGATGCGCGAAACGACGCACACACCAAAAGATGCTTCTCGGGCTTGTTCATGCCTTTCTCCTTCTTTCGCTCCTCTCTCACCCGCAACCGATTCCATTGCCGCGACAACCGTCGCTACAGGCGTTCACTTCTTGACGTAGATAGGCACCCAAGGCCCCCCCGGTCCCCCAGGTGCTCAACAGGTCGTCGATGAGCCCCTCGACGGTGAACACGGCGAGACCGGCCGCCTGGAGCAACTGCACGGGCCTTGCCCCCGCCCCGCTGACGAAAATGGTACTGCAATCCGACAGCCGTGAGGCCAAGGCCAACCAGCGGTCGTCGCCTCCACCGGTCGCGGGAGCTTGGCGGTAGTCCACCTGCTTCCAACTCCCGTCCAGCTCTTCGTAGATGGCGAGTGCCGGAGCCTGACCCAAATGGAGGTTCACAAGGACGCCTTCCATGGTCGCTACTGCCGCCCGCCTAGCTCTTGGTGCGGCAACATCGACTCCACTCGGAAGTTTCGCCGGTTTCGTCAACATCGGTGGTCTCGATGGGCAGGTTTGAGCGACCGAACAACCGGTGGCGCATTTTTCGGGGGGGCATTCGGCGGGTTCGGGTCGCTGGGGACCTTTTGCGTCGGCCAGCATGGTGGCGACGTCGGGATGGTCCTCACCGAGGAGGCCCGCGGCGTCGGCTCGGCAGCGTTGGCAGTGGGCCATCTGGGGCAAATAGAGGGAACACCGGGCTCGGGCCTGACGCATGGTTTCCGCATCGGGTTCCTTTAGTACTCCAAAAGCAGTGCCAGCCACGGGGTATAGGGGGATGAGGTTGTGGTATGACGCCCCGAGCCCGGCCGTCGCGTGAGCCACCTGTCCCACATGGAAATCATTGATCCCCGGGATGACCAGGGTGTTCACCTTGGCGATTATCCCCCGGGCCACTAGGCCTTCGAGCGAAGTCTTCTGCTGATCCCAAAGGTACTCGGCGGCCTCGATGCCACTGTGGGTGCGTCTGCCGTAGCGCATCCAGTCGTAAATGTTGCGGCTGACCTCGGGGTCGACAGCGTTGATCGTCACGGTCACGTGGCTGACACCTAAGGATGCCAATTCGTCGAGGTAGGGGGGAAGGGTCAGGCCGTTGGTCGCCAAGCAAAGTAACAAATCTGGGTAGGCCACTTTCACCAACCTCAGGGTTTCGAGGGTCTCGTCGGGGTTCGCCAGTGGGTCGCCCGGGCCTGCGATGCCCACCACGCGAGTTTGGGGGATCTTCTCGACGACCCGGTGGAGGTACTCCAACGCCTGAACCGGCGTGAGGACGCCACTGGTGACCCCGGGACGGCTCTCGTGCAGGCAGTCGGTCTGGCGGTTGCAATACCGGCACTGCAGGTTGCACCGAGGTGCCACCGGCAGATGCACCCGGGCACTAGTGTGACGAGTCGCCGGATCAAAACATGGATGCCCACCGAAGTTCGTCCTTGCTACACCGCTAGACGAGTCGAAATGTACGCTCTTCTCACGCATTTGGTTCCCCTTCTGGCCTAGTAGTACGTGTACCCCACCGGGTTTTCTTCTTGCCGGCGTTCCAACACTGCATTTACGATTTGGTCGAAGAGCGACTGGGCCCCGGAGTAACCCAACAGCCGAATCCTCGCCCCGCCAAACCGGTCATGGACGGGGAAACCGATGCGCACCAGAGGAACGTCCAGGGCCTTGGACAGCTTGTAGCCTTTGCTGTTGCCGATCAGTAGGTCCACCTGCACGCCGAGTAGGCCCTTCTCCAGGTCGAAGAAGTCGCTGTCATCAAAAACAGTCACGTCGGGTAGGGATTTCGACAACCGACCGGAATGGCCGCCGCTGGCCGCCGCGACCACTTTGATTCCCACCTCGGCCAGAAACCCAGAAAGCGCCACCACGAGGTCTTCTTCACCGAAGACAGCCACCCGAAGCCCTGAGACGACCTTGTGGCCGTCGATGAGGCTGTCGATGAGTCGGGACCGCTGGTCCTGGATCTCCACCGGCATGGGTCTGCACGACAGTTCGGACAACAGCGCAAACCATGTGTCCGAGGCCTTCACGCCCAGCGGCCACGCCATTCGGTGTCCTGGCACGCCAAATTTCCCTTGAAGCACTGTGCCTGCGGTCTTCGTTGCACCCGCCAATATCGCTCCGGTTTCGATCCAGGCCCGGGCCTTGGGGGCGGCCCTCAGGGTTGCCAAGGGGGTTCCGCCCGGGGGAATTGGAGTGTAGTCCTGCCAAGGGCCGCCATCCAGTGTCTGGGACCAGTCAGGGACTATAGCTCCCTCTAGAGCGAACAGAGCCAGCCACCCCTTCATCGCTCTCAGGTCTTCGGGAGACACCAAAGGTGCAAACAGAAGCACCCCTGGCCCCTGGCCTGGAAACAGAGGGTCGGCCAGTTGTTCGACCAGGCACCTCACCGTGTCGTGAAACCCATCGGTGTGGGTGCCGCGGTAGGCGGCGGTCGACACCGAAACCACCGCGGGCAACTCCGATGCGTCGGTAGCTTTTGAAAGCTCGTGGAGGTACAGCGACAGGTCCTCGCCCATGGTCTCGGCCAAACAGGTGGTCGCCACGCCCACCAAGGCCGGTTGGTATTGCCGATTCAGGTTTCTGAGAGCGGAAAGGAAGTTGTCCTTGCCCCCGAAGACCGCGCTGTGTTCGCTGAAGTTCGTGCTGGCCACATCGAGGGGTTCCTTGAAATGACTGATGAGGTAGCGCCGGATGTAGGTACTGCAACCCTGGCTGCCGTGGAGAAGGCACACGGCGCCCTCGATGCCGTGGAACGCCAACGCCGCCCCCAAGGGTGCGCATGCCTTACACGGGTTGGTCGTGGAAACCGAGTGTGCGGTGTTCTGGTTTCTTCTGGTGATCATCGCAGACCCCACACCGGAGAAAGCACGGTTTCCTCGACTTCTTTCGCGAAGTTCGCCATGCCGACGAAACCCGCGAGGGGCACCTTGCGTTCATGGTTATGGTCGACGAACGCAAGACCCAGTTTGTACGCCAGTGGACGCTCCTTGACTCCCCCAAGGAACAGGTCGGCGCCGGTCTCACGACAATACCGCGCCAGTTCCACAGGGTTGGAGTCGTCGAGAATGATGGTACCCGGGTCGGAGACCTGTTTCAGGGTCTCGTAGTCGTCAGCACTTCCGGTCTGGCTTCCTACCACCACGGTTGCGATGCCCAAGTGGCGCAGGGCCTTGATCAGACTGATGGCCTTGAACCCCCCGCCCACGTAGACGGCGGCTTTTTTTCCCTCCAACCGCTGCCGGGCCAGGGCCAGCACCGGCAAGAGATCGGCCAGTTCGCTCTTAACCAGGGATCGTGCGGCTTCGAGCACCTTGGGTTCGTCGGCGAAGAACTCCGCCGCCTGATAGAGGGCGTGGGCCATGTCTTCCAGACCAAAGTATGAGACCCTCTTGTAGGGAATACCGTACTTTTCCTCGATCATCTTGGCGAGCATCGTCATGCTCCCTGAACACTGCACCAGATTCAGGCTTGCCCCGTGGGCCCTGCGAATTTCGTCGATGCGGCCGTCCCCTGTGAGCACGCTTACAACCTCGATGCCCAGACGGCGGTAGTATTCCTTGAGGATCCAAGCCTCGCCGGCGAGGTTGAATTCGCCAAGGATGTTGATCGAGAGTTTTGGCACGTCACTGACACCGGAGGTACCCACCAGCTTCATTAGCGCATGGCAGGCGGCGGCGTACCCATCCTTCTTCGTCCCCTTGAACCCCTCGCTGTGGACAGCCAAAACTGGTATACCGTGCTTTTCCTCGGCCCGACGACAGACCGCTTCGACGTCATCGCCGATTAGCCCCACGATGCAGGTGGAATACACGAAGGCCCCACGGGGTTGGTGGAGGGTGATCAACTCGTCAAGGGCCAGGGCTAGCTTCTTCTCGCCGCCGTGGATGACGTCCATTTCGCGCAGGTCGGTACTGAAGCTCAGTCGGTGGAGTTGCGGACCCGAAGACAATGAACCTCGGATGTCCCAGGTGTAGGCCGCGCACCCGATGGGACCGTGGACAAGATGAATCGCATCGGCCACGGGGTAGAGGACAACCCGGCTGCCGCAGAACACACACGCCCGCTGACTGACGCTACCGGCCGTCGAGACTTTGCCGCACGAGACGGACGCAACTTCCTTTCCTGCCCGCCCGACCTGGGCCGTTCGTTCCTTCAAGATATCCATGCCTTTTGTAGAGCAAGGGGCGTGCCAGGACCAAAATCGCCAAATTAGCCAGGGTTCGGGTGACCAAAAGGGGCTTTTGGAAAAAAGAGGTCCGAAAGGGGACCGTTCGGCTGTCCAAGCGGTCCGTCGAAACTCGGTGTCCGTCCCGTTCATCCTGAAGCGGGACCACCGAGCTTCTGTCCAATGGCCAACCTGTGAAGGCCGACAGAAAAAAGCTCGGCTCTCAAGGAGTTCGGCAACGCCGAGCCCTGGGATCCGAGCTTGAAAAGGAGGGGGTGGAGGAGAGGCTACATCGCCAGTTCGAACTTCTCCGGGGCCGCGTCACGGTCCTGGCGATCCATGAGCAGACTCAGGATCTTCTCCATGAGGCGCAATGCTCCTTCGTAGCCAACGGTAGGAAACTGACTGTGGCCCACCCTGTCAAGGATGGGGAATCCGTGCCTCAGGAAGGGAATGTCCTCGTCCCGGGAGATGTACTTGACATAGGTGTTGCCGATGACCAAGTCCACCGGCTCGTTCTTGATCCACTGGTGGAGGGTGAGCATGTCGCCACCGTCTTTCACATTGATCGTCCGGCCCAAGCCTTTGGTCACCTCCTCGATCCGGCTGACAAACTTCTTGCCGGGCGTGCCGGTCACGATGTGAACGGGAACCATATCGAGGTCGACCAGGAACTCAGTCAGCGCCACCAACTGGTCAGGGTCCCCCACCAGGGCCACTTTTTTTTTCCAAAAATACTGGTGCATGTCGGCCATCATGTCGACCACCCTGCCCCGTTGCCGGGTGATGCTGTCGGGTACCGAGACCCCAGCTAGTTTGCGCAGGGCGTCGACGTACCGGTCGGTACCGCGCAGACCATAGGGCAAGTCCAGGATCTGGCAAGGTACTCTACACTGGGTATCCAGTAGCCTCGCCGCCGGCCCGGAGGCAATGGGGCCGAACGCCAAGGTGCCTAAGCTGTTGCCGCTGTCGATGAGGTCGGCGATGGGTGTTCCTCCAGGGGGATAGAGGTCGAAGCGACCGGTCAGCGGGGTATCGACCACGTCCGTCGTGTCGGGAAACGTGATGGCCTCCACCCGCAATTCGGCCGCAATATGCTTGAGTTCTCGCATGTCGCTGGGCTCCACCCAGCCAGGAATCAGGTTCACCTTGCAGTTCGGGGTGCCCGAGTTCTTTGCCAGATAGGCAACGAGCGCCTTGGTCATGTTCGCGAACCCTATGACGTGGCTGCCCACGTAGCTAGGGGTGTTGGCGTGGATGACGTGCTTGCCGGCCGGAATCTTGCCCTCGGCCGTGGCCTTGCCGATGATCTGCGGAATGTCGTCGCCGATGGTTTCACTCAAGCAGGTGGTGTGGACGGCGATCATCTCGGGGTTGTAGGTCGCGAAGATCGTTTCGATGGCCGTCAATAGGTTGGCTTGGCCTCCGAAGACCGACGAGCCCTCGGTGAACGAACTGGTCGACGCCATCACAGGGTCCTTGTAATGCCGGGTCAGCACCGTTCGGTGGTAGCTGCAGCATCCCTGGCTGCCGTGGCTGTGGGGCAGGCACCCGTGTACCCCCAAAGCCGCGTACATTGCCCCCACTGGCTGACAGGTCTTGGCCGGATTGGCCACCAGGGCGTGGCGTTCTGTGACCTCCTTCGGGGTGTGTTTCAACAGTTTCATGTTCATGATCGTCTCCTTTCAGTTCGTGATCGCGGCCTCTCCAACATCTACTTTCTGACAAACGCCCCGCTGAGTTGCGGCGAAGTCTGCCATGGGGCGTTGATCACCTTCCAGACCGAACCGTTTACCAGCCTGTCGATTTCGGCGTAGAAATTCTTCGCCCCCTCGAAGCCGGTGTAAGGCCCGCCGATGTCGTAGTTGTGCAACTGCTTCAAGGGGATGCCGTGTTTTTGTACGACATACTTTTCTTTGATGCCGGCACACAGCAGGTCGGGGTGGAACAGTTCGATCAGCTTCTCGGTCTCGTGGTGGCTGATGTCGTCGATGACCAATGCACCGTCTTCCATCTCGGACATCATGCCTGAATAGTCCTGGTACTCCAGGGCCTCGTTCTTAGCGCGGGGCTGGAACTTGGTGGCGCTAGGTTCCACCTTCAGTGTTTCGATGTTCCGGCTGTCGGCATCGACGACGATACTGTCCAATACCTTGCGCCCTTCGTAGTCGTCCCGGTGAGCGAACTCGTATCCTGCCGAAAGGATTTTCATTCCAAGTTCGTTGAACAGTTCCTGGTAGTGGTGGGCGCGGCTGCCGCCGACGTACATCATCACCGTCTTCCCGGACAATTTGGGTTTGATTTCGGCGAGCACGTTTTCTACCGCCGGGAGCTCTCGGGCAATGAAGGCCTCGACGTTGGCTGTCAACTCGGGGTCATCGTAGTACGCGGCGATCTTTCGCAAGCTCTTGGCAGTGGACTTCAAACCCACGAAATTGACCTTGAACCAGGGAATGCCAAACTTAGTCTCCATCATCTCGGCCATGTAATTGATCGAACGATGGCACTGGACCACGTTGAGGTCGGCGAAGGCGGCGCTGGACATCGATTCAAACGTGGAATTGCCGCTGAAGGTAGTGACCAGGGTCAGGCCGACCGCCTCGAAGATTCGTTCGACCTCGAAACCGTCGCCTCCGATGTTGTACTCGCC
>CAYYUZ010000067.1:16267-21114 GCA_964475005.1 uncultured Spirochaetales bacterium
GACAGGCAGTAGGGCATGAAGTTGTCGGTCGTCAGGCCCTGGCCCTCTTCGGCCACCCTGGTCTGGTTGCGCCGGGTGAGCCAAGCGTAGAACGAGCACCCAATGGGCCCGTGGACTATCTGTAGGATGTCACGGGTAGGACCTACGACCACACCTTTGCAACCGGCGTAGGTGCAACCGCGCTGGGTGATGATACCGGGCACCGTGCGGGTGTTCGCCTGCACCTCGGGGACCTGATCCCTCTCTCCAACATGGTTGAGGATGATCTGTTTCTCACGCTTGCGGGCCACCTTGGCGGGATAACCGCGAAGCAGTTCCTTCTTGGCCGCTTCGAAGGTCGGACTGGCACTGTTTTCAGGCAAAAAAGTCATTTCGATACTCCTTCAAGAAAAGGTCGCACGCGGAGTCTCAGGGATAACGCGAAAAGGGGGAGGAAGAGGGGCTTGGCCAGAGATGGATTTCTCCCGCCAACCTCCCCTTTGCGACCTGCGCCACCGCAAGCACCACAATTCTTGCTAAAAATCATCCAGCACGGCTTTACCGGCCTTTCCGGTGCGTACCTGCCACGCCTCGGTTACCGGTAGGACGAAGATCTTGCCGTCTCCCGATTTTCCTGTCCTATTCGCCGAAATTACTGCTTGGACTACCCGAGACACCTGTGCCTCGGGGACGATGACGGTCACGATCCGTTTGGGGATCAGCCTCTGGGTCTCTCCCAGGTGGGCGATGGCCTCCTCGTAGCCCTTTTCGGCGCCGTGAAGTACCCCAAAGTCGACAAGACCCTTGCCGCGGCCCAGCACTTCCTTCGCAGTCATTGAGTTGATCCCAGCATCGGCAAGAGCCTTCTTCGTCGCATTCATCTTGTTCATTCGCACGATAGCGACCACTTCTTTCATGCCATCACCTCTTCCGATTCCTTCACGCCGCTAGACACCGTGTAGACCTCTTCGACTGGGCTCACGAAGATCTTACCGTCGCCGTAGGAACCGTTTGTCCCAGTCCGGGCGGTTTCGAGGACGATTTTTATGACATAATCCTTGTCCGCCTCTCTCACGACGGTGATCAGCATTTCTTTGGGAATCTCGTCGTAGGTGACCTCGCCGATCTTGATGCCCCGCTGCTTACCCCGACCCACCACAGGGATCTTGGTGACTGCAGGAAACCCGGCATCCATGAGCGCGGAAAGAACAGCATCGGCCTTCTCAGGCCTGACAATCGATCGAATCATGATCATAGGAAATCTCCTTCTTCTTCTCAGTGTTAGCTGTTTCTCTTGGTTTAGTTGGCGATGCCGTGTTCGATGAGTAGGGCTTCCAGCTCTTCGATTTCCAGGGGCTTGGGAATCACGAACATTTTGTTGTTCGCGATCTTCTGAGAAAGCTGCCGGTATTCTTCAGCCTGACCGTGGGTTGGGTTGAACTCAATCACCGTTTTGCGGTTGATCTCGGCCTTCTGAACCATGTTGTCCCGGGGGACGAAGTGGATCATTTGAGTGCCGATCTTCTCGGCTAGAGCCTGGATCAGAGCTTTTTCATTGTCGACGTTGCGGCTGTTGCAGATCAACCCGCCCAACCTCACTCCGCCGGCGTCGGCGAATTTCACGATGCCCTTGCAGATGTTATTGGCCGCGTACATGGCCATCATCTCGCCCGAACAGACAATGTAGATTTCCTGGGCCTTTCCTTCCCGGATCGGCATGGCGAAACCGCCGCAGACAACGTCGCCCAGAACGTCATAGAACACGTAGTCGAGTTTCTTGTCTTCCTGGTAGGCCCCCAGTTGCTCTAGCATGTTTATGCTGGTGATAATTCCTCTGCCAGCACAACCTACTCCTGGTTCGGGGCCGCCTGACTCGACACACATGGTCCCGGCAAACCCGGGCTTGCAAATGTCGTCGAGTTCGACATCTTCACCCTCGGTCCTCAGGGTGTCCAGCACTGTATCTTGCTGTAGGCCACCCAGAAGCAACCGGGTCGAGTCGGCCTTGGGGTCGCAACCGACCACCATGACTCGCATCCCCGCTTCGGCCAGGCCTGCCACAGTGTTTTGAGTAGTAGTCGACTTGCCGATGCCGCCCTTGCCGTAAATCGCGATTTTTCTCATTGGTAACCTCCGCCCCGGTGGGCGCAGACTACAAAGCAGGAACCGTGCCAAAACACAAATAGGGTAGTAATTTTGAGTTCTACTCTATATTGGGAATGACTTTAAGACTCGATTTTTCCACAGGGAAAACGGAAAAGAACGAGGAACACTCGCGGACTTTTGGGCAGGTGAGGGAACGAAAGAGGACCTTTGTGAGTTGCTGTCACCGCCGGAAAGGCGAGGGAGTGGAGGCTTTCCGGAAGGCTTGGTAATCGAGCCCAAACTTCTCCATCCGAAGCAGCATCATGCGTTTCGTCAGTCCCAGCCGCCGGGCCGATTCTGCCATGTTGCCGGTGGTGTCCTCGAGGGTCTTCACGAGAAATCCTTTTTCGATGGACGCCAGGTGAGACTCAAGGGTGTCTCTCGGAGAAAGCCCCAAGACAGGAAGCCGGTCCACCGTCTTAGAGCTAGAGTTGCCCACTTCGCTTTCGTGGAGGCTGCTGGGTAGGTGGTGGGCATGGATGAACTCTTCGTCGGTGAGGATCACCGCCCGTTCGATGCAGTTCTCCAGTTCACGGACGTTGCCGGGCCAACTGTAGGCCATCAGGAGGTTGATTGCAGGAATCGAAATGCCCTGTATCCTTTTCGCGGCATCACGGGCGGCACGGGCCACGAAAATGTCGGCTAGGCTCAAGATATCGGCCCCTCGTTCCCGCAAAGGCGGTATGGTGATGGGAAAAACGTTGAGGCGGTAATACAGGTCTTCCCGAAACTTCCCGTCGGCCACCAGGGCCTCGAGGTTTCGGTTGGTCGCGGCGAGAATCCTCACGTCGACCTTGATGGTGCGATTCCCTCCGACCCGCTCGAAGCTCCTTTCCTGGAGGACCCTCAGGAATTTTGCCTGGAGGGCCAAGGACAGCTCTCCCACCTCGTCGAGGAAGATGGTGCCGCCTTCGGCGTCTTCGAACCGACCTTTGCGAACCTCGGTGGCCCCAGTGAAGGCCCCCTTCTCGTGGCCGAAGAGTTCGCTCTCGGCCAAGGCCTCGGGAAGAGCCGCGCAGTTGAACCTCACCAACGGCCCCGCCTTTGCGGCGCTTGCGTAGTGAATGGCCGAGGCCACCAATTCCTTGCCCACCCCGCTTTCGCCCAAGATGAGCACTGTCGCCCGAGTCCTGGAGACCTTCTCGACCAGATGGTACACCTTCCGCATCGCTGAGGAATCGCCGACGATGTTCGAAGGATGGTATCGTTCCTGTAGTTCCTGCTGCAGGCGCCGGTTCTCCTCTTCCAAGCGAGACAGCTCTTCGTGCTCGATCAGAAAGAGTTCGACCTCCTGTGCGACCATGCCAGCCACGATGCTGAGCAGTTCCACGTCTTGTTCGAGCCGGGCAGCCGTGTCGAACAGCCGCTCAACGCTGATGGTTCCTAGAACCTTTCTGCCCCGGAGAATCGGCACACAAGCAAAAGATAAGTCTTCGCTAGTGTCCCGGGCCTTAGTCCGATTGAGGAACGTCGGTTCGGTCCGGATATCGCGCACGACGATGAGCCTACCCATTTCTACCACCTTGCCGGTGATGCCCTCGCCGAGGTGGTAGACGCCCCGAGAGATCTCCTCGTCGGTCAGTCCCAGGCTTTCGTGGACGAAGATTTTGCCGGTGCGCCGGTGATAGAGTGTCACCATCCCCCTAACGACTCCCATGTGCCTCTCCATTATCTGAAGGAGCACCCCAAGAGTCTTCTTGAGATCGGCGCTGCCACTGATCAAGGCCCCGAGTTGGGCAAGGAGCGGCAAAACTTGCGCCCGGCATACCGGGGCGGAGCACATCCGGGTCAGGGGGCTGGGTATCATGGATTTCCGCCCCGGTTGCGGACCACAGGGTCGAAGGCGAGCGGGGGGTTGATTCCCATTTCGCCTCTCAGGGTCTCTTGAAAGGCTCCTGCCGCGTCGTCCTCCACATTCACTCCCTTTTCGGCGGCCAGAGGTCGCAATGGTGCTGAGCTGAAGTGCTTGCCGAATCGATGCCGTCGGCGTCCCGGGCCAAGTCGAGATTGTCCTTTTGAGTTAAGCTGAATCCGGGTTGCTTCTCCCAATCCCTAATGGTAGTATTCAGAAGTATTACCAACATAATTGTATTTTCCTTACAAATATGTCAAAGTGTATTCGAATTCAGGGTGCCTGATCAAGTCATCTCGGGAGAAAACTCATGGAACCATCACTGAGACAGCAGGCACGGGGCTATTTGCAGGCGGCCCGTGGTGGGTTGGGCCGGCCCGAGAAGTTCACATCTGAGAGCTTGTTCTAGCTTACGGCACTGGCGATCGAGGGGTATTGGATCTCGTGGCTAGAGGACCGGGATTCTGTACCGATCCGTCACGGATTCCCACTGAACCACGAAAGGCAGTTCGTGACGACATCCCCGGCCTGCTGGATCTAGCCGATCGAGTCGAGGCCTTCACTTCGCTCCGGCTCGATTCGGCACTTGCCGCATGGTTGAAGTCGGTCCAAAAAACCTAGTCCCATCAATTCCCCACTAATTGCCTAACCATATCCAACCACAAGCGAACAAAACGGAGCACAAACACCCTGCACGATCTACACGCAACCCTATTCAGGTAATTCAATTAACCACAGCGAAACACACGCAAGCATCAACCCCCGAAACCCCGTTCGCGACTTCGGGTACTAGTGCCGCGAGGCGACTGAAGGTTGCCGTCGAAGGAGAGGGCGCAGGATGCGCCCGACAGCGTCGGGCCCTGGGCGGCTG
>CAYYUZ010000068.1:0-20998 GCA_964475005.1 uncultured Spirochaetales bacterium
GCCGAATCATCCGTGTATTCCATCATCAGAATCCTCCTTCATCATTCAGTGGCCAGGCCGGCGGTAGCCCGAAGGCTTCCACCAGATGGGCTCCTTTGAAAACGTGGTACTCGGCGATAACCTGGGAGCCGCCTCGGGACGCTCCCAGCACCAGCACCTGAATTCCCCAGGGTTTGTAAACGCCGGCCACTGTGTCGCGCTCGTAGAACCCTGCCGCAGGCTCGCCGTTGGCGCCTTTGACTTGAACCAGTTTCCAGCGGTTCGGTTCGCCGCGCCGGAACGGAAAATCGAGCAAAACCTGCAGAATATCCGCTGGCCCTTGGACCCAAAGGGGAATGGGCGGCATGACCATGCGGGTGTCCTCGCGCATCAGCTTGACGATGCCGGCCGCGTCGCCGGCCTCCCAGGCGCGGAGAAAACGCTCAACGAGTTCCTGCTTTTCTTGAGGATCCGGTTGCGGAAGCCTTGAAGGTTCGAGGGTCTTTCGAGCCCGCTGCAGCGCGCTGTTGACGGAGGCCACCGTCAATTCCAGCAGATCGGCGGATTCCTTGGCCGAGTACCCCAGCACATCGGTCAGGATGACCGCCGCCCGCTGCTTGGGGGGAAGGGTCTGCAACAACGTCAAAAAGGCGAGCGAGACGTGCTCGCGCCGCAAGGCTAGATCTTCGGGGTCGGGGTAGGGCTCGAGCCACAGGGCCTCGGGAAGCGGCGGGGGGAGGTCGGCGCCGTTCTTGTACTGAGGAAAGTCCGGTCCCCAAGGCAGCACCCGGTTCTTTTTCCCCCGCAAAAAGTCCAGACAGACGTTTGTGGCGATCCGGTAGATCCACGTCGCCAGCAACGACTCACCGCGAAAGCTCGGGAGGTTCTGCCAGGCCTTGAGGAGAGTTTCCTGCGTCAAATCGTCGGCGTCCTGAAGACAGCCCGTCATGCGGTAGCAGTGCAGTCGGACCTGTTTGCGGTGGGCCTCCAACTGAATCGAAGTCTCCTCCTGGGTGGCGGGCATCACAATCCTCCGAAGAAACCTGAATTTCTTCGACAGTAGCGATGAATTCGCGGAGCGGCAAGCGTCCAACTTACGAAAACCGAGGAGGTTACTATGACAACACAGCAGTTGCTGGATACTTATTACCAGGGCTTGGCCCGAAAATCGGGCTGGGAGTCGGTCCTCGCCGAGGACTTTCGCTTCATTGGCGGCGACATGACCAAGCCAACTCCTGTCGAAGGGCGCGGGACCTACAATCGGGTCATCCAGGGTTTGTCTCGGCTGTACAGCGGGCTTCAGGTGGTCAAGGCTTTTGTGGAGACCGACCAAGCCTTCGTCTTGGTCCGCTACGACTGGAGGTTTCCCCAAGGAATCAACATCACCGGCGCCGTGGCCGAATACTGGAAAGTAGAAGGCGGAAAACTCAGCGAATTGACCATTTTTTTCGATACGGGCAGCTTCGACAGACTGACCAAGGGTTGACGAAAGGAGGAGGAGACAAGACCGCTGATTCAACCTCACAGGTCTTCGAGAGAATCGTTGCAGAACTGCTTGGTCGGTCCGGAGTGAGCTATCAGCCAGCCGAGGCCGTTTTGTCGTCAAACTCCCCCAAACTCGAGTACAGGAGTTGATGGGAGACGGCCGGGGCGCCCGCTTCGAAATGGGCAACGCCCGGTGGATGAAGGAGTGGGTTTGCCTCATGCCCGGGACAGAAGACAAATGGCCGGTGTTCGCTCGCGAGGCGTTGGACTTCGTCGCGAGCCTGTGACGGTTCAGCGATTGTGCTAGTTTCTTGAGATGGCTAGAAAGCTCAACACCTGGACCCTGGGCGGCCTCATTGTCGGCCCGATTCTCGGATCGGGGATCATTCTCCTTCCGCCGCTCGCCTACGAAAGACTGGGAACCCAGTCGGTTTGGGCCTGGCTGGCCATCCTTGTACTGGGTGGAGCTTTCGCCGCAGTCTTTGTCAAACTGACGTTGCTGACGCACAGCGACGCCGGAATCGCCAGCTTGGTCACTCGTGAGCGTGGACCCGTTTGGGGCGCTCTGGCCTCTAATTTCCTGACCGGAGCCGTGGTTTTCGGTGTGGTCCCCGTGCTCCTCACCGCGGCTCAACTGTGGCCGGCCGACTGGTCGTTCGGGTGGCCGCCGGTTTATTGGGCGGGAATCTTCCTGGTGGTCGCCGTGGCCTTGCTCCTGGCGGGCCTGACAACGGTCAGCGGACTCACGCTGGTTTTGTCCTCGCTGACCGCTGTGCTTTTGGTAGTGGGCTCCGGACTTGCCCTGGTGAATTCGCCTCGGGTCGCCTGGCCGGTTCTCGACCTCTTGACTCCTGGATTGGGCCAAACCCTGCTTCTGCTTTTTTGGGCCATTGTGGGCTGGGAAGTCATCGCCAACTACTCAAAAGAGGTGAGGAATCCCCAACGAACCGTGCCCAGGGCGGGAATGCTCGGCCTCGCCGTCGTTTCGCTGGTCTACCTTTCGGTGGCGCTCACGATTCAGACCGTGGCGTCAAAATCGGCTTCGCCGCCGACTATGACCTTAGTTCTGCTCCCGGTTTTCGGGGATCTCGCTCCTTCGGTGACGGGTCTTTTGGCAACGGGCCTGTGTCTGAGCACGCTACTGATGTTTACAGGTGCCGTCACGAGGATGACCGCCCAGCGCGCCCGGCAGGCCGAACTCCCCCAGTGGCTAGGTTGGGGCCATCCTTCAAAACCTCCCAAGGTGGCGATCGCCGTGTTGTCCGCGACCTCAAGCGGACTTTTGGTCCTCGTCGGCCTCGGATGGGTCAACCTCGCCTTTTTGGTGGCAACGGCCGACCTCTTCTTTCTCGGAAACGCTCTTTTGGGGCTCATCGCTGCCTGGACCATTTTTCGTTCAGTCTTTTGGCGTCTGGTCCTGATCGTTCTGATGGCTTTGTTCGCCGCCTTGGTCTCGCAGGGAAATCCTGTGGGCTGGATTCTCGTGGGCGCAGTCGTCGTGGCCACCCTCGTCAAGAAGGCGAGGGCGCGCTGAACTCCTGAATCCTCGTCATCAGATCCTGATGATCGATTTGAGCGACAATGCGGTAGCCGCCGCCCTGCCGCAAAAGCACATAGCTGGCTTCCGTCTCCACTTCATGCGTTGTTTCCTTCTTTTCCACCGTCATCTTCCAAACCACCTTGGCCAAGGTGTAGGTCTCGTCAAGTGCGGTCTGTTCGACAGAAGCCAAGCGGGTCGTGCTAAGTCCCAGACTCTTCGCGAACGCGGTTCTCTTAGGAACGACGTTTAGAAAGTCCTCGAGTTTCACGGTTTGGGCACCGCTCGGCCCGCCAAACAAGAAGGAAGTGTGGTAGATCTCGGCCAACCTGGCGAGGTCTTTGGATTCCAGAGCCTCTTCGAAAGCCTTGAAAAAGGGGAGAGAATCCCCGGTTCTGGTGAAGGTCATGGCTGTCTCCCTGGTAAGAATCAGCTTGCTCAGAAAACGAGCAAAACTTTAAATTCATACCATGAATAGAGAAAAATTGCTACCCGACACGAATCGGAAAGAAAGCAGAGAAATATGCAACAAAAAGGTTGCTCAACTTCCAACTCGGTGGTATTATGCAACCAAGGAGTTGCACATGGATCGCAATCGAAGTTTTTGCACGGTCTTTTCGGTGGATCAATCCCCCGAGAAGGTCTTCGCCGCCATCAACGATGTTGGAGCTTGGTGGACCGCAGAGCCCGGAATCGAGGGGAAGGCCACCAAAGTGGGTGATGAGTTCACCTACCGCTACGGCGACGTTCACGATTCCCGACAGAAGGTCACGGAACTGGTGCCCGGCAAGAAAGTCGTCTGGCAAGTGTTGGACGCCCGGCTCGACTTCACCAAGAACAAGGCCGAATGGAAAGGCACACAGATTGTCTTTGACCTTGAAAAGAAAGGTGATAAAACGGAAGTTCGTTTCACTCATGTCGGTTTGGTGCCGGAGTTTGAGTGTTTCGACGCCTGTTCAAACGGCTGGAGTACCTACGTCAACGGCAGCCTTCAGGCCTATCTGATGAGCGGAAAACGCCAGCCCAGCCCCACTTGGTAAGGAAAGGAGTCATCTATGGACCAAAATCGCATCGAAAAGCACGTTGATTTGAAGGCAACGCCTGCCCGAGTCTGGAAAGCCCTCACCGACCACAAAGAATTCGGGGAGTGGTTTGGCGTTAAGCTCGAAGGACCCTTTGTCGTGGGAAAGACCGTCCCGGGAAAGCTCACCTACCCGGGCTTTGAGCACATGCAATGGGCCGTCGACGTCAAGACCATGGAACCCGAGAAGGTCTTCTCCTTCACCTGGCACCCCTTCGCGGTCGACGTCAACGTCGACTACTCCAAGGAAACTCCGACTCTCGTCGAGTTCAAACTTCAGGCCAAGGGCACAGGGACTCACCTTGTCGTCACCGAATCAGGTTTCGACAAACTTCCCGCCAACCGCCGGCTTGAGGCCTTTCGGATGGACGAAGAGGGCTGGATCGAACAGATGGAGAACATCGCCAAGTATGTCGGATAGCGTCCTGGGTCCGGGATTCTTCCTTCAGGCGCCGTTGTTTGCGGCCTTGGGGGACGAAACCCGCCTTTCACTGGTGGCCCGCCTGTGTAAGGTTTCCCGGCAGTCGATTTCGCAGTTGGCCGAAGGCAGCAAACTCACCCGTCAGGCCGTCACCAAGCACCTTCAGATTCTGGAGAGGGTTGGTTTGGTTCGCAGCGTTCACAAAGGCCGTGAAACGTTGTTTGAGTTCGACGCTACGCCGATTGAAACCATGGCGCAGTACCTGGAACTCGTGTCCGGCCAATGGGAAAAGAAATTGGGAGATTTGCAGAACTTTTTGGGCGAATAAAAAGGAGAGGCATGATGGTTCCTACCAACCTCGAAATCGAAGCCAAGGCCCTGCAAAGCGACGGAAAAATCGTCGCCGTCGGATTCTTCGTCACCGAAGATGATTCGAGCCCTTTTGTGGTCGCCCGTTTCCACCCCGACGGGAAGCTCGACTCAAGTTTCCATGGCACCGGAATTGTCACGACGAAGGTTGGCTCTTGTGATGATCACGCCGCTGGAGTCGGAGTTCAGTCCGATGGCAAAATTCTGGTTGTGGGGACTTCGTACAATCTCGGACAGGCCTCGGAGATCACCGTGCTACGCTACGACTCCTACGGAAATCTGGACCCCGAATTTGGCGATCTCGGTATCGTTCAGATGAACCTCAGCAGTGGCTACGATCAAGGCCATGCGTTGGTTCTTCAAGACGATGGAACCGTTGTTGTGGTTACCGAGGCTGGCGCCCCCCGCCAATGGGGCATCTTGAGCCTCGGCTTCGACGGCCGCCGCGTTGAGAGTCTTGTTGCCCCGGTTCCCACGATGGCTTGGTGAAAAGCGGGGCAAAACACTGAAGACTTTTAGCTTTTTTCTTTTTTGGGCCGTTGAACCAGCGAAAACCAGTTCCCGCAGCCGTCCAAGAACAGGGCTTCGATCCCGTAGAATTCCTGCGTCGGCTCCTTGGTGAACACAATCCCTTTGGCCTTGAATTCTTTGTAGGTGGCTTCGCAGTTGTTTGTCTCCCAGACGCCACCGCCGCTCGCGTTCGCGTTGAGGATGGCCAGGAAATGGGGAATCAATTCCGGCGCAACCATGGGAGCCTTGGGTTCGGCCAGAACAATTTCCAAGCCGATTTGAGCCGGCGGTGAGACGGTCAGCCAGCGGAGTCCTCCGTCCATCTGGGCATCCATGGCGACTTTGAACCCAAATTGGTTGACATAGACCTCGTAGGCTTTCTTTTGATCCAGCACGTAAAGGGTGGAATGGCTAAGGGATTGAATCACGGTGGTCTCCTTACAGGCAAAGTACTAGAAGGCCGGAAGGAATTCTTCTTGAAAATTGCTCACTTGGGAAGAAACGAATCGAGGTGGAATTGCTGCACGTAGCACTCCGGAATGTAGTTTCGGGGATGGTTCCGCTGATCTCGAGTCTTTTGGCGAAAGACGCTTGGGGAGTAACCCACCCTACGGTGGAACTGCGTGCTGAAGGTGCCAAGACTGTCAAAACCGACCTCGAGACAAATTTCAGTCACCGATTTGGCCGTCTCCGTCAGAAGGGTTTTTGCACGCTCAATTCGTGTTCGAATGATCAGTTGATGCGGGGTCTGCCGGAAGGTCCGGTGGAAGAGCCTCAAAAAATGGAACCGGGAAAGCGAGGCGGTGTCGGCCAGCCGTGCCAGATCGAGCGTGCTGTGAGAGTGATTCCTAATCAGGGTCAGCACTCTTTCAAGGCGGTCTTCCATGGGGAACCTTCTTCCCCGCAAGATATCCATCGTCGGGCTGGAAGGCAATCCCGGTTCCAGACTACCTTGTGTCCATGGCCCACCACCAGGAATCTCCCCATTTCGCCCGGATGGGTCGTGTCTACGACTTCATCCAAGACCACTTGGCCGAAGAGCTCTCGATCGGCCGCCTTGCCGACGTGGCCATTCTCTCCCCTTGGCATTTTCAGAGGGTGTTTCAGGAGTTTTCAGGAGAAAGCGCTGCGGCTTTTGTGAGGCGCATCCGCATCGAACGGGCGGCCAATCTTCTGATGATGAAAAAGAACAGCACCGTCGACGCAGTGGCCGCCGAATGCGGTTTCGGGTCGGCCGAATTATTGTCACGTCATTTTCAAAAACGGTTTCACCTCAGCCCTTCCCAATGGCGGGCCGCCACTCCTGACATGCGTCGCCGCACGATCAGACAGGTCTTCCCCACAAACGACGGTTTGGAAGGCATTTCCGTCCAGGACGAAGAACGATACAACCGCTACCTTGAGGAACATCCCCTGCAGGGAACAATTTCGGACCTTCGCCTGGAGCGTCGGTCTCAGAGGAGGGTGATCTACACCAGGCACTTTCAGGGCTATGACCGCGGAATCGCCGCGGCTTGGGAACGCTTGCGCCACTGGGCTTTGCCCCGGGGTTTGGTCGACGACCAGACCGTCACAATCGGTATGGGCCTTGACAACCCCTGGATCACTGCACCCAATCGATGCCGCTTTCTGTGCTGTTATTCGGTCAAGGAATTTCCCGACGTCGGCGACGGGATTGGAACCCGAACCATTCCCGAAGGTCTTTTCGCCGTCGTCGACTATGAAGGCCACCAGGACGGACTGTCCGGTGTCTATCGGGAACTCTACAGCGTTCTTCTCCCTCGGGCCCAGCTGGAAGCTCTCGAGGACGTCGACTATCTGGAGTACCGCTCCGAACAACCTACCCCGCCCACCAGCGAGGAATATCATTGCCGCTTGGCCCTTCGAGTTCGGTCACTTTAGTTGCCGATAGGGCCGTGGCCCAGACTTGGAGGAAGTTATGAATCATACAGAAGCCCCGCAGGGCTTGAAACCCGCCGAGATCGCGCTGACCCTGGTCGGCCTGATGCTGGGCGTCCTGATGGCCGCCCTCGACAACACCATTGTCGGGACTGCGATGCCGAAACTGATCCGCGATCTCGATGGCCTGAACCTCTACAGTTGGCCCTTCACAGCCTATCTACTCACCTCGACGTTGGCGATTCCCGTTTTCGGCCGTTTGGCCGATCAGATAGGGCGCCGAACGGTGTTCTTGGCCGGACTAATCGAATTCATCGCCGCGAGCGTGCTGTGCGGCCTTTCTCCCAACATGCTCTCCTTTGTTTTGTTTCGAGGACTCCAAGGACTGGGAGGAGGAATTCTTGTCAGCAACGCCTTCGCTCTGGCGGGTGAGATCTCGCGGCCCGAACGTCGGGGCGCCTATATGGGCATGATCGGCGCGATGTTTGGCATTTCTGGCCTGCTGGGTCCTTCGGTGGGAGGCCTTCTGGCCGATGGACCGGGGTGGCGCTGGGCGTTCTACATCAACCTGCCCTTGGGCATCGCTGCGCTGGCGGTCTTGGTGTTCGGACTGCGTCACATCAAGGAAAAGAGGACCCCCATCGAGTTCGATCCCTGGGGCCTTCTGTGTTTCGTCCTTGCGGTTTCGCCTCTCCTTTTGGCGTTGAGCTGGGGTGGTCGTGACTATTCGTGGGGAAGTCCTTTGATTCTGGGGCTTCTGGGCGGGTCGGCCTTGTTCCTTGTGCTCTTCCTGCTTGTGGAAAATAAAAGCTCGCACGCGCTGCTTCCGGGCTGGCTGTTTCACAAGACCGACTTCAACCTCGCCTCAGTCGGGATCTTTTTGTCCAACGCCGTGTTCTTCGGGGCCATCTTGTTTCTGCCGTTGTGGATTCAAGAAGTGTTGGGAGCTTCGGCGTCGGTCAGCGGCCTGGCAATCACCCCGCTCTTGATCAGCTACACCCTGGCCAGCGTCTTGTCGGGTCAGTTCTTCGTTCGCTTGAAGTCCCTTCGTTGGTTTGCCCTGGCCTTTGGCGTTGTCGCCCTGGCCGGATGCCTCGGCCTGACCCTGGTAGACCGTACCATGGGGACTCTCCCCTTGATCGTGGCGATGGTGTTTCTTGGTCTGGGACTCGGAGCCAACACGCCTGTCTTCACCGTTGCAGCGCAAAACAGCGTGGAACCTCGGTTCATCGGTTTGGCCACGGCCACAAACAATTTCTTCAGGAATCTGGGAGCCTCCGTGGGCTCGGCCGTGATGGGCAGCGTCTTCTTGGGACGACTCCATGAGGGCTTGGCAAACATCGATTGGGGACAAACGCCCGAGGCCCTGAAACAGACCTTGCAGAATCCCAAAATCTTGATGAGCCCGGCGGCCCTCAGGTCGGTCGGAGACCAAGTACCCACGGCCTTCAAGCCCGCCTTCGCGCAGCTGATGGGTCAGATCGACGACAGACTGGCTTTAGCCATTGGCGGGGTGTTTGTCGTGATGGCTCTCGTGGCGCTGCTGACCTTGCCCGGTCTCGCGTTTCTTCAGGGAGTGAAGAAGAAACACTAGGCGTCTTCACTGATGGTCACCGAGCCCTTGTAAGCGGTGCTTTTGAGACGGATGACCGGGCCGGCGTCAACCTTCGCTGGCTCTTGCCCACTGCGGCCAAACGGCGTCATCTTGGTATCATGAAGACGCTTCTAGGACTGGCCGTGTTTCTTGTGCTGTCGTTCCCCCTTGGTGCTTTGGACTTTGACCTGGGGTTTTCTCCCGGCGGTACGGCCCTGCTCGCGGTAACCAACGCGATCGGGAGCGCCAAACAAACCGTTGCGGTGGCCGCCTACGAGTTCACCTCAGCCGAAGTGGCGCAGGCCCTGGCCGACGCCGTCCTGCGTGGAGTGAAGGTGTGGGTCGTTCTCGACGCCAAAGCCAGCCACGAAAAGTACTCTCAGGCCGCGTTCTTGGCCAACCATGGAGTCGAGGTGAGGACCGATGGACACTACGCGATCTTCCACGACAAGTTCCTCGTTGTGGACCGTAGCACCGTGGAAACCGGATCGTTCAACTACACCACTTCGGCCGACAGGAGGAACGCCGAAAACGCCCTGGTGCTGCGTGGCGTCCCCGACCTGGCCGAGGCCTATCTTCAAGAATGGACACGGTTGTGGGATGAGGCCGACCCGCGGTGACTGCAATCCGTTCGATCCTTCCTTTTTCCCTCGCGTTCTTTCTGACGATTTCTTCAACGGCTTCGCTGACCGTAACGCTTGACGACAACTATCCTCCCTACAGCTTTCGCGACTCCTCGGGCCAATCGCAAGGGATCTTGGTCGACCTCTGGCACCTTTGGAGCCAGAAGACGGGAGTCCCCGTCCAACTAGAACCGAAGGCTTGGTCCGAGGCTCTCGCCACGATGAACAATGGGGAGGCCGACGTCCTCGACACTGTGTTCAAGACCCCTGCACGCTCTCTCCATTATGACTTCACGCCGCCTTACGCGGGCATCGACACAGCCATCTTTCACAGGAACGGCCTTGCAGGAATCGTTAGTCTTTCCAACCTCAAGGGGTATTTGGTTGGTATCAAAACGGGCGATGCAGGTGCCGACGAGCTGATCAGGTCGGGCGTTGGGGTGAAACAGTTTGCCAGCTATGAACAGCTGATTGAGGCCGCCGGCCGTGGCGATGTCTTGGTCTTTTGCATGGACGTTCCGCCGGCCATACATTTCTTGTACAAGACTCACCTGAACGAAGAGTTTCGTCAGGCGTTTATCATTGCACACGATTCGTTCTATCGCGCCGTCAAGAAGGGCGACGCGGCGACCCTTTCTCTGGTGGCGCGTGGATTCGCCCAGGTGACCGCCGATGAGCTTTCCAACATCGAGAACCGCTGGCTGGGAACACCGCTCAGGCGCGGCCAAGAGGGACCGACGGTTGTTGTCCTGGCGACAGCTGCTGTGGTTTTTCTCGCGCTTCTGATCCTCTTCATCGCGTTCTTTCGGCGACGAGACAGCCTTCGGCGCGGTCAGTTGGCCGGAACCCAAGACCGGCTTCGTCAGAGCGAGGAGTGGGGAAAGGCGCTTTCGGAGGCTCTTCCCGACCTCCTGTTTATTCTTGATGAGTCGGGCTTAATCCTCGAATGTCGACCGCCCATGCCCAATCTTCGCTACCAAGGGTCGGAAGGCTTCGTCGGAAAGCGGCTCCCTGAAATCTTAGAAGGAGAGTTCCTTACAACGGCCGTCGAAAACATCGGTACTCTCAAGGAGACTGGCAACGCGGTTCTTCTTGAGACCGAATTGATCATTGGCGGTCACCCGAGAAACTATGAAAGCCGCATCGTGCGACTGAGCGACGGTCGATTGCTGGCGATTGTTCGCGACGTGACGGCGAGTCGAAAGGAATGGAACGATGACCTTCGCCGGAACAAACTTGAATCGCTTGAGCTTCTTGCCGGAGGGTTGGCCCACGATTTCAACAATATCCTGGCCGTCATCCAAGGTTTTGTTTCGTTGGCCAAGGGTCAGTTGGCGACCCCTGCCATCGCGCTCGCCAGCCTTGAAAAATCGCTGGCTGCGACAAGGCGCGCCGCGGGCCTTACCGCCCAGCTAAGGGTTTTGGCCCACGGTACCGAGGTCCCTCGAAAACTCCTCTCTCTGCTGAAACTTGCCGAAGAGGCGGCCACGTTTGCGCTTGCCGGATCGCCTTGTAGACTTGTGATCAAGGCGGACGCTGGCCCTTGGAATGTCGAGGGTGATCCCGACCAACTGTCGCAGACCATTCACAATTTGGCGCTCAATGCTGTCCAGGCTATGCCGAACGGCGGAGACCTCACTCTGACTTTTCAAAGGCAGGATCCCGATTGGATTGCGCTTTCGGTGACCGATCAGGGAACGGGCATCCCCGCCGCCGAACTGGGCAAGGTCTTTGACCCCTACTTCACCACGAAAACCAAAGGATCAGGCATCGGGTTGTCGGTGGTTCACGCAGTTGTCCAGCGCCACGGCGGCTGGGTCGAGGTTTCAAGCGTCGTGGACCAGGGAACCACCTTCACCGTGAAATTGAAGGCGTCGCACGGTCTGCTCGAGACGGGTTCAGAAGAGACCCCGCCGACTCTCAGCGATTTTCACGGCCAGCGCGCCATGGTGATGGAAGACGAGATCGACCTGAGGGCACTTGTCGTGACGGTTCTGTCGTCTCTCGGCTTTGAGACGGTTGCCTGCGAAAATGGTATCCAAGGCGTGGAAGCCTTCGACGAGGCGCTTGCACAAGGACGCCCCTTCCTCCTGGTCATATCGGATCTCCTCATTCCAGGGGGCATGGGGGGCCAAACCATGATCGGGATTCTCCGGTCGAGGCTTGTGGACTTCAAAGCCTTGGCCATCACTGGGTTCTCTGTAGACACGGCCGACGACGTCAAAGAATTCGCCGGGTTTGATTCGGCGTTGGGAAAACCCTTCACCATTGAAGAGATGAGGGCGCAGATACAGGCGCTGCTGAAGGTTCCTTGAGTGCCCTCCCTTTTTTTGGGCACTTTTCGCGGCGGCTCACTAAATCGATACATCCAGCGTGACTTCGTCTGGAATTCGTCGGGCTGGAGGCCTATCATTCGTGCAATGGGTATTCAATGAAGCGACGAGAACACAAGGAGTTGGAAGCACTCTTTCAACTGGGTGACATCATCGGGTCGGGCCGGTCCCTGCTCGAACAGTTTCAGGCGATTGCCGAGTGTGTGGCCTTTCTTCTCCCCAGCGACCGGATCTCCATCCTCGGTTTCAATATGGAAGAGGGCAAGGTCGAACACTTAGTCCGCGCAGGAGCCGGGCGGGACCAAATCGTCACCTCCGTCACTTTTTCCGAGCTGCAGCAAGGCCTTTCGGGGTGGGTCATTCGATCTTGCGTCCCCGCACTGTCGCCCAAGGGAGAGCGCGATCCCCGCGAGTCGGACGAAGTGGCCAAGAGAAGGACCGACACTCAGTGCGGTTCCATACTCGTGGTTCCCTTGCTCGAAAGGGGAGAGCCGATAGGGACCATCACGGCGATCAACCGCCCCGATCAGCGAGACTTTGACAACGGCGATTTGAACCTTCTTGTGTTCATCGCAAGCTATTGCCGCGTTGTTCTCGAAAAAACCAAGATGTTCAACGATCTCAAGGAGGCTCGAGACGCTACCGAGGTGGCGAACCAGGCCCTCCGGGCCCAGAACGACTTGAAAGACAAACTGATCACCATCCTTGCGCATGATTTGAGAGGACCCGTTGGTATGCAAGCGACGCTGTTCGAGTTCTTGATCGGAGAGGTCTCCAAGCCCAAGGAGATCTCGCAGTTGCTGAAGTCAGGCCGTCAGTCCGCGGTCCAAACCTACGACCTTTTGGAAAACCTTCTGAGCTGGGTCCGGGGCAAGCTCGATGAGATTCAAGTTCTGAGGACGCGGATCAACGTTTCCAATATTCTTTCTGCGGTCTGCGGGTGGTTGGAGGCCACGGCAGAGTCCAAAAACATTCGTATTAGGATTGACTGCGCACCCGAGCTTTCGGTGGTCGCCGACGAGAAATCGCTCGAGACGATCATTCGGAATTTGCTCTCCAACGCCATCAAGTACTCCCCCAATAGGTCCTCAATTCGCCTTCGGGCTTGGTCGCAAGGAGATCAGATCTCGATCGAGATTGCTGACCAAGGGCGGGGGTTGTCGCCGGAAAAGCTGGCGCAGATCTTCGGGCACCAACCTGTGGAGTCGCTTCCCGGCACCAACGGAGAACGTGGTAGCGGGCTTGGACTCATGTTCTGCGCCGAATTGGCGCAGAATCAAGGCGGATACCTCGAGGCCGAAAACGGGCCCGAGAAAGGCAGCGTGTTTCGCGTTGTTCTGCCCGACGCCGTCGATGAGACCCTGTAGTATGGTGTCCTCTGGGTTCATTCGCCCCGGAACGGGGCCCCGCTTCGACGGCAAGAGACCTTCGCTAGTCCTCGTCGCTACGCTCCTGCGGGATCGCTCAGGCCGTTTTGCCGTCGGCGCCCCATTCCAGCCCCTATCCGACCTGCCACCCTCTGTCGAACGGGTTGAACGGGAGCTTGCGCTCCCGCTTGGATCACCAGAACTCCGCTGGTGGATTTTTGGGACACCATACTAGGAGCCTATATTGATCGAAAAAGAGCCAAGCCGCCAAGGACACCCTGCGGTTTTTGTCGCCCTACTGCGCGGTATCAACGTGGGTGGCCGCTCGGTTCCCATGGCTGCCCTGCGAGACCTCTGTGAAAGTCTGGGGTGGACGAAGGTTCGCACCTACATTCAAAGCGGCAATATCATTTTTGAGGCCCAAGGGCCGGCCAGCGTTCACGCGGCCGCCTTGGAAACCGCCTTGTCTGCGCACTATTCCTTTCCGATTCCCGTCATGGTCCGTGATGCAGACCAGTGGCGGGTTCTGGCCGCCGACCGGCCCTTTGGCGGCTGGTCCGACCTGAAACAGCTGTCACTGACCTTGCTCGATGGGCCGCCCGCGGCCGACCACTGGCAAACTCTGTCGCCGTGGCGTGAGGGTGACGAGGAAATCGAACTGATCGAAGACCGCGTCTGGGTGAAGACCCCGGGCGGCTACGGGGTCGCCAAGTTCAACAACACTTTTCTCGAAAAGAAGCTGAAGACCCGGGCGACCACACGAAACCGCGCCACCGTCGAAGCCCTGCTGGCGATGTTGTGAGAAAAGACGAACAGACAGGATGACAGGATTTTCAGGACGCCCAGGATTTGAGGAATTGGCAATCTTGTCAATCTTGGAAATCCCGCAATCCTGTCACATTCCGTTGTTCAACTGATGCTGGCCTAACACCTCGTTATCGAGGCGAAAACGGTGGAGGCGTGAGGGCTTCCCACGACCTTCCCGTCCAATGCGAAAGGCCCAGCCGTTGACCGTTCTGATCATCCTCGGTCCAGATGACCCAGGGATCGCCTTGGGTATCGACTGCCAGGTCGAGGGTGTCGACAAACGCTCCGGGGGTGGAGATCACCGAGCCCAGGTCAACCCAGCCAGCGTTTGACCGTTGCCGCACCGTGATTCCCACGATCCGTTCCACCGCCGCCAAGACCGGGGCACCACCCAGCGAAAGCGCGACCTTCGGATTCCTCGCCCCGAGACTTCCCGGCGTTCCCAGAAGGTCCCAAGATTTTCCGTTAAAACGCCTGACCGCGAGCTTGAACCCGTCGCTGGCCTGCAAAAAGGCCACGGTGGGAACTCCTTGAGAGTCGAGAACCACGCTGACAAAACTCGCGTAGTTTTCAGGGTCAAGATTCAGCGAGCCGTGAATCGGAGCCCAATGGGCGCCGTCCCATGAAGAAAAGTAGACTTCAAAGTCGTGGTGATAGACCATTTCGCTGTAGGCCAAGTACGGGCGCCCGTCGGGTCCCAGCGCCAGCTCGTGAGAACGGCTCGACGAACTGATGTCGGTCGTCAGGGTGCTGTCGTCGACCAGCGACCAGGTCTTGTCCTTTAGAACCGCAAGGTAGATGTTGTCGGACTGAAAACCCGCCGGAATCTCACTCCACAGAATCCAGGGTGTTCCTTTCGAATCGATGCGGATTTCTTGGTTCTCGACAACGGTTCCCGCGGTGTGAATGGGAAGGGGAGCCGGTTCGTCCCAGGACTTTCCCGACCATTTGGCCACATGGAGGCGCCCCTCGTCTCCTTCGGTTCCTGTGGCGGTGAACGGCCTCTCTCCCCAGGCGGCCCACGCGGAGCCGTCGGGTCCGAAGGCCAGCGAAACCGAAGCCACGCTCTGCTCGGGGTTTCGGTTGAGGGGGCTGCCGACCGAGACCCAGGCGTTCCTGTCCCAGCGGGCTACTTGGCCGACTGTGACTTTTCCGCGGCGCTCGACCCAGGCCGCCCAGGGCTGGTCGTGGTTGTCGAGCACGAGAACCGGGCGCGGGGGATCGAAGGCTTCGAGACTGACACCCAACGTGGTGATCAGGACGGTGACGAGAACCAACGGCAGGACTTGGCGCATGACGGTCTCCTTTGCCCCACAAAATACCTCACGCCACCGCAACGATCCAAATTCCTTCCTTTTGCTTCTTGACATGTGACCAAATGGTCACTATATTGGGATCATGGATGACGAAGACGGGGTTTTTAAGGCGTTGGCCGACCCAACGCGGCGGTTTCTTCTCGACTTGCTGTTTCAACGCGACGGCCAAACGCTCACCGAGCTTGAATCCGGGCTCGAAATGACGCGTTTCGGGGTGATGAAGCATCTGCGGGTCCTCGAGAGTGCCAATTTGGTGATTCGCCGGCCCTCGGGGCGCACCACGCTACACTTTCTCAACCCCGTCCCCATTCGGCTCATCCACAACCGATGGATCGACAAGTTCCAGGTAGACCAGGTGTCGGCGTTGGCCGACCTCAAGGCGAAGTTGGAAAAGGAGAGCTCATGAAACAGGATGCATTGGCAACCGTTCAGACGTATCGGGTGTACATCAAGGCCTCGCCCCAGGCCGTTTGGGACGCCATCACCCAACCCGAGTGGACCGAACGCTACGGCTACGGCGGCCGCGGCGTGTACGACTTGAAGCCGGGCGGAAAGTACAAAGGCTACACCAGCCAAGCCATGAAGGACGCCGGGGCCCGAGGCGGATTTTCCGTGCCCGAGGTCGCCATCGAAGGTGAGGTGATCGAAGCGGTTCCCGCCAAGAAACTCGTACTAACCTGGCACATGGCCATGGACGAGGGAACGGCCTCTGATGCGGTCACCCGGTTGACCTATGAGCTCGAAGAAGTGGGCGGCGTCACCAAGTTGACGCTGGTCCATGAACTTGACGGCGCTCCCCGTGCCGCCGATATTCTTGCTGGAAAGTGGGAATCGCAAGGCGCTGGCGGAGGCTGGAGCTGGGTGCTCAGCGACCTGAAGTCGCTCCTCGAGACGGGAGAGGGCTTGGTGCGCTAGAGTAGACGCATGCAAGATTTGCCTTACGACACCGAAGACCGCATCTGTGCACTGGCCACAGGCTGGGTGTCCTCGGCGTTGGCCGTTATTCGGACCACGGGACCGGGCAGCGTTGATGCGCTCGCCCGGTTCTTTAGCCGCCCCGAGGCGTTGAAGAAGGCGCCGGGTCATACCGTCGTCCACGGAAAGATTCTCGACTCGGGCGGCGTCGTGCTCGACGACGTGGTCGCTGCGGTCTTTCGGGCGCCGGCCAGTTCCACGGGGCAAGAGACCGTGGAATTGAGCTGTCACGGCAGCCTGCCTGGTTTGCGGCGCATCCTCGACACCCTCATTGGGGGAGGCTTCCGTTCGGCCAACCCCGGCGAGTTCACCTTGCGGGCCTTTCTGAACGGCAAGCTCGACCTGACCAGGGCAGAAGCTGTGCAGGAAGTCGTCGCGGCCCGGACGGCGAGGGCCCAGTCGCTGGCGCTCGACAGGCTTTCGGGGGCGGTAGAGGGCCGAATCTCGGCGATCAAGGCCCGCATTCTCGACTTGGTGGCGCTACTAAACATTCAGCTCGACTATGCGGAAGACGACGTGGCCACAGTTGCGGTTCCTTTTGAAAAACTGGAAAGCATCCGCGAAGAACTGACCACCTTGGCCGCCACCTACCGCACCGGCAAGGTGTACCAGGAAGGCGTCAAGGTCGCGCTCGCCGGCCGCACCAACGCGGGCAAGTCGTCGCTGTTCAACTTGTTTCTCAAAGAAGACAGGTCCATCGTCAGCGACGAGCACGGCACCACCCGCGACTGGCTCGAAGCCTGGGTGAGTCTCGACGGCGTTCCGTTGCGGCTCATCGATACGGCGGGGCTGCGGTCCACCGAAAACAAGGTCGAGCAAGAAGGCATTCGGCGCAGCCGCGAACTGATCGAGGGTTGCGACGTGCTGCTGTATCTGGTCGACGGAACCACGGGAGCCGACGCGGCCGACACGGCGTTCCTTTCGGAACACGCCGGCGACCCGCGCTTAGTGGCGGTTCACACCAAGCTTGACTTGGTCGCCCAGCCCGCCGAAGGGCAGTTGTGGATTTCGTCGACCACAGGCCGGGGTTTCGAGGCGCTGGAGGACGCGATCAAGAGCCGCATTCCGGGCGTGGGCGAGGGGAGTGCCGCCGGCGCCGTCATCGACTCTCTGAGGCAGAAGCAGTTGTTGGACCGCGCTGTCGCGGCCCTTGACCAGGTTCGCGCGGGGACAGAGCTCGGGGTTCCCATCGATATGATCGCCCTCGACGTGAAGGATGCGCTAGACGCCCTAGGCGAAATCACCGGCGAGGTTACGACTGCCGATGTTCTGACACACATGTTTAGCAGCTTCTGCGTGGGGAAATGAGGAGGCTTGGATCTCGCCCTTTTGGCTGCGCCTCGGTCGCGTGCGGTGCTCAGCGTACTTGCAGTACGCCTGCGCTCCGTGCGCTCCATCGGCTTTGCCAAAAGGGCGATCTCCGGCGCCTAGAACTACGTGGGCATCGCTTCGCTCGCCACTTTCTCTTATCTAGGGCGTTTTGGCTTCGCCCAGTACTACGTGGGATTCGCTTCGCTCTCCAGCCTTTCGCGAGTTGTGGGCCTGACCTCGGGTCGTCACCTGACGATTTTGAACTGAAAATTGGGGTGGCCCCAGGCGCCCATGAGGCGGACCCAGAGGGGGAGGAGTTCTTCGGTGCCTCGGGCTGTGGTGATGTCGCCCAGGTCGATAACGTCTTTCCAGCCGAAAGCCACGAGGAGTTCGTGGACTTCTTTCTTGGCGGAGGCGTCGTTTCCTGACATAAAGAGCGTGGTGTCGCCCTGACCAATGGCGCCGGGATTCAGCATGTACGCGCAGTTTAGGGTGTTCAGTGTCTTCACAACCCGTAACTGAGGAAAGGCCCGCTGAATTTGTTCTCCCAGACTGTCGGTGTTGGAAACCGAGAGCATAGGAGGCATGCCGGGGTTGAAGGCCAGCGGGTTGGCCAGATCAATGAGGATCTTCGAACCGAGGTTCGCGGTCCCTGCGCTCCCGAGGGCATCAAGAGACCCCGATCCCGAGGCCGCGTTGATGAGAATCTCTCCCCAAGCCGCCGCTTCGGCAAACGTGACAAAGGGGATTTCAGGGTGTGCGGTGTGGAACACCCCGGGTCCGGGAGCTCCATAGCCGTTCGGAGTGGTGTCGGCCAGGGTCTTCGCCACGTTTCGGGTGCTGATGCGGACGGGGTACCCGGCCGCGCCGAACCCGAGGGCGAGGGTCTGCGCGACAAACCCGGCGCCGATGATGCCAATATTTTTCTTCAAGCTGGTCTCCTTGTTTCAGGGAGAACATAGGCTCGGCCTTCCGAAAAATGTCCTGGCGCTTTGGCCAGGTTTGCCTGCCTTGCCTAAATCGAAGGGTATTGCCCTTCAAAACTTTCTCGAAGCTTCTCTGGGCATTGACCATGCATACAGAGAATAAGCTCAGACCGCGAGGGCAAATGACTCCGCCACGAGGAATCGACCAGGCCTAGAAATTGACGTACGTACAGACTATTGGTAACCTGTACGTATCATGAATAAAAAGCTAACCCTGAAACTTGACGGTGCGGTCATTGACCGGGCCAAGGCCTATGCGGGAACCCACCGCCAAAGTGTTTCCGGTTTGGTGGAGAACTACCTCCGTACCCTGACGGAATCGGCTCAGCCCAATCCCCGTAACAGTAAGCTTGTCGCCGAACTCTCTGGCCTGATTACTCTTCCCGACGCCTACGACGAAGAAGAGGATTATCGGGAGTTCAAACGAGACCGTTCTCGTGGATAGGCTGGTCTTTGTAGATTCGGACGTCTTGATCGACGTTTTGGCGACACGAAAGCCGTTCTTTGAACTGTCTTCGGGGGTGCTGACCCTGGCAGAACAGAAAGTCTTTCGCGCGTATACCTCGCCGCTGATCCTCGCCAATACCTTCTACGTCATCGAGAAATTCGCCAACAGGGCTACCGCGCTTGGTGCCCTCAAGAAGATCCGGAAATTCATCGACGTTGTCGAGATGAATCAGAAGACGGTTGATCAAGCACTGGATTCGGATTACAGAGACTTCGAAGACGCACTCGAGGTTTTCTCAGCCGAAAATGCAGTCATGGACTTCATTGTAACCAGAAATCTGAAGGACTATGGGAACTCGAACGTCAGAGCGCTGGGGCCCGGTGAGTTGCTGGCACTCTACCTATTGTAGGACACGGAAAATTGACTGCCCAAGAGGAAACGAGGGAGGGCCCTGGCGGAACGCCGGGGCTTTTTTATGGGTCGGTGATGGGGAAGGAGAGACCGGATAACCGGATGGGCCGGATGAAGCGGATCGGAGGAGGGGATTGAGGAAATTCACCGCCTCGCTTTGCTCACTCAAGAAGTAAAGAGAGCCAGTTTTCAAGCTCAGCCAAGTATGAAGGAAGAATCAGGAACCACGAAATTCACGAAGATCACGAAAATTCCGTTTCTCCTTTTTCTGGGATTCGGACCTGGGACAAAGGAAAGCAGGTCTCGAAGCGGTCGAATCCTCTGTGTCCTTGAGCGGAGCGGGCGGTTCGATTTCTTTTTGAAGAGAAGGCGAACCACAGAGGACGCCGAGAAGCCGCCGAGGAGCGCGAATGCCGTGAAGGTTGGGGCGGTTTGGGTGTTTGTTGCTCGATTACGGGAAGGGGTTTAGAGTGAAAAGGCGGGGATTTATTGAGGACCGTTCAATTGGTGTTGGATTGATTGAAGATTTTGAAGGAACTTCTGTTATGTTAGAAAAAACAGTGTTGCTGAGTGTTTTACTCTTGTCCACAACTTGTTTTCTGTTTGCTGAAGAATGGAAAATCTCGGAGACTGCACCCGCCATTTCATCCAAAGTCAAAAATAAAGAATTGACATGGATGATTCCCCTTAGCATGGGCCAGCTCAAAATTGACTCTAGAGGCAGGCTTCTTCTTGGGGAGAACGACAAAGGGGCTCTTACCTTGGGCGAGAGTCGAGATGCTAGGATAGTAAAAATCGAGTATGCAATTGCGGGAAACAAGCTGCTTGTTGGAACACGAATTGGAACATCAGACGAAGTATATGACTTCTTGTACGAACTTGACTTTGCGACTTGGAAAAGTTCTCCATTGGGGGCTTTGCTTCTATCACAAGAGGTAGATTTATCTACACAGCGGACTCAGCTATATATTTTGATGGATATGCGATCAAAAAATACACCCTTGATCGTGGAAAAGAAGCTTGGAAGTCAGATGATATGAGATCCTTCCTAAAAAAAAGGAACGTAGACTATGTGTGGAACTTCCAGATAATTTTGAAAGACGCTAAACATGTGCAGCTGTTTTCAGATAAAGACAATCGAGGTAATAGCCAAAACACATCGATAATTATTGATACAGAAGATGGCGAGGTTTCGTATGATTTCAACTAAGGTCATGACAAATCTAACATCCTGATCGACCGGATTCGACTTTTGGCGTGAGTTTTGCCCAATTGGGGCAAAACTCACGCCAACCTTGCTTCGCAAGGCCAGTCGAACAGGTCATCAGGGCGTTAGCTTGACCCTTCGGGCCGGGGAGAAAAATGTTGAAGAATCTGGAGTCTGAACGCCGATTTTGTGATATCCAGGGTGTAGTTGACGTTTGTTTAAACATGGTGTAAACTTTTGATATGCAAGCTACAATACAAAAATGGGGCAATAGCCTCGGAATCCGAATCCCAAGTCTCATTGCGAAGGACTTGTCTCTGAAGAACGGCTCTTCGGTGG
>CAYYUZ010000069.1:0-20954 GCA_964475005.1 uncultured Spirochaetales bacterium
TCATGTCCTTCAGCCGTATCTTCGAGAGAAACCCGCCCAGCCTGTTGTTGCTGCTTGCCGTCATTTTCTGGATTTGGGCCGATGTCACCCACGGGTTCGTGTCGGACCCTGGGCTCAAGACACTTCTGTTCTACCTGCAATTCGTGTTTCTGACTTGTATACCGGCGACTTGGATAGGAACTTGCTTCCGTCTAGTCGGTCAGTCGGGGCGGTTTCAACGTCTTGCCTTGTTGGGCTTGAGTCTGGCAGGCCTCGTGTTTGTAGGGTTTCTCGCCCTCGATTCCCAGACCCATTGGTTCTTCCGGACCCTTGATTTGCCGCAGGGTTCTTGGACCTTCTACCGACAAAATGGACCTGTGTACTACGTTTTCATCGTCGTTCTTTTCGGAACTCTGGCTGCGGGTGTCGTCGTCTTGGTGCGCTCGAGACCCCTCTTCTCGCTCCTGGACCACAGGCGGTCGACGCTCATTCTTTGGGGAATAGGTTTGCCCCTGGCAGCAGGACTCCTCGACGTCTTGAAAGTCTTCGAGTTCGCCCGCATCGCCCTGGTCCCTTGGGCTCTCCTGTTCACTTCGGCGTTCTTTTTTCAGGCTCTGGTTCGCGGGCGCCTGTTCGCTCCTATTCCGTTAGCTTACGAGATTGTTGTTCAGCAGATGTCCGATCCCGTTGTCGTGATGGACAGCACCCAGCGGCCGGTCTGGGTCAATGCTGCCGCCAATCTGCTGCTGAGCGAAATGGCGGCCACAAAGCACCATCGACTCAGCGATTTGTTTCCAGATTTGGCGGCGCATCTTGTTGTGCTGAGGGCCGGCGGTGACGTTGTCATCCGCAGAGGAGAACACGAGTACAGGGTTCAGGGGACTCCGGCTCAAGACCCCAAGTCCGGCTTCGAGGCGTTAGCGTTTGTGTTTCACGACATCACCGGACTGAAGGCCGAACAGTCCCGTTTGGAGGCCTTGGTGGCTGAACGAACCTCCTTGCTCCATCAGTCCAACGTCAAGCTTGAGGTGGAACTCGCGAAATCCCGTGAGGCCCAGGTTAGGCTTGAGCAGCTTCTGTCTGAAAAGGAGTTGCTTCTTCAAGAGGTCAACCATCGGGTCAAGAACAACCTTCAAATCATTATGAGCCTGATCAACCTTCAGGCCAGACGCCTTCCCAAGGGTTCGGCCATGGCCGAAAGTTTCACGGCTACGCAGGGCCGGATCCGTTCCATCAGCTTGGTCCACGAGTTGATCTATCGAACGGAGTTCGGAACAGGACTGGATTTTCGCACCTACCTCGAAGATTTGGTTCAGGGAATCAGCGCCCTGTACAATCAAGTAGGCGCGAGGGTCGAGATCCTGCCCAGCTTTCGCCCGGTCCAAGGAGGCGTGGACTTCAGCGTCGACTTCGGCCTCGTCGTCAACGAGTTGGTGACCAACGCCTTCAAACACGGTATTGTTCCAGCAGGGGGAGGACTTGTGACCGTCGGACTCGAGCTCGAAGAGTCGACGCTCGTCCTTCAGGTTCGCGACACGGGCGTAGGCTACTTCCCCCACGAGGCCGACGGGTCGTCCTTGGGTCTCAGTCTGGTCAGGGCCGTCCTCAAGAAGTACAAGGCGGAATTGCGGGTTCATTCGGAGGTCGGCACTCTGGTGGAAGTTCGCATTCCTTGGGAGGATCAGTAAACGTGAAGACGATCTTGGTCGTCGAAGACGAGGCCTTGGTCGGCATGGAGCTGGAAGAGGGTCTTACAGCCCTCGGCTACGCGGTGCCGGAAGTCGTGACTCGGGGAGACGAAGTTTTCGCCGCCATGGAACGGGTCCGTCCTGACCTGATTCTGATGGATATTCGCATAGGGGGCAGCCTTGACGGGATTCAGGCCGCCGTCAGGCTGAGGCAGGATTCTCCCATCCCCCTGATCTTCCTGACCGCCTACAATGATCCTCAAACGATGGCGAGAGCCTCGCAAGCCAACCCTCAGGGGTTTTTGATCAAACCCTTTGGCGAGAAGGAGTTGGCTTTCGAAATTGAAAAGGCGCTACGTCTACCCCCTCCTTTCGCCCCTTCGGAAGTCCTCGACACTTCGGAGTGATTACCCTCTTCGTATCCTTGCCTAAACGGGACAAATCCGTTACAACGGCAAGAACGAAAACGACGAGGAAACTACCATGAGAACCTTGGCCCAAGACGTCCCCAAGCACCTGGACAGCGAAGTGGAAGTGAGCGGCTGGGTCCACCGCGTCCGCGAGCTCGGACAGGTCAACTTCGTCCTCCTCAGGGACCGCAGCGGTATGGTCCAGCTTGTATTCAACGAAAAAATCGACTTCAACTCCGAAACCGTTCTGACCGTCAAAGGGACAGTGAAAGCCAACGCCAAGGCTCCGGGCGGCGCCGAGGTTCATCCACGGTCCGTGGAAGTTCTGGCGCGTGCCGACCAAAATCTTCCCGTCCAGGTCAACCAGGAGCCAGACAAGTACCCCTTGGAGGTCTTGTTCGACAACCGGTTTTTGAGTCTGAGAATGCCCAAATTGCGCGCCATCTTTCAGTTGCAGTCGGCTTTGCTCAGGTATCTGAGCGAGTTCATGCACAAAGAAGGGTTCTTTGAAATCAAGACAACGAAGCTTGTCGGAACGGGAGCCGAAGGCGGCACTGGTCTGTTCAGCGTCGAGTACTTTGAGAACAAAGTCTATCTGGCCCAGTCCCCTCAGCTTTACAAACAGACGATGATCAGCACCGGGCTGGAACGGGTGTTCGAAATCAGTCACGCCTACAGGGCCGAGAAGCACGACACTCCGCGGCATATCAATGAGTACGTCAGTTTCGATGTCGAGATGGCCTTCATAGACAGCGACAAGGACTTGATGGAGTTTGAGGCTAGGCTCCTGGACTTTGTCTTTACCCAGATCGGAGAGAAGAACCAGGCCGAGCTTGAATTGTGGAACGCGACGGTTCCGGCTCCGGGTGCCACGCTCCGCGCCCCTGTTGTCGGTCACGACGAGGCAAAAGAGATCATCACCAAGGTGACCGGAAAGAAGGTTTTCGAAATCAATCCGGAGGGCGAGCGGGCCTTGAGCGACTGGGCGCTGGCCAACCACGGGGTCGACCTTGTCTTCATCAACGACTGGCCGCGCAAGAAACGGGCCTGGTATTCGTATCCTTCGACCGACGGCACCAAGACCCTGGCTTTCGACTTGATCTTCCGCGGGCTGGAAATCACCTCGGGCGGTCGGCGGATCAACGACTACGCGATGCTTCAAGAGGCCCTTCCAAAGTTCGGCATGACCGAGGCTGGTCTTGGTTTCTACCCGCAGATTTTCCGCTACGGCTGTCCTCCTCATGGCGGATTTGCCATTGGGGTCGAGCGGCTAACCCAAAAGATCCTGGGCTTGGCCAACGTCAAGGAAGCCAGCGCGTTTCCCAGAGACCGAAAACGCATCGCCCCCTAGAAGGAGCTGTTCATGGTCAAGGAATACCGAATCCAGGATGGGCAATTGGTCCCTTGCGAAGCTGGTGACGTCATGGTCAAGGTCTACACCAACCCGGACCTTGTGGAGCGGAACGCCCTGGAGCAAACCTTCCAGATCTCCCACCACAACCTTTCTTCGGCCATGGACCCCGACGAAATTGGACGGGTGGAATTTGAAGTCGACCACCTGACGCTGATCATCAAGAGTCCCAAGATTTACTCGGCCGCCGACAACTTCAATTTCAAGGTGACTTCGGTGGGGGTCTTTCTCTACAAGGAACTTCTGATTTTGGTCCTCAACAATCAGGAGACCTCCATTCTGGAAGGACGGCAGGCGTTTAAGCTTGTCACCCTTCATGACGCCGTGCTTCGCGTCCTGTCGGGTACAGTCGAACACTTTCTCGGCCACTTGAAGGTCATCAATTTGCTTTCCGACAGCCTCGAACGGAAGATCAGCAGTTCGATGGCCAACGAGCACTTGCTCAACATGTTCACCATCGAGAAGAGTCTGATTTACTACCTGAGCGGAATCAACTCCAACGCCGTGGTCATCGAGAAACTCAAGGCGAACGCCGCCAAAGTGGGCTTTTCCCCCGAAAACACGGCCTTTCTCGACGATATCGCTATTGAAAACCAGCAGTGTAACAAACAGGCCGAGATCTATTCCAACGTTCTTGTCGGCCTGGACGGTGCCCGCGGGGCCATCATCAACAACAACATGAACCAATTGATCAAGAGGCTTACCGTTGTCTCCGTCGTGTTCATGCCGCTCAACGTTATTGCTGGCATTGGAGGAATGTCCGAATTTTCTGTGATGACCGATGGTGTTCCCAAGTGGATCAGCTACGGTGTTTTCTCGCTTTCCATGTTGGTGGTCGCGTGGCTGACTTGGCTGATTCTGAAGAAATTCATCGACGGGCCCTTAAGGATTCGTCGGCGATGAGGTTCCAACCACTGGTCCAAAACGACCTAGAGGCCGCACGAGAGCTCTGGACAACTGTGCCGGGTTTGGGCCTAAGCCAGGCCGACGAGCCGGGGCCGCTAGCGGCCTTTCTGGCTCGGAATCCGGGGTTGAGCTGGGGTGCCTTTGAAGGCGACCGGCTTGTGGCTACCGTCTTGGCCGGCCACGATGGAAGGCGAGGGTTTCTGTACCATTTGGCCGTGGCCGAAGGCTTCCGCGGCCAAGGACTCTCGGCAGAACTTATTCGAAGGGCGCTCGATGGCTTGGCGGGCTGCTTCATCACCAAGGTCCACGTATTTGTCCTCGACGAAAATAATGTTGGTTTGTCGTTTTGGGCAGGCGCCGCTCGTCATGGCTGGCAAAGACGATCTGACATTCTAGTTTTCTCGCGTAGCCTTTGAACCTCGGAGAGTCCAGACGATGAGCCCTTGGCTCACGTAGTACGGCACGAGGATGAGGGCATCGGTGTTGAAGGAGACCGGGTAGGTCATGAAGACCAAGATCAAGGAATCCGACACAAAAAAAAGTGCTCCTCCCGCCGCCAGTCGCCAACCTTGTCCGGCGGCGAAGGAACCCGACGCCATGGCGGTCAGCAGAAGACAGTATGGAATCACCGGTAGGGCCAAAGCGCCTAGTCTTGGCAGGCACACCAGGCACAAGAGCGCCGCAAGAACAGCGTAGACAAGGGGTGCAGCGAACGTCCCTGTGCGCGGATGCGGTATTGTCCTAGCCAACGACCAGAACCGTACGGCATAGAACAGCTGCATGATGGCGAACGCGAAAACTCCGAAGACGACGGCTCCGCCGCTTGCCAGGAGTTCGTCTCCCACGGCCGCGGCGGCCAAGGCTGGCGCCATCAGGGCCCAGCCGCGGTTTCTGACTAGCAAGAACGAAAGTCCCCAAATCAAGGCGGGAAGCGCCTTGATGAAAGGCAAATAGGGAGTTGGAGGAGCCGCGGAGAGTGCCAGAGCCGTCAATGCAGCCAACCACGCCGCGATGTCGAGACAGACGATGAGAACCATGAGGTCAGTCTAGCCCCTCTTCTTGAGTTTTTCGCAGGGGATGTTTATTCTTCAACTATGAAAATTCCTTTGCGCAGTCTGACAAATACCGTGGGTCGGAACATGGCCGGAGCCCGTTCCCTTTGGCGGGCCAATGGGATGACCGACCAACAGTTCAGCAAGCCGATTGTGGCGATCGCCAACAGCTTCACTCAGTTTGTTCCCGGACACGCCCATCTCCATGACATCGGTCAGAAGGTGAAGAAGGTCATCGAGTCCTTGGGATGCTTCGCGGCTGAGTTCAATACCATTGCCGTCGACGACGGCATCGCCATGGGACACGACGGCATGCTGTACTCGCTCCCCAGCCGAGAAGTGATTGCCGACAGCGTTGAGTATATGGCCAATGCGCACTGCGCCGATGCCCTGGTTTGCATTTCCAACTGCGATAAGATCACCCCCGGCATGCTGATGGCCGCCATGAGGCTCAACATCCCTACAATTTTCGTTTCGGGCGGTCCCATGGAAGCCGGTGTGGTCGGTGACAAGAAATACGATTTGATCGATGTCATGGTCATGGGCGCCGACGAGGAAGTCAGTCAGCAAACACTCGACACCGTCGAGCGAATGGCTTGCCCGACCTGCGGTTCCTGTTCGGGAATGTTCACCGCCAACTCGATGAACTGTCTCAACGAGGCCTTGGGTCTGGCGCTTCCGGGAAACGGAACCATCCTTGCCACGCACAAGGCCAGGCTGGATCTGTTCGAAACGGCCGGGCGGCGCATCGTTGAGATGGCGCACCAATACTACGACCAGGGCGACAGTTCGGTTTTGCCCAGGTCAATCGCAACCAAGGCTGCCTTCAACAACGCGATGGCGCTCGACATCGCCATGGGAGGGTCGACCAACACGGTTCTGCACATCCTGGCGATCGCCCGAGAGGGGGGCGTCGATTTCACGATGGCCGACATCGACCGCTTGAGCCGGAAGGTCCCCTGTCTGTGCAAGGTGGCGCCCAACAGCCCCAAGTACCACATTGAAGATGTGAATCGTGCGGGTGGCATTCTGGGAATTCTCGGAGAGCTTGACCGTGCCGGCCTGGTCGACACCAGGGTGCCCCGCGCCGACGGAATGACCCTGAAACAGGCACTTGACGCCTTCGATCTGGCCAGGCCCACGGCCACGGAAGCGGCGAAGACCCTCTACAAATCGGCCCCCGGCGGCAAGGTCAACCTCGTGATGGGTAGCCAGGCTTCGATGTACAAGGAGCTCGACGTCGACCGAGCCGAGGGCTGCATCCGCGACCTCGAACATGCCTACTACAAGGACGGCGGTTTAGCCGTCTTGTTCGGCAATATCGCCGAGAAGGGCTGCATTGTAAAAACGGCCGGCGTCGATCCTTCTGTCTACAAGTTTCAAGGCCGCGCGAAGGTCTACGAGAGCCAGGAAGACTCTGTGAACGGAATTCTGGCTGGCGAGGTTAAGGCTGGCGACGTTGTGGTGATTCGCTACGAGGGCCCCAAGGGTGGTCCAGGCATGCAGGAAATGCTGTACCCGACGAGCTACCTCAAGTCGAAAAAACTTGGCAAGGCCTGCGCCTTGCTGACCGACGGCCGGTTTTCTGGGGGAACCTCGGGCCTGTCCATCGGTCACGCCAGCCCCGAAGCCGCTTCTGGAGGGGCCATCGCGCTCGTGAAGGATGGCGATACGATTGTGATCGACATTCCCGGTCGATCGATACGCGTTGAGGTGTCTGACACCGAATTGGCGGCCCGAAGAAAGGCCGAGGAGTCTCGCGGCCCGGCGGCCTGGACCCCTGCCAGACCGCGGGAACGAAAGGTGAGCCGCGCCCTCAAAGCCTACGCGCTTTTTGCCTCAAGCGCCGATGAAGGAGCCGTCCGGAAGTTGCCCGGGGAGTAATCTTCCCTCGGGGGACTGCCGATAGTTTCAAAGAGGTCCACCATGAAGAAATACAATGTTCAAAACGATGAAGGCATTCCCGAGATCCTCGAGGTCGCTGCGGAAACGGAATTGGGTTATCACGTGAAGATCTCGCTGTTCGGAAAACCCGATGCTCCCGTATACCGCGATTTCATCTCGCGGATACTGTTTGAAACGCTAGTCAAGAGCGGTACCCTGGAACCTCTGGCGGCCGAAGCCCGGGCAGGCTGAGTTCGTGCCCAGGGCCCTGACTCCGAAGATCATTGTTCCGTTCAGAAGCGCGTCGGGCGACAATCGCTGCGTGGATTTCTGTCAGGATATGGTCGTCTACCTCAGGCCCGAGACCAATGGAATTCAAACCGAGAGCGTGCTGTTTCGGGTGTTTAAGGACCCCGCGTGGCATTCTCGGGTGGATCTTGTCTACCTGGCCAACGTTCCGGGTGCCTTCCTTTCGGAAAGGGGCGTGGTTGAAAGGCACTACGCTTCCCGAGTAAAGTTTGCTCGAGACGGGGCTTCGGCATTTACCGTAGCCATGCGAGAGACCTTCACCCGGTTTTTTGGAGTCCCTTTTGCCCAGGCCAAGGTGGTCGGGGCCTTTGAAGCCTTGTCGCTGTTGAATCTCGACGAGGAAGCCTTGTTTCAAACCTGGGTCCCCGTCTACGACCTTCTGGATTTGGAAGGACAACTTGTCAAAAGAGTGGCCGACGACCTGTTCATCGTCAACTACGATATTCCCGCCCTGTTGACCAAACACCACGACGACACCGATGTCGCGGCTATGGTTTTCCGCACAGGGCTCAGTTACGAAGAATTCAAATCGGCCGTGGAACAGATCCGTCAGTCGCTGGTGACCGAGGGACTCCTCGACCCGGACAAGCCCGAAAATCGCGTCTTTCACTGGTCGCGGGGGCCCTTCGAACAACTGCTTGACGCCCAGGGCTACGTTTACACCGTCAGCGATGAGCCTGTCGACTTGGCCGATCTGGCGTTCGGCCGCTTCCTCCTCGACAAGGGGGAGACCAAGGAATCGATCCGCGCCGCCCTCAACGATCCGTTCTCCTCTGGCAGAAACTTGTTCACGGCAACGCTTTTCGCTACCTTTGAGGACGCCTACCTGCGATTCAAGGAGACTTCTCATGACTGAACAGATTACTCTGGCTGGCGGTTGCTTCTGGTGTACAGAATCGGTCTATATCAGGATTCCTGGGGTTTTGAAGAGTGTGTCGGGTTACGCCAACGGCACCGTCGAGCGGCCGACCTACCAGCAAGTCTGCACCGGAACAACCGGGCACGCCGAAGTGGTTCAGATTACCTTCGACCCGAAGGCCGTGACCCTGGAAGCCTTGCTCGACGTCTTCTGGAAAGCCCATGATCCCACAACACTCAACCAGCAAGGGAACGACGTGGGCACACAGTACCGTTCTGGGCTGTATTGGACCACCGAGGCCCAGAAGACGATTGCTGAAGCGTCGCTTAAGAAAGCGCAATCGCAGTCGGAGCGCAAGATCGTGACTGAAATCCTGCCGCTGAAGACCTTCTGGCCGGCGGAGGACTACCACCAGGACTACTTCAACAAGAACCCCAACCAAGCCTATTGCCGCGCCATCATTCCGCCCAAGCTGAAGAAGCTGGGTTTGGCGTTTGCCGGTTGACCGAAGTGGTTCGATTCTTCGTGACAGGCGGAACCTTTGACAAGGAGTACAACGAGCTAAACGGTGAGCTGTACTTCAAGCAGACGCATCTGGCCGAAATGCTGAATTTGGGCAGATCGCGGGTTCCCGCCGAGATCACGACGCTGATGATGGTTGACAGCCTTCAGATGACGGACGAACAGCGGAGCGCGGTTGCCCAAGCTTGTCTGAACGCCCGAGAAGAGCGTCTGGTTGTCACCCACGGGACCGACACGATGGTCGAGACGGCCAAAGTCATCGCCCAGCGAATATCCGGAAAGACAGTGGTCCTCACCGGAGCGATGATTCCCTGGAAGTTTGGGTCATCGGACGGGCTTTTCAACTTGGGGAGCGCCTTAGCTTTTGCTCAGTCGCTTCCTCATGGCGTGTACCTTTCGATGAACGGTCGCTGTTTCGCGTGGGACAACGTCCGAAAGAACAAAGCCAAAGGGGAGTTTGAAACGCTTTGATCCTCCGCAACGGACACCTTAGCGACCTTCCTTACCTTTACGAAATCTGCCACCAGACGGGCTACCTCGGCGGCGACGCTTCTGACCAAGTGTCCGACCGATTGCTGCTTGGCCACTATTTTGCGGCACCGTACGTGGTTCATGATCCTACCTGGTGTTGGGTTGCAGGCGACGAGCTCGGCCCGGTCGGCTACTTGGTCACCACACCCGACAGCCGGACCTTTGCCGGCTGGATGAACAACAGCTGGCTTCCGGCGATTCGAAGACTCTCGCCCCAACGGTCAGCGCCCGGATGGTCGTCGTTCGAGTCGTGGCTGAGAAACCTGGTCCACGAACCGGCGGGTTTTCCCGACTTTGTCGAAGACTATCCCGCTCACTTGCATATCGACTTTCTTCCGCGGGCTCAAGGTCAGGGCCTCGGGACCAGAGCGTTGAACCTTTTTTTGACGCAAGCCCGCCAAGCTAAGGTTGCCGGGTTCCACTTGGGAGTCGCTGCGGAAAACAGCAAGGCGCAGGCGTTCTATTCGTCTCGAGGATTTGAGATTCTGAGAGAAGCCCCCGGCGTCCTCTACTTCGGACTCAAACTCTGAAGGTCCGCCACCAGCACACCGTCGTTCTTGCCCTCGATTGTTCCGATGCAACGGTGGTTCCAAAACACGGAACTCTGCCCCCGAAAGGGCACACCGTATTCCTCGCCTCCTCGGTTTGAAAACAGGGCGAGACCAGGAAATCCATCGTTCGCCTCTCCCTCCAGTTTTTGCTCCCAATAGGGCACGACATCGAAGTCCTGGTCGAGCCAGTTTGTTGAAAAAGCGAGAATGGCTGTTCCCTTGGTTTTGTGGTGTTCGGTGAGGTCGGGGAAGTTCAGATCCATACAGACCCCGCTTCCCAAACGGCCCCAAGGAGACGGCCACTGAAGGTATCCCGTGTCGCCGGGTTCGGCCCACCAGAAGTCGGCCTCAAAAAGATGGGTCTTGCGGTAGACGGGGTGGACCGCGCCGTCAGGAGTCATCAAACCCTGGCTGTTGAACAACCGGCCTGCTGAGACTTCCGGAAAACCGAACACAAGCCAAACGTTCCAACGCCGAGACCAGGCGCGCAGGCGATCTTGACCGGTTCCCCGACCAGCGTGTTCCGCGTGGGGAAGAATGGTCGGCGGGTCTGGCCAAAGGTAGCCCGTCCAAGCCATCTCGGGAAGAACAAGCAACTCCGCCCCTTCGCCAACCCCCTGCTCCACCAGACTCTCGAGGGCATCCAGGTTGTCATTGACCCTGCCGTACACAGGACTAAACTGGACAACTCCTGCTTTTAACGGCATTTTGTACCCTCCCATTGGAAGATTTTACTTTCATTGTTTGCCATGCTATGTTAGTATGATTCCTTGTCCGAGGGTGTAGAGTTTGAACGTAGTTAAGAAAGAGCCTCCAAATGTCCATTATTATGACCAGGACTTCGTCGATATTTACGACAAGAGCTGGGCCTGGATTCGTGATTCCTGGGCCAAAGGTGGCGTGGCGAGCGACTTTCAAAAGCCGTTCTTCCATCATCTCTCAAGCCCGACGATTCATCAATTCGACGCCTGTATGGCTTCGTTTTTCTTGGTCTACAGCAATTCTGTCTATTCGCCGCTGACCCTCATCGACAACTTCTACCAGAAGCAGGAAGAAGACGGCGCGATCCGAAGCGAATACGACATCGAAACCGGACAACCCGTATTTCGACCAGGCAACCCCGACGGAATTCACCCTCCCCTGTTCAGCTGGGTGGAATTCAACATCTACCACAAACTTGGCGCCAAGCGGCGGATCAAAGAAGTTCTGCCGTTTCTCGAGAAGCATTTCACATGGCTTGAAACAAACTTCAAGGCGGAAAACGGCTTGTATTCGGTGCCTTTGGCCGCCACGATGATGGAAAACAGTCCGCGGGCGAATTCGGTTTATCCCGTGGACTTCAATGCGCAGCAGGCCATGAACGCCCTTTACCTGTCGGCCCTTGGCGACATCTTGAACGACAAGGACTTGGCGTTCCGCTACAAGCGGGCGTACTACTCCCTCAAAACCCGCATCAACAGCCAGATGTGGAGCGATGAAGACGGGTTCTTTTACGACCTCGACGCCGACGAGAAGCAGGTGAAGGTCCGGCACATCGGCGCCTATTGGACCCTCTTGGCCGAGGTTCCTCACGAAGACAGGGCCGAACGCCTGATTGGGCACCTCAAGGATGAGAAGGAGTTTGGAACGCCAAACCCTTTTCCGTCTCTTTCCGCCTCTGATCCGTCGTTCTCGAAAAAGGGAAACGGCTACTGCGGCTCGGTCTTCCCCGCGTTCACGTTCATGGTGATCAAGGGTCTTGAAAAGTTTGGAAAGTACGAACTGGCGCGGGAAGCGGCCATCAAGCACATCTACTACATTCTCGACACCCTGCACCCCGACGCCAAAGAAAAGGGTTTCCTCTGGGAGGCCTATCAACCCATGCAGGACGGTCCCGCCAACTGGGAGGGACGCGAAGACTTTAATCGCCCCAATCATTTGCACCAGTCTGGCTTGAGCACGATTGCGTTGATGATCGAGAATGTTGTGGGCCTCTACATCAGCCTTCCGCGCAAGACTGTCGATTGGAAGGTGCCCATCCTCGAGCTCATGGGCATCGAGAACCTTTCACTGAAACGCAACTTCATCACCATTCTTTCGAGCAAGTCGGGCCGAGGCTGGGAGATCCGTCTGGAGTCCGAGAAGCTTTACTACTTCACCATCGACATTCTCAACAAGAAGAAGAAGACTCTTCCCATTCCCTCGGGAAAGTGTTCAATGCTCCTTGAGAAACTCTAGTTCCGTCTAGCCGATCTTGGCAGGAAGGGCCTTCTCTAGAAACTGAGCGTAGACTTCCCAGACGAAATCTCCGTAGCCGCCGGCGTTGACCCAGGCGGCTGGAAGATTCAAGCGGGTGAGAAAACGATCCACGAGAGTGTCGCGCTCGAGAAGTTGCAGTAGGGTCAGCCGCATCGATGATGTGGAAGGGAGTTCGTCCTTTTCGTAAGGATCGGCCCCGTCAACCACGAGAACCAAGTCGGGAAGCCGCCCGTGTTTTGTCAGCGCGAGTTCTTTTAGTTGCTCCAACCCTGCGGCCAAGCGTGGAAGGTACAGATCGTCCTCCCCCAAATCCTGGGCAATGTCGACATCGCTGGGCACGAGGCTGGGATTGTCTTGCCCCCGCTGCTGGGTGGTTTCAGGGTCAAGCGGCCACCCGTGAGCCATGTGGATGCTAAGCGTGAGGATGCTGTCGTCTCCGGCGGTCACGGAGGCGGTGCCGTCGCCCTTGTGGGCGTCAACGTCGATGATCCAGGCCTGTTGAATGCGGCCTTCGGCTTGAAGGGTGCGGACGGCAATCACCAAGTCATTGACCATGCAGAATCCCGTGCCGCGGTCTCGGTGACCGTGATGCAAGCCGCCGCCTGTGAAAAAGGCCCAGCCGGTTTCCAAGGCCATTCGGCAAGCCTGGGTTGTTCCCGCCACATGGAGAAGCACCACGTCTTCAAAGAAGCTGGTCAAAGGCTTCACCGCGGTTTCAGGCGCGTAGCGATGATGATTGCCTTCGGAGTCAATAAGCTCATAGGCGGCAAGGATTTCGTCCTCGAGGCCAGGGCCATAGAGGCGCTCAAGATACTCGTGCTCATGAACTCGCTCCAAGGCGACCCTAGGCACAGGTTCCGAGATCCGGTCGGCCTTCCACCGGCGACCCGCCAGCACGGCCGAGCCTTCCAAATGCTCCAATACTCTCTTGATCTTTGTGACACGAATCGGAATGAGGATACCGTAGTCGGTGAACTGGTAAAGGAGCCGAGGGTCTGTCAGGATCATGGCGTTGTCAACCTGAGCTGATCCTGGACTAGAATATCAGAACCGTCAAGAACTGGAACGTCGGATGTCGTGGACCTTGGTCTTCCTGGCCGCGAGTATCGCTTCGACCACACCGGGGAAGATCGCTTGCGCGACCTCCAGGATTCGCCCGTTTACTGTGAAAGACTTTCGACGTTTTCCCCGAGCCACGGCCTGCAAGATGCCGCTGGCGGCTTTCGCCTGTGTCAGCTGCCAGGGACGCTGGTGCCGGACAAGTTCGCCTTCGGCCGTTAGGACGGTCTTCTCGGGGTCGTTTTGGGTGAAGGGGAGGAAGGCGAGAGTGAAACCAACTCCGCGGCGACCTTCTTCCAAGTGCAAGCTCTGATCAAGTGCCGTCAGCGCCATCTTTGCGGCGGAGTACAGGCTCACTCCAGGAAACCCACGAAGGGCCGCCATACTCGAGACAAAAGCAACGCGTCCACGGGTTGCCCGAAGTGTGGGAAGGGCCGCTAGGGTGGTCCAGACCGCGGAGAGAAAGTTGGCATCGACCATGGTGCGAACGGTGGTGGCCCGAAGATCGATGAAGTCTCCACGCATCGAAAGGCCTGCATTGTTAATCAGAACATCGATCCGCCCCAAACCCGACAGAGCCGCGTCGACAAGCGTCTCTGCCCCTTCAGGCTGTGAAAGGTCGGCGGCGACCAGCAGGGTTCTTTCGGCAAAGCCGAGCGTCGTCTGAGTCACCTGCAAACGTTCCAAGCTGCGTCCGTGCAGCACCACCTTGCCCCCCTCGGCAAGGATCTGTCTGGCGATTTCAAAGCCAATCCCCCGAGACGAGCCGGTGACAACAACCACTTTGTCGCGGAAGAATCCCGCTTCGCTCATGGCAGGAGGAACGTCCGACCGCCGCAGACAAAGACTTGACGGTCGAGGAAGCGTTTCAGCGCGATAAAAAGAACCTTTCTTTCGACATCCTTGCCCAACTGGACAAACTCGGCGATTGAACAGGAATCGGAGACTTGAATCGTGTCCTGGCCAATAATGGGGCCTTGATCCAGGTTCTCATTGGCAAAGTGCGCTGTAGCTCCGATGATTTTCACCCCCCTGTGCCAAGCCTGGTGGTAGGGCTTGGCACCCATAAATGCCGGCAAGAAGCCGTGGTGGATGTTGATGACCTGGTAGGCCCACCGACGAGTAAACTCCGGGCTGAGTATCTGCATGTACCGCGCCAAGACGACGGTGTCGATACGATGGTCCTCAAGGATTTTTTGGACGTCGGCTTCGTACTCCGGTTTCCCCTTGGTCGTGTCGACCTGAAAAAAGGGGATATTGAACTGTCCCGCGACGGGAGCCAGGTTTGGATGATTGGCGATAATCACGGGAAAGTCGCAAGCAAGCTCGTCGTCCTGATGTTTCAGCAGAAGCTCATAGAGACAGTGGCTCGTCTTGCTGACCAGGATGGCGACACGGGGGCGGACCGCCTTGTCATAAAGCTTCCAGTCCATTTGAAAGTGAGCGGCCACACTCTCGAAATCACGTTCAAAAGATCGGTGGTCGAAAGAAGCGTCGACCGAGAAATCGGCCTTCAGGAGGAAGGTGTTGATGTCGACCGCAGTATGTTGGCTGAGGTTGAGGATGTTTCCCCCACCCGAGGCGATATTCTGTGTGACGGCTGCAATGATGCCCTTCTGATCCAGGCAAGTGGCCGTGAGCGTGAAGTCGGGTCGAAGCATGTCGACTATCTTGACCGGGCATCGGAGGCCGGTCAAGATGCGTTCCTGAACTTCCGTTTCCGATAGAACGCCTCGTCAGGCCAATTTGAACGGGTGCGGCAGAATGTCGCCGAGCCTCACCGTGAGCTTCACGCCATCGGGGTTGGCCAAATGGATGGGAAAGTCGGGACCGCAAAATTCCACAAGCACGCCGCGGCAGAAAGCACACGGAAACGCCGGCGGAACTGTGTCCGTGACCACGGTGAGCGATTCGAACTCGACCCGTCCGTACTGACTGATGGCCGCGACCACGGCCGAGCGTTCCGCGCACCAGGTACCGCCAAAACTTGCATTTTCCACGTTGCAGCCGGGAACGTAGACGTCCTGATCTTTCAGCTTGAGCGCCGCTCCCACGGCAAATTTCGAGTAGGGAGAATAAGAATGGTTGCGCGCCGCTACAGCCACGGCTACGGCGCGGTTCAGATCTGTCATGACATTTCCTTGGCGATGAAGAAGTGCTTCTTGAAGAGATAGACGAAAAAGTAGCTCACGACGAGGAAGACCGCAAAACCCGACGAAAACAGCCAGGCGTCGGCGGTGCCAAGGTTGGCGAACAGGCTGTGCCAGGTTTCTTCAGGTTGCGTAAATAGGTGCCAACTGTTCCACCGGACGAACCTGCCAATAAAGACACCGTAGCCAGCGGCCCAGCAGGAAAGGCACACACAGAACCAACCCGGCCACCGGCCGAATTCCTTCTTCCAAAGATTGTGCATCACGTAGAGCGACGCTAGTCCCAGAAAATGTCCGACAAACGCGAAAAGGGACCGGTTCAGCAGGTCAAACCACACAAGCATGTTGTCGAGACCTCGGGCGTTCGGGTTTTCGCCTTCGAGACCGCGCTGAATGAGGTGGATGAAATCTGTAAAGATGTAGGACGAGTTGGGGAAAAAGATCAGCCAAAGAACACTCAGTACGATCAGGAAAAACCTTCCCCAGAAGCGCCAGTTTTCACGTTCGATGAGAAGCGCCAGAAAGGCAATCCCGAGGGGGACCAAGCCCAAGAATAGATTTCTAGCGAGGAAGAAGTACGAGAAGTGCCCCGTGAAAAGGAACCGCAAGGCCAGCAATCCGAGACAAGCCCCCAGCGCCCCGGCGAAAAGGAGCAACGACTTCCAGGGGGTGTTAAGTCTCATTTCGGGCAAAGCTCCCCTCCCGCCAGGAATGGGCCTGATCAAAGCGCTATTCCCGGGTTATTCTAGGGACCTGTGTTTCCTTTGTCAAACTAGGAGTCTGGTCCGATGCTCTTCAGCCCCCTCCTCGAAGCCCTGGCGCCTCTTCGTCTTGTCCGTGAAGACCTTCGTCCGTTGACTTCGGAGGAACGGGGCCTCCTGCAAAGCCAGGGGAATTTGTTTGCGCCCGAATGTCAGGTTTTTGCCGCGCCAGGGTTCGATCCGGCCACGATTCACGCCAACCGATTCTCCGGCAGGGTTGTTTTGTCCGGCGAGATCTACAACTCCGTTCTGGAAGACGCTGAAATCGGGGCCGGGGCCCTGGTCGATCGATGCCCCTTGGTGCGCAGGGCCCTGGTGGGGCCCACCGCATATGTCAGAAACTCGACGCTGGATTGTACAGCGCCAACCTCCTACGGTGTCGGCTCAGTAATCAAGGCAGGACTGGAAACACCCGGCCGCGAGATTCGCATCTGGGACGCCATGACCCTTGACGCTGGCGAGCGGTATTTGACCGATGGTGACCTGCGAACCGAAGTGGACCAGCTGGCCCTGTCCGTTGTTTTCGACCGTACGGTGGTTGGCGCTGGGGTTCGACTGGTGAACGTGGTCTGGATCGACCGAGCGTTCTTTGGTCCTGGAGCCCAGGTTCTGGGGGCCCAATGGATCGAGAGCAGCGCGATCATTTCCTCTCTCGAGGAACCTGTGCATTTGGGAGCTGGCGTTCAGGTGAAGGATTCGCTTGTGCAATGGGGAGCCTTCGTTGAGTCTTGCGCGCAGCTGGGCACTTCCATTCTGCTCGAGTACAGCGGTGCCGAAAGACAGGCCTTGGTTACCGAGAGTCTGATTGGTCCCAACACGACTGTTGGCGGCGGAGAAGTGACAGCAAGCTACCTGGGACCCTTTGTTGGCTTCCACCACCAGAGCCTTCTGATCGCCGCCTGGTGGCCCGAAGGTCGCGGCAACATCGGCTACGGCGCCAACATCGGCTCCAACCATACAAGCCGTTCCCCCGACCAAGAACTTTGGGCTGGAGAAGGCACCTTTTTCGGGCTCGCCACGGCCGTCAAGTTTCCGGCCAATTTTCAAGACGCTCCTTATAGCCTTCTAGCCTCAGGCGTCGTCACCCTGCCGCAACGCCTTTCTCTCCCCTTTTCCCTGATCCTCGATGAACCCCTCGACTCCCCGGAAACCCGGGGTCTGAACCGTCTCATTCCTGGCTGGGTCCTTAAGGAGAATGTCTACTTGCTGATGCGTAACGAGGCCAAGTTCCTTGCGCGGAATCGTGCGAGGAGACACTCGTTTGACCTACGAATCTTTCGCCCAGAGACTGTGGAAAAACTGTGGAAAGCCCGTGTTCTTCTGGCGAATACCGAGGGAAAAGCTGTGTACACCAAGACGGATCTTCCCGCCGTTGGCAAAAACTACATGCTTGAGGAGGATCGCCGGGAGGCCCTGAACGTCTACCGTGAGTTTCTCAAGTACGCGGCTCTCAAATTGTTTTCGGAGCGCGAGCTGGCGGGGACTCCTTGCGATGGGGACTGGCTGGGTGGGCTTTTCCGGCGGCTCAACCTGGACTACTTCTCGACCGAACAGAACCTTTCTCTTTACTTGGTCGAAGAACAGAATTTATGGACGGCCAGCCTGAGGGCGAAAGAGAAGGACGACCAGAGGGGGGAGTCGATTATTCCCGACTATTCGGCGTTTCATCGACTTGCCGAAGAGGACGAATTCCTCCTCAACAAACGACAGGAACTCGAGCAATTGGCCGAAAAAATTCGGCGAAATGGCGGATCGGTCACTTGACAACCCCTGAAACGGGGTGGCGAGTTCAAAACAGATTCCGGGCTTGTGGATAACTTGTGGACATATTTCCAAATGAAGGAGAGTTGGTACCGGCTCGTCGAGCCCAAGGCCGGTTTTTCCTGGACTGGGCGGATAATTGTCACTTTTTGTCTACTCGACCTGAACAAAACAGTCCCGCGAGGGGCCAGGCCGGTTTTTTTGGGTGTCAACGAAGAGGTCAGAGCCATTTTCGAGGTCAAAACATCTCTTTCTTAGGGATGCCAAAAATCCCCAAGATTGTGGATAACTTGGGGAAAGTTCTGTAAAACGCCAACCCATGAAAATTCAGTTCCCTTGACCTTGGGGGGGGGGGCGACTAAACTTGAGGAGGAAAGCTAATTCCAGTCAAGGAGAACTTTATGGCAACTTCCTACAAGGAACTCGGTTTGGTGAACACGAAAGATCTGTTCGCCAAAGCCGTGAAAGGCGGATACGCCATCCCCGCCTACAACTTCAATAACCTCGAGCAACTCCAGGCCATCATTCAAGCCTGTGTCGAGACCAAATCCCCCGTGATCCTTCAGGTTTCTTCTGGCGCACGCAAGTACGCCAATGCGACGCTTCTGAAGAATCTGGCCAAGGGCGCGGTAGAATACGCCAAGGAACTCGGACACCCGATTCCCATCGTTCTCCACCTTGACCATGGCGACAGCCTGGAACTGGTTAAGAGCTGTGTCGAAGGCGGCTTCTCGTCGGTTATGATCGACGGCTCTCACCTCCCTTACGACGACAACATCAAGCTGACCAAGTCGGTCGTGGAATATGCCCACGCTCACGACGTGACGGTCGAGGGTGAACTCGGTGTCTTGGCAGGAATCGAAGACGATGTGGTGGCCGAGCATTCCAGCTACACCAAGCCCGAGGAAGTGATCGATTTCGTCAAGCGAACAGGCGTCGACTCGTTGGCGATTTCCATCGGAACCAGCCATGGCGCCGTCAAGTTCAAGGCCGAGCAGTGCACCCGGACGGCCGATGGCATTCTGATTCCCCCGACCTTGCGTTTTGACATTCTCGAGGAAATCGAGAAGAAGCTCCCTGGTTTCCCGATCGTTCTCCACGGTTCCTCGTCGGTCCCGATCGAGTACGTCCGCCAGCTCGAAAAGTTCGGTGGAAAACTCAAGGACCCCGTCGGTATCCCCGAAGAACAACTTCGCCGTGCGGCCAAGAGCGCAGTGTGCAAGATCAACATCGATTCCGACGGACGCCTGGCTATGACGGCTGCCATCCGAAAGGTTCTTGTCGAGAATCCCGCCGAGTTCGACCCCCGAAAATACCTCGGACCGGCCCGCGACGAACTGAAAAAGCTCTACGCTCACAAGAACAAAGAAGTTCTAGGCTCCGCCGACCGAGCGTAGGTCGTTTGACTCTTCCTCTACTGCGGCGGTTTTCGTCGGCGTCGTTCGGTCGTTCAGGTGCTCGATGGTCACCCTGCGGTTGACCATCTGGGAGTTTCGCCCTGCGGGCGAAACTCCAGGGCCTCACCGAAGGTGAGCGCCCTCGCTACGGTCAAAACCGAAACTCCTGAAAGCGACTTTGATGAAGCTAGAGAAACCGGCCTTTTGGGCCGGTTTTTTGTTTTGGTTTGAGGCCAACCGATTGGGCACAAAAAAAGACCGCCCCGAAGGGCGGTCTTTGAGGAAACCGGCGCTTACTGCCCGATGAGTACTTTCTCTTGCCAAGGTTTGTTGTACAAGTCGGCCTTGTCGCCCAGAGGCTGGCGGAACTCGTGTTTCGACAGCTTGTCCGTCGAATAGAACGGTGCCACTTTGCGGAGGGCATTGGCCTTGGCCGAAATGCCTGGATAGCCGTAGGCATCGTCGATCCTGGCCAGGATGTCCGGCCTCAGGATGTAGTTGATGAAGGTGTAGGCGTTGGCCAGGTTCTTCACGCCCTTGAGAATGACCATGTTGTCCTGATACTTGATGCCGGCTTCCTTCGGGAAGTAGAACGCGACGTTCGGTTTGTCCTTGTCGTCTAGCGCCGTGAGGATATTTTCGGGGTACACAAACGCAGCCCAGACTTCCTTCTTAGTGAACAGCGTCGGGATCTGGTCGGTTTCAAACTTCAGGATGTTGGACTTCCACTTCAGGATCAGGCTGGTGGCCTTGTCGATTTGAGCTTGGTCGGTCGTATTGCCGCTGAACCCCAGGTTGTGCAGCGCTGCGCCATAGATTTCGCGCATGTCGTTGAGCAGAACGATCTTGCCCTTGTACTTGGGATCTCCAAACAGACTGAAGCTCTCGACCGGATTCTTGATCTTGTCCTTCCAGTAGACCACCGCTGTGGCGCCGATGTTGTAAGGAACTGAGTACTTGTTGCCCGCGTCGAAGCTTTGAGTGAAGTCAATGATGGTCTTGTCGACGTTGGCGAGGTTGGGAATCTTGGTCAAGTCGAGGGGTGACAGCAGTCCCTTGTCGATCATGGTGGGGACGAAGTCTTGGCTAGGGAACACGACGTCGTAGTTCCCTCCCGCGGAGACTTTGGCCAACATGGTCTCGTTGGAGTCGTACTCCTCGTAGTTCAGTTTGATGCCGGTTTCTTTGGTGAAGTCGGCCTTAACGTCGTCGGGAAGGTACGACGACCAGTTGTAGACATTCACTTCACCGTTTGGCGTTGCCGAGGTGGCGGCAGGTGCCATGGCAGTGTCAGGAGCCTTCGGGCTGCAGGAAGCCAGAAGCAGGATGGCGGCGAACAGGGTACCCCAAAGGGTATTCTTCATGATGATCCTCCAGAGAGTTTTTTTTCGTGGCCAACGGCCTACTTACTTTTCACCATGTACTTGAGGAGATTCCTTACGGAAAACATCAAGACCATGGTGAACACAATAAGGATGACCGAAAA
>CAYYUZ010000070.1:0-4457 GCA_964475005.1 uncultured Spirochaetales bacterium
GCGCCACAGTCCCAACCAACAAGCGAAGCGAAGTTACCCGATACACTGCGCCACAGTCCCAACCAACGAGCGAAGCGAAGTTACCAGAGAAGCAGCCGGCAAAGCAGGCGACGAGCGAAGCGAAGTCTAGGTTGAACTAGGCGCAGAAGATCGTCGTTTTGGCGAAGCCGAAAGGGAGCGACGCCCGCAGGCGTAATGGAATTACGCCGAGGACCGGAGCTTCCTTGAGGCGAAGCCAAAACGGCGAGATTCAAGCCTTCGACATGGATGGGGGGAGTCTGCTATACTCCCTCCTCATGACCTCCTTTTTGCGGTTCTTCATCCTTGCCCTCACCCCCCTTCTGGCGGTAACCACGTCCTTGGGTCCGGCTCTTTTATTTGGGCTGGCGACAACCGTCATTCTGGCCGGCGTCACGACGCAAGGGTTTTTCCTCAAGACGCGTTTCGGGGAATCGGGTGTCTTGTGCGCTTCGGTCACACTGGCGGCCGTCATCGTGACCCTGATCGACTTGGCGGTTTCGCTTTGGCTTCCTGGGGTGAGAGCCGCCTGGGGGCTCTACCTCAACCTCTTGGCCTTCAGTCCTCTTATTTTGAATTCACCTGCCAAAATCTCCCAGGAGACCTCGCTCGGCGTCGAGCTGTCGTCCGCCTTGAAGAACGGTTTGGGCCTGACGGCGTTGTTCGCGGTGACGGCTTTCTTCCGCGAAGGCGCCGGCCGGGGCACATTGACGTTGTTTCCGGGTACCGCGGCGTGGAAGATCCCCGGCCTGAACACTCACCCTTTGGCACTATTCGCCACCGGGGCCGGCGGATTTTTCCTGGCGGGCACCGGAGTCATCCTGTTTCGGCTACTTCGGCCTCGGCTGACCTTCCTGCAAAGGGAAAACGTGGAACGACAAGTCGCCGCTCCGACTCCAGTGCCGCCCTCGTTTGAAGCGGCCTTCCCGGAACCGCGCCCCCGGCCTGTGGTTACCGTGGCCGAAACTCCTCTCCTCGAATCTTCTGAAGACTGGGGAGAGACCCTCGTCAGCGCCGTGGCCGACCTCCCGTCGTCGGGAAGCAAGGAAAAAAGGCGGGTCCTGATCATTGGTTCGGGAAACGGCGAGATGGCGTACTACCTTGCCATGTTGTGTCTTGACCAGACAAAAACCGACAAGGCGTTCAAATTTCGCATTCGTGGGGTCGACCATTTCTTGACGCGGGTGGAAACAGCGGTGCGCGGCCTTTACCGGGAACACCAGATTGAATCCATTCCGGTCCCGATCCGAGACGAATGGATGACCCGTGGCCAGGGCGAAGACAAGTACCTGTGGAAGGTATCCGACGAGGTCAGGCTGCACGTGCAGTTCGAAGTGGCCGACTTTCAGCAAGGTCAGCTGTTCTATCCGCAGCCGGCGCACCTGATCGTTTTGAATCAGGGTATCGAGTATGTGACCGACGACAAGAAGGTCCAACTCCTCAAGACAGTGTGTGAACACCTGGGCGTCGGCGGGGCGTTGGTGGTCACGGGTCCCTTCAAGCGGGAACTCCTCCCCGAAGGCATGAAACGAACCGGGACCACTGTGTTCCGCAAGGGCTGAAACTCTGATGAATCAACGCCCCCTCCTCGTGCAGAGCGACCACTCGCTGTTGTTGGAAGTCCACCATCCCGCCTGTGAAGCCGCCAGGGCCGACATCGCGCCTTTTACCGAGCTAGAGAAGAGCCCCGAGCATATCCACACCTACAGGATGAGTCCGCTCAGTCTGTGGAACGCGGCTTCGGCGGGGCTGACGACGGCCGATATTCTGGGCATTCTCGATTCGCGCAGCCGCTATCCTGTTCCCGAAAATGTCCGCTTCTTCGTCACCGACCTCATGGGCCGCTGGGGACTGTTTCAGCTCAGCGCCAGCGATTCACCCGACACTCTTGTGCTCACGGTGGCCGACGAGCGCCTCCGCCGGGAACTAGCCAGCCAAAGGAAACTGACGGGACTGATCACCGCACGCGGAGAGGAGTTCTTGCTCCCGCTCATCCACCGCGGCACGCTCAAAAAGGAGATGCTGGCGCTGGGGTACCCCGTGCAGGACCTAGCTCCCCTCAAGGATGGCGACCCCCTGGCGGTCAGCTTGCGCACGGTGACGGGTTTGGGGGCGCCGCTCAACGTCCGCGAATACCAGAAGAGCGCGGCCGACGGCGTCTTGGGCCGCGGCCAGCCAGGTACAGGATTCGGAACCATTGTTTTGCCTTGCGGTTCGGGAAAAACCATCGTCGGCCTTGAAATTCTCTCTCGGCTGGCGACCAACACCCTTGTCTTGACGACCAACGTGGCGGCCGTTCACCAGTGGATCGACGAATTGCTCGACAAGACAACGCTGACAGCCGACCAGATCGGCGAGTACACCGGCGACAAAAAGATCATTCGGCCTGTGACCGTGGCCACCTACCAGGTGCTCGTCTGGCGTGACAGCAAGGACGGGGAGTACCCCCACTTCCGGCTCTTTCGGGAACGCAATTGGGGCCTGATCATCTACGACGAAGTTCACTTGTTGCCGGCTCCTGTGTTTCGCGTGACCGCAGAGCTGCAAGCCGTCCGGCGCGTGGGACTGACGGCCACCCTTGTGCGCGAAGACGGCGCCGAGGGCGACGTGTTCAGCCTGGTCGGTCCCAAACGCTACGACGTCCCCTGGAAGGAACTCGAGGCCAAAGGCTGGATCGCCGAGGCCATTTGCACCGAAATCCGGCTTGAGCTTCCCGAACACCTGCGCATCCCGTACGCCGTCGCCACTAAGCGCGAGAAGTTTCGGATCGCCAGCGAGAATCCGCTGAAAGAAGACGTCGTGCTCCAGCTGGTCGCCAACCACAAGGAAGACTCGATTCTTGTCATCGGCCAGTATATCGAACAGCTTGAAAAGCTGGCGAGAGTGTTGAAGGCGCCCATCATCACGGGTTCGACGCCGAACGCTCAACGCGAGGTTCTCTACGAGGATTTTCGGTCGGGGCGAGTCCGGGTCATCGTTGTGTCCAAAGTTGCGAACTTTGCGATCAACCTACCCGACGCGTCGATGGCCATTCAGGTTTCGGGAACTTTCGGGTCAAGGCAAGAGGAGGCTCAGCGCCTGGGCCGCATTTTGAGGCCCAAGAAGCGCAACGCCTTGTTCTATACGTTGGTGAGCCGCGCAACCAGCGAAGAAGAGTTCTCCGCCCACCGTCAGAAGTTTCTGACCGAGCAAGGGTACAAGTACAGCATTGAGATCTTCTAGTCTCCTGTCCCGCAGATTAGTTCGCACAACTGAGACCGAAACTCGACAGGATAAACCGGACACGAGATTGGCCTAAGCAAACAAATACCTGAAGAATAACGAATTGGAGTTTCTTGCGCTGTCTTGAACATTTCTTCCCAATCAGGTCAATCTCCCCAGAATCCTTGAAATCCTATTTAATTCCCTTTGAAGACACCTACGGGACGCGATACTTCCACCCTCGCCGACGGGGGCCGGTGTTGCCGCACTCTACATGCGTTCAAGGTGATTCCTTCCATGAATTTCCTGCATCAAAACAGCTCGATGTCTGGACCAGCCTCCGCCTTCTTCCCAAGCTTTCCATAAAGCACCTCTTGGTGGGTGTCCTTCTGCCTCATCATCGTGTAATTCTTGTCCATTTGCTCGGCGATGCCGTCCAACGGAACGATAACCAGGGGAACGGTCCCCGAACCTTCCAGGGCGTCGGCTGCGCCTTGGAAGTGTTGCCCAGCTAGGGCAAGACCGCGATCCACCTGTTCGATCTGCTGGCGGGTGATGTCCTGGAACTGGGCAAACCCCATGACGTCGACGATGCTGTTCTGAATGCCGTTGACGTTGGACTGGGTGGCCAAGGCGAAGCTCTTGAGGATTTCCACAGTGGTAAAGAAATCTTGTGAGAGTTTCGGCAGGGCAATGGTCAGCGAAACGAAGCCCTGACTCTGGTCTTCCCCGTGCATCAGGGTGGAGAGGGCGCCCAACTTGACGGCAACGGTCTCGGAGATCTCTTTCACGCTGGCCTCGATGCTTTCGGCCGCTGAAGAGACCTGGTGGGAGAGGGTACGAACCTCATTGGCCACGACGGCAAACCCGCGGCCCGCGGTTCCGGCCCGTGCCGCCTCGATAGCCGCGTTGATGGCCAGCACATTGGTCCTTTCGTTGACTTCGCGGATAAGCTGGGTGAAGGGCTTCAGGCCCTCCATCTGCCGGGTCAGAAGCTGAATGGTCGACTGCACCTGTCTTTCCATCTCGACCTGATAGGTGTTCAAATCGTCCATCATCTTCTGGTTTTCTTTCACCTTAATTTGCGAATGATCGAAGAGTCCCGCCGCCATGGTGGTCGTATCGTTTAGCGTCACCTGGAGGCTTCCGACTTCCTTGTTCAGGTCGGTGAGCTTGCTCATGATCTGCAAGGCGGCCGCCTCGGTGGTGGCATTGGCGTGGTGAAGGTGGGCCTGGAG
>CAYYUZ010000070.1:4557-20713 GCA_964475005.1 uncultured Spirochaetales bacterium
AGGCGCCTGGCAACAGTTGTTTGATGACTTTGATGAGGTCGGGCCCCGCGACGGGTTTGACAAGCCATCCGGTCGCTCCGAGTTTCTTGGCTTCTTCTCGTTTGGCGGTTTCACTTTCGGTGGTCAGGGTAAGAATCGGGACGAATTGAAACCCTGGCAGGGCCTTAAGGCGCCCGATGAGTTCCATTCCCCCCATGTTCGGCATGTTGATGTCGGTGATAACAAGGTCCGGCTTTGTCCCGGCCTGAATCAGGGCCAGAGCCAGAACGCCGTCACCGGCGGTTTCGACCTGAAAACCGTGAATTTCAAGGGTCGTCTTGATGCTCATCACCATGGTGACCGAGTCGTCGACAATCAGTATGGTCTTGCCCATCGCTTAGTTCTCCTCTTTCAAAACACTTTCCAGCCAGAACCGGAGATCGCGGTCGTCGGGCCATTGGGCCACCGGCGTTTTTGCCGCCATCAAGACTTGCAAGTTGGCTGGGTGAAGGTGCAAACACAATCCCAAGTCCACCCGGGGACCCGACTTTTTCTGCAGCCAGCCCAAGAGTTCCTCGGCCTCGTCCACCCCGACAAAACCGACGAACGCCGCCAGGCTTTCCCCGTATTCGATGGCCATCACAGAACCGCCGGGAGGTTGAGCACCATCAGGACCGAGCCATCGCCCAACAGCGCCGATCCGGAGTAGGCGGCCAAATTCGCCAACACCCCTTCTAGAGGTTTCTGGATGATTTCAGTGGTCCTGTAGAATTGATCCACCAGAATTCCCACTCGTTCGCCCTTCACCTCGGCAACCAAAACAGCCCATTCGTCTTCTTCGTTGGTTCGAGGCTGGGTCGAGAGATTCAGAAGAGCGTTGAGTGGGCGCAAGGGTAGAACGCTGCCGCGCCACAGGGCCGTCAAGTTGCGTTTGATCTTGCGGACCGCTGAGCGGGGCAATCTGACAGTTTCAATGACCTGGTCGAGCGGGACTCCAAACTGTTGGCGATCGGATTCCACGACCATAACCTGTGTCATGGCCATCGAAAGAGGAAGGGAAATCCGAATGGTCGTTCCCAGACCCAAGGCACTTTCGAGCCAGACCGAGCCGTTTGCTTTTTCTACAGCTGACCTCACCACATCCATGCCGACCCCCCGGCCCGAGAGATCGGAAACCACCTCGCTGGTGGACAGTCCGGGGGCAAACACGAGGTTGATCGCCGCCTGGTCGTCCATTTGATCGGCGACAGCTTGGCTGATGAGCTTGTTCTCGACGGCCTTTCGCTTGATAACCCCGGGGTCGATGCCCTTGCCATCGTCGAGAATCTCGATGACGGCCCGGTCGGCCTCTTGCCTGGCCCTGAGCGTCAGAGTCCCCGTGTCGGGCTTTCCGCAGGCCAGGCGCACAGCAGGGGTCTCGATTCCATGGTCAAGGCTGTTGCGGACAATGTGCATCAAGGGATCGGCCAGCGAGGCGATGATGTTCTTGTCGGCCTCTGTCTGTTCGCCTTCGAGCACAAGATTCACCTTCTTGTCGAGCTTTCGGGAAACCTCTCGAACCAGCCGGGGAAAGCGCTGAAAGACATACGACATTGGCAACATGCGAACCTGCAGAATGGCGTCTTGCAGTTCGGTCGCGATCCTATCGATTACGGCGTGCTGAACGCGAATTTCCCTACCCAGCTCCCTCTGGCCAAACGAGGTTTCTGCCCGTCCAGCAAGGTAGGGCAAGCCGTTTTTCGAGACGACCATTTCACCGATGAGGTCCATCAGCGTGTCGATCTTCTCCTGGTCGACTCGAATGCTTTTCAGATCGAGGCTTGTGTCTTCGGCCCGACGGCCGTACTTGATCGGTTCCTCGGCAGGCGCGGCCAGCTTGGCCTCGACCCAGGCCAACAGGGGCGCTTTGTCACCGGTTGCCAGAGTCTGAGCCAGGGCCCGTTCAATGGCTTCAGGGCCCTGGGCATCCCCCTGAGACCTGCACGCGTTGGCGAGAACCGACGCCACGGCCTTGTACCGACCTTGGGTCCAGGCCGCTTGATCATCCAGCAAAAGAATCTGTCGCTGTGCCTCAAAGACGGTTGCAACGGTGAGGGCGGGAATGGGGACTTCAGCGACCACTTCGGTGACTTGAACTTGGTCAAGCACGTAGCGAAAGTGCGAATTCACCTGATCTCGGGTGGCATTCGTCAAAATCTCGAAGTTCAGGGTGCACCGATAGGCGTCTAGTTCGGCCAAGGGCGGCCACGGCTCCCGCGGAACGACCCGACCCCAGAAAACCCCCGGGGTGGTTCTCGCCGAGTGGAACGGGTCGACACCACTAAAGTAGGTGCCTTCTGACGGAGCGTAGGTCACCCAGAGCAGAGTCGCCCCCTCCTTCTGGCGCGCGAGGGCTTTTTCCCTCACTTTTTCGGGCAGGTCTTGCCAGCGGTGCCCGGGCCTCGGCGACAGGACTGTGGGCGCCGGAACCGCGGGAGCCTTAACCGTTGCTAAGGCACCAGCAGGGATCAGCTGCCTCAGGGCCTCGGCCAGCAAAAACGCGTCGGGGCCATGGGAAAGCGAGGGTTTCTCCAAGGCCACTTCGTCGCAAAGGAGACTGACAAAGTCCATCGCGTCGAGCAGCTGGTCGGCCAAGTCTTGACGGAAAACAATCTTACCACCGCGAACCTTATCCATCAGATCCTCGCTGGCGTGGAGCACTCGGGTCATCTCGGGGAAGTCGAACAGACCGCTGTTTCCCTTGAGGGTGTGGACTAGCCGGAACAGCTCGTTCACGAGCTCGGCGTCCGAAGGATTCTTCTCCAGCTGCATCAGCTTCTCGGCGATGCTTTCAAGAAGTTCCTTGGCCTCGGTCAAAAATTGAGTCAACAGAGAGTTCATGGGTTGGGTTCTCCGACCATGAACCGGACCTGCTGAAGAAGCTGTTCGGGTTTGATGGGTTTGACAAGATACCCGTTGGCTCCGGCTCGGAACGCCAAGACTTGGTCCTGGGGTCCCGCCTCGGTGCTGACCATGATGGCGGGAGCCTGGGGGAGGTCCTGCCTGCGCAGCTCCTGCAGAAAACCGTAACCGTCGAGCTTGGGCATGTTGACGTCCACGAGGTAGAGGTCAAACGAACCCTGCAGCGCCTTTTCGAGCGCCTCGATGCCGTTCAAAGCCTCTTCTACGGCATAGCCGGCAGACTCGAGGATCCCCTTGTGGTACAGGCGGACCGTGGCCGCGTCGTCAACGATCAGGATGCGTTTCATGGAGCCTCGCAGGGCTTCTGATAGACAAGAGCCTCGGGGAACTTTCGCACCTTGTACAACGACGAGATGCGGCTCATCGACTCCGAATGTCCCAAAAGGATCCAGCCGCCGGGGCTCAGGGCGTCGTAAAAGGTCTCGGCGGCGGCCTTGCGGGATAGGTCGTCGAAATAGATCAGAAGGTTGCGGCAGAAGATCACGTCGAAGTTGCGGTAGGATCGGGTCTGTTCGGGCTCGTTCAGGTTGACCCGGGTAAAATCAACGGCCTGCTTGATTTCTTCACTCAGCAGGTACTCGTCTCCCACCTTGTTGAAGTACTTACGTAACCAGAGCATGGGCAGTTGTTGGATCGATCGAACTGAGTAGCGGCCTTCCCTGGCCTTGTCCAGAATTCCCGTGTCGATGTCCGAGGCAATGATTTCGACGTCCCACTGAGCGATAGGCGGCCAATGCTCCAACAGGTACATGGCGATGGAGTAAGGTTCCTCCCCCGACGAGGACGGCATGCACCAGATCCGTATGGGCGAGTTTGTCGATTTCTGCCTGACGATTTCGGGAAGGATGGAGTCGACAAGACAACAGAACTGATACTCCTCCCTGAGAAAATAGGTCTCGTTCACGGTCATCAGGTTGGTTAGCTGCTGAAGTTCCTCCCCTGTCGCTTGGAAGCGGAGCGTGCTGAAATAGTCACGGAACGACGCGGCTCCCGTTGCTTCCATCCTTTCGACGATCCGTTTGTCGACAAAGTAGCGTTTGTTGGATTCGAAGTGGATGCCCGTTTTCCGGTAGAAGAACTCCTGGAACTTGAGAAAGTCTGTCTCTAGGATCGCGGCGGGCTTGACCAAGGGAGGGGGCATGGGGCGCTAAACCTTGCCAATCCGGTCCAAGGCCAGGTCGGCCGAGAACTGAATGTAGGGCTCTGACGAAAACCGGTTCTTCAACCGGAGAATGGCACCGACCGCCAAAGCGGTTCCCGTCTCACTGAGCAGATCGAGTGCGGCGCCACAGACATTGAGGTGCAGGTCGGTTTCGATGACTTCGACCAACCAAGCTTCGACAAACGGATGGCGTAGGGATTCCAGAACGTTCACGGCCAGGATGCGCACGTCGGGGTCCGTATCGGTCAGAAGGCTCTTCATCAGAGGAGCGACCTCGTCGGGAAGCTGCTTCATCGTTTCTACGACTTCGTTGCGAACGGCAGGATCATCGCTACGGAGAAACATCACTAGGCCCTGAACGGCGGCCGGTTCCCTGAGATGGGTCAGGCTTGTAAAGATGACTTCTCGAACCGAACGGTCGGGTTCCTGAGCCAATCTGCGCAGAAGCTCGTCCGAGGCACCTTCGTGGGCTCCCAGGTCGCGAGCCGCCCATCGCCGGGCGATGGGGTTGTCAGAGCCAAGGGCGGCAAACAAATCCTGCAGTTCCCGTGGTCGAGCTCTGTCGTTGCTGCCCGCAGGACGGGCGGGCTTATCGCGCTTCAAAAGAGCCATAGTCACCTCCCCACCCACAAGAGAATTTGAGAAACGACTCGCTCGGCCGGGAGAACAACGCTGGCGCCCCCGAGGTCGATCAGTTCTTTGGGCATGCCGAACACCACGGCCGACTCTTCGGACTCCGCAATGGTTCGACCTCCCCGGCTGCGAATTTCGGCAAACGCCGAGGAACCGTCGTTTCCCATGCCTGTGAGCATGACCCCGATCACTTGCGAGGGGTTGCAGTTCTCAAGAACCGATCGGCCCAACAGTTCCACCGACGGATGCCAGAGGTGAAGGGGACTTTCCGGCTTTGGCAGCACGGTCAACCGTCCGGCTCGAGACGAGAGCACCATGTCGGCGCCTCCCTTGCCCAAATAGATCGTACCGGGTTCCAGGGGAAAGGGACTCGCGGCCTCGACGACCCGCATTGGACAGATCTGGTCAAGCCTTTCGGCAAACGATCCGGTAAAGGTCGCGGGCATGTGCTGGGCGACCAACACCGGCCAGCCAAAGTCGGCGGGCAACTGGGGTAGAATGTCCTCAAGGGTTCGAGGACCCCCCGTCGAGACGCCGATGATGACGATTCCGGCGCCGACGATCCCTTGTCGCAGCAGGGCTCGTTCCTTAGCTGCTTTGGCTTTGTCGTCGCGCATTCGCTGCACAAGTTCGCGAGCCCGATTGCCGTGGAGGACCCCCCGCCCGGCGCGTGGAGCCTTGAGGTGTGATCGAGCTGCTGCTCGCACCTTGGCCACTAGCTCATCGCGAATGGCGCCAATGGAAAGCGAAATCGTTCCGCCTGGTTTTGTGATGTAGTCGACGGCCCCCAGATTCAACGCTTCGAAGGTCGCCAGGGCGCCCTGTTCGGTGAGCGAGGACACCATCACCACAGGCACGGGCCGATCGAGCATCAAGCGGGAGAGGGCGGTCAGGCCGTCCATCTCGGGCATGTTGATATCGAGCGTGATGACCTCGGGTTGAAAGCTCAGGTTGAACTCCAGGGCCTCGACCCCGTTTCGGGCCATTTGCACCTCAAAGTCGGCTTCGTCTCGGAAGATCTCTCCAAGTTGTCGCCGCATCAGAGCCGAATCGTCGACGATCAAGAGTTTGATCATTTCAAGTTCGCGCTCGGAAGGTCATGGGTCGCGGCGACGATTTCAAGAAGCTCTTCCTTTCCAAACAGGAGAGCCGGGTCGAGAAGCTGGATCATCCTTTTCTGCTTCTCAAGGTTGGCCATACGCGAAAGGAGTCGACCTTGTTCGGCCGAGAGTTGGGGCGCGGCCTCGATCGAAACTGCGGAAATCTTGAGAACTTCGGCCACCTGATCGACGATGAAGCCAGTGCGGACCCCCTCCATGACGAAGACCATGATGCGCTGTCGGTCGTTGCGGTCCACCCGGGCAAGACCTAGACGAACACGCAAGTCGACAACCGGCAAAACGCTCCCCCTCAGGTTGATGACCCCTTCCACGCTGGCTGGGGCGTGTGGCACTCGAATCAACTCTTCAGGAATCCGGACAATCTCTTGGACACTTGTAATCGGAACACCGAATTCCTCTTTGTCCAGGCGGAAAACTACAACCTGTTCTTCGTCATCCATTGCCCCCTCCTCGCTGTCGGAAGCGTCCAAAGCGGCCTCCTTTTCGATCTCCTTGGCCCTTCCCAAGGCTTCCTGAACGGCACCGTTTTGGAGGAGATTCCGGGCCGTCAGGATCGAAACCATTCGTTTGCCGCCTTCGAGGCGACAGATTCCCGAAAGGTCGGCCAAGTCACCCTGCCTTGCAAACAGCGGTGGCATGGCGTCGATCCTCGCTTGAGAAACGCGAAGGACCTCGCTCACTCCGTCGACGACGAGGCCGACCGACACCTTCTCGATGGAAAGGACCAGGATGCGGCTCTTCTCGTCGAGAGTCTGTTCGGTTAGCGAAAACAGACGCCGAAGGCTGACCAAGGGAAGCAACCGATTTCGAAGGGTCATGATGCCGAGAACGTGCGATTCGGAATGCGGTACGTGGATGATGGCCTCGGGAACCTGAACAATTTCCTGAACGTCTTCGATGGCGATGGCGTACTCTTGGTCGTCGACCTGGAAGCTGACAAAGGGCAATTCCTCGTTCACGGCCTCCTGCTGTACGGCTGCAAGGCGCAAGGAGGCCTCGACGAACCCGGCCGCGTTGGTCACCGTCAGGTGGCTGAACTCCCGTGCGACGAGTTTGGTGAAGTTCAGGACCATCACCAAACCGTGACCTCCAACGTTCTTGATAAGCCCCGAAAGCAAATCTGTATCGATGGTGCTGCTTATCGTCCCAACGGGTTCGATCTGGGCTGCTTCGACGCCGACCACCCGCGACACCCTGTCGACGACAAAGCCCAGAGGCTGGCCGACGTCGATGACCAGAACTCGGGTAGCGTCGTCGTATTCCCGATCAGCGAAGCCAAACAGGCGTCTCAGCGAAAAAATGGGAAGCACCCTCCCCCTCAAGTTGGCCAGGCCCTCGAGAGTCGATGGTGCCAGCGGGACCCTGACAACCTCGGGAACACGAATGATCTCTTGAACCGGGCTCAGGTCGACGGCGAAGACTTCGTCGCCCGTCATGAACGTGACAAACTGAAGAAGGTCGCCGACAGCGACTTCCTGTTGTTCCAGAACTTCTTCGGACATGGTCGCCCCCCTCACAAGGCACTCTGAAGCTCGTCGGCTAGCGACGCGATCTCTTCGATGGCGGCCCCAAGTTCCTCGGCCCCCTGCGATTGCTGTTTGGCGGCGCCGGCGGCCTCGGTGGCCGCTTTGTCCGCTTCGGTTGCCGCAGCGGCGATCTGTTCCACGCCTTTCTTGACTTGAAGAATCGTGACCGCAATTTCGTTCGACGCCGTCAAAATTTCCTTGGTGCCTTCTTCGACCACAAGGAGGTCGGTCTCGATGGTCACCAAATTGCCGGTGGTAACCTTGGCTTTGTCGACCTCACTCAACGCCGTGAAGACAATCTCGTCGAGATCTGTGGCCACAAGACCGATCTGGTCCTGTACCGACTTCACGAGGTCTTTGATGCGGTCTGCATTCTCTGAGGAATCGTGGGCCAAGTTCCGAATATCCGTTGCAACGACGACGAAACCCTTACCGAACTCGCCGGCCCTGGCGGCTTCGATGGCACCGTTGACGGCGAGCATGTTGGTCTGGATCGAGACCGTCGTGATGGCATCGACGATCTTGTCGATGCGCCGGGAAACCAACTCGAGGTCCTTCATCTTCTGAATACTTGTCCTCGACTCGTCGGCCGACGTGGTGATTCCGGCGATGAGCGCGTCGACTGAGGTCTTATTCGTGTTCAAAAGATTCTTGATGGCGGTGACTTTGTCCGCGCTCCCGGTAGCGCGCTTCTGGGCAACTTCAACCCCTTGCTCGATTTGCGTAATCGCTGCGGACGATTCTTCGCTGGCCGACGACTGCACTTCCGATCCTTTGCGGATCTGTTCAATGGCCGTCATGATCTGGGTTCCCGACCTGTTGATTTCTTGCAGGGCTGAAGACAAATCGTCGGCGTTCGACGCTACCTGTTCGGCACTTTTGGCCACGTCGGTGGAGTTGCGCAGGTCCTCCGACAGTTCTGTCAGAACCTGAGCCGCCTGTTCGGATTCGGCCAAGGCTTGGGCCTGCTCGGCGACAGTCTTGGCGGCTTCTTCCGCGGCGGCCGACTGCTCTTCGGCTGCCGTGGCAATGTCTTGCGAACCTTTCAAGGCCTGGTTTGCGGCAGTGATGGACTGAAGAGCCCCGGCCGAAATATCCTGACCGCCTTTGATGATTTCGGCGGCATCGGTCCTGATCTGCTCCAACTGAGTTGTGATCGCACCTGCTTTTTCCACTTCATTCTCGATGGTCTTGGCCGAGGCGTTGATGCCATCGGCGATGTTCTTGACGTCGGTTTGAATTTGGCCGACAAGGTCCTGGATCTGTTTGGCGCTCTTTTCTGAGGTTTCGGCTAGCGTTCGAACCTCGTCGGCGACCACGGCAAAACCCTTGCCATGCTTGCCAGCTCGGGCGGCCTCGATGGCCGCGTTGAGGGCCAGCAAGTTTGTTTGGTCGGCGATCCTGGCCACCGCTTTGACGATGTCGCCAATGTTCGAGGCTTGCTTTTCAAGCTCAATGACCATCTTGACCGAGTTGGACTGACGCTGGGCGGCCAACCCCACGTTGGTCACCAAGCTGGCGACCTCGGCGCTTGTCTTTACAATGAGGGTCTGCGAAGCCTGCGCCTTAATCAAGCTGGCTTCGGCGTTCTGCAATTGGCGGTTGAGAGCCCCGGTGATCTGCTGAAAGGCGGCCAACGATTCTTGAGCGGCACCCGAGGCCTCCTCGGCTCCGCTGGCGATCTGGTCCGACGCCCGTTTCAACTCTTCAGACGCCGATGCGGCCTCGTTGATACCCGAGGAAAGTTGGCCGGTAGCCGCGGCGATCCGTTCGGCCACCTGTTGCTGCTTGGCCAGGGTTCGTGCTTTCTTTCTTTGAGCCTCCGCATCTCGAATGTTTCCCGCTGGGGCTCTTCCTTCGATTGTCATTGTGGGAACTGCCGATCTCTGCGACGCGGACTTTCTGACAAGTGCCATTGATTGCTCCTTCCGTGGATTGAACCTAATTGTTTAATTAGAAATTGGAAGGATTTTAATGTAAAATCTGCGGATCGAACCCTAGTTTCGGGGTAGAGAGCAAGAACACCTAAACCAATGAATAGTGGCTTCGCACGGGCCTTCTCAAAGACCAAGCCTGCTGGGAAGTTCGAGAACAAAATATTTTAAAAACAGCATGGTCTTTAATTGACTTGGACTCGGACTGGGCTTACTCTCTCGGTCTGGGGGGGTGCAGGATGTCGTACACGAGCGGTCCGGCGGCCCAAATTAGCAAAGCCGTCTACAGCTTCAATGTCTTGGTGCAGAGGCTTCTAGAGGTTCTCTCCGATGCCGCTAGCGGCCTGCTCGGGCACGTGTCCAAACTGGAGGCTCTCCGTGAGTCGATAGATCCCCTCCTGCTTCAAATCGACATTGCCATCGAAGAGCTCTTCTTGGATCTCGACGATCTTGGTCCTTCTTCCGCGAGCCGTACCGACACGACAGACATCCAATGGGCCAAATCGGAAATCGTTTCGTTGGCGGCCTTGACCCAACACGCCCGGAAAACTGTTCAAAACAAAGACGAACTGGCAGAGATTTCTTGTTCGATCGGCTCCGATCTCCACAGCGCCACTTCCATCTTGATGACCTTTGGCTTCAGACAGTATCCCTATGTTCTGCCAGCACTTACAACGTCATCAGCCCTGAAGAAGATGGGGCTTTCCGACGACTTGGTCAAACTGATCGCGGCTGATATTGTAGACAATCTGAACACTTGGCTGTTGGCCAATGACAGACCTGCTTGGCCGAATCGAGAAGGGGAATCGTTGAGGGGTGAGACCCAAATCTCCGTCTCAGAAGTGCTCAGCCGGATTCAAGACGAGTGGGCAAGCCTGCTGCTCAAAGTCAAGCGACTGCCGCGCGTCGTGCCCACGCCGCGTTTGACGGAAGAGGAGATTTTTCGAGTGCGTCGAGGCAAGAAGCTCCGGTTTTCCAACCCGCCTTGCCCTCTTTTCATTTCAGGAGATCTCCAGCACCCGGAGAAGGGATTTTCCCTCGTCAATGATGCTTCATGTGCCCTGAAAGACCAGCCAGACGCCGAACTCAGCGTTGGATGGAACAGTTTCACGCCGAAATCAATCATGAGTCTTTACCGCTACTGTTCGTCTGAAGCAAACGCACTTCTTCAGCGGTCAGCGCACATCGAGGCAGTCAGGTCTAACATAGAAGCCCTGGCCGCGGCGGCTCACGCGACATTTCGCGGATAATTCTATCGGTAGGCCTCGGCAAGGCCGAACTTGCTGTTCGCAGTAGACAAACTGACACGTTGTACGATAATTAATAGGTATTTAGAAACAGATGTTGTAAATGCCTGTAAACATCTGTTTCTCTCCGGGTTTCAATTCCTTCGTCAACTTGTCCGCCGGTGTCCGAACAGAAAGTGTAAGGGGGGTTCTCCATGGACCAATCAACAGGGAAACGGATTGTTGCCTTCGTGCTACTTTTCGGGGTGGTAGGGTTTCTTGGAGCACAGAATCTTCCCGCCCAGCCCTTCTCCTTTCGGTGGAAACCCGTCGACGGGGCCGGAGCCTATCTGACCGAAGTCAAGAACCCCGACGGAGAGGTCGTTGTCAGCCGTCAAGTCACGGCGGACCAGACCTCGATGACGCTTAGTCTGGTTCCCGGTCCCTACACGCTTCGGCTCAGCACGCTTAACCGCTTCCTCAAACCCGAGTCCGCCACCGAATGGGTGCCCATCCACATTGCCGCAACGGCGCCGCCCGAACTCGGCGATTTCGCGCCTTTGGCTCTGCACCCCGGCGATTCAGCATCGGTGGCACTGTCCGTGAAACTGCTGGCCCAGGACGCGACCGCGGCTCTCCGGTCCCCGTCGGGAACCCTCCTCCCCCTCGACGTGCCCGCACCAAGCAATGGCCAGATCCACCTGGCGCTCCCGCCCCTCTCCGAAAGGGGGGCCTACGAACTTGTCGTCACCAACCCCCCGAAACTCGCCGCCACGGTGAAGGGGAAGATCACTGTCCATTACCCGATTCCCGTCGTGACACTTGTGGAACCCAGCAAAATGGAGACTTCGGACTCACCGCAGCCCCTCCGAATCACGGGTCAGAGCTTCTCGCCCGAATCGATCGTGACCATGAGCGCCGGAGTTCTGGGAACTCCGGTTCGGTTGGAGCTTTCCAACAGGTCGGATTCCACAGTAACGGTCACACTCCCGTCGGGATTGAACCCAGGCGACTATCTCCTGGCCATCGCCAACGCCCCAGACGAAAAGGCAGTCTCCGCGGGAACCTTCACCATGGTCGCCCCGCCGCCACCACCGATCGTCGAAGCCGCCCCGCCGCCGCCAGTTGGGCAGATCGGCGACCCCAAGGTTGAGGTTGCCACCGTTTCCAAGTCGCTCAACGGCGAGTTCTCCTTCCCGACGGGGATTGCCTCCCGCCGCTTCGGGGCAGTCTACGTTTCCGACACCTTCGGCAACGCGATCAGGGCGATCTACCCCGATGGTTCGGTCGCCACCTTTGCCGGGTCGGGCAAGGCAGGCGCGTCCAATGGAAAAGGAGGAGAGACCGCGGAGTTCAACAAGCCGACAGGTATCGTCCTGGATTCGCACGACAACTTGATCGTCGCCGACTCGGGCAACAGCCTCCTACGCAAGATCACGCCGGAAGGCGAAGTCTCCACGCTGGCGAATCTGCCCAATCCCCCCAGGTCGAAAGGTGGGGTCCATCCTCCGCACGGCCTGGCCATCGACGCCACCGACACACTCTACGTGGCCGATTCGGCGTTGAACTCGATTTTAGTTGTGACACCCAAGGGGCGGGTGACGACTCTGGCCGGGTCACCTAAGGGAGGTTCGGCAAACGGTACGGTCAATAAGGCCAGCTTCTTCGACCCTCAAGGGATCGCCGTCGATGCGACGGGAAGCCTGTATATCGCCGACACCGGAAACAACCTCATCCGCAAGATCACTCCCGATGGAACCGTGACCACACTCGCCGGTTCCGGCACGGCTGCCACCACCGACGGCCAGGGAACTTCCGCCGATTTCAATGGCCCGACCGGGATTGAACTGGGACCCAACGGAATCCTTTATGTTTCGGAAACGACGGGTCACCGGGTGCGACAGGTCGCCCCCGACGGAACGGTGACGACGATCGCCGGTTCCGGGCGGGCCGGGACCCTCGACGGCACGGGAGACTTAGCGTCGTTCAACGGACCCGCGGGGCTGGCCACCGATGCGGCCGGAACCCTGCTCTTGGTCGACTCGGTCAACAATGCCGTCCGAAGAATCACCTTGGCGCCGACCAGCGAAGCCTCGACTCAGGTGTCGGTTTCGACTTGGGCCGGAAATGGCGTTCCGTCGTTCCTCGACGCCTACGGCCTGGCTGCCGGATTCAACAGTCCCCGAGGCATGACCTTCGACGAGGCGGGAAACCTCTACGTCGCCGATACTGGCAACCATTGCGTCCGGAAAGTCAGTGTCGACGGAACGGTCACCACGATCTCGGGTACGGGTAGTTTGGGCTCGTCCAACGGCGGCTTCTTCTTCTGGCAACACCCCTCTTATAACCACCCCGAGGCCGTCGCCGTCGGCCCGGATGGGACCCTCTACATCAGTGACACCGCCAACAACGACATCCGCAAGGTCACCCCCAAGGGCGAAGTCAGCGTCTTGGCCGGCAGCGGCCGCTACTGGTCGGTCGACGGGATCGGCACCAAGGCTTCGTTCAACAATCCGTCGGCCCTGGCGGTCGACGGCTACGGAACCGTCTACGTGGTAGAAGATGGGGCGGGGCTGGGACGCATTCGAAAGATCGCCCCCGACGGACGCGTGAGCTCGATGCTGCCAAAGTGGGCTCCCGAAGTGGTTGCCAAGTCAGACTCTCGGCTCAGCTTCTCGGCGTCGGGTCTCGCGGTCGACAGCGTCGGCGACCTCTATGTTTCGACAAGAACGTCCCCCCGAATCCTTCGCGTGACCACCGACGGACTGGTCCATGTTCTGGCTGGCTCTGGCACCCCCGGGACCCAAGACGGCCGAGGAACAGCGGCCTCCTTCCAGGTTGGCGCCGCGTTAGCCCTCGACCACTTTGGCAATTTGTACGTGGCCGACACGCTCAACCAGTCGGTCCGCAAGGTGACGCCCGACGGCAACGTCACCACCCTCGGTGGCGACCTGACGACCGATCCTTGGCGCTTTCCTAGCGGCGTCGCCGTCAGTTCCGACGGTACGGTGTATGTCGCCGACACAGGAAACCACCGAATCCGAAAGATCGACATGACGGCGCCGGCCACCGACCTCCCCTCGATGACCTTGTCGCGCCTGAGCAACCAAGGACCACTAAACTTTCCGGGAGCTGTGGCTTCCGACGCCTCGGGGACGCTCTACGTGATCGACGGAAACGGTCTCTACAAGGTGGCCGGAGACGGTCAGGTATCACTGCTTGCCGGGTCGACCGCAGCGGGGAACCGTGACGGTTCCGGGGCCACGGCGCAGTTCCGCGGTCCTCAAGCTCTGGCCGTCGACGCCTCGGGTCAGGTGTTCGTGGCCGACACCGGAAACGACGCGCTCCGTCTTGTGACGCCACAGGGCAAGGTCTCGACTCTGGCCGTCGGCTTGCACCATCCTGCCGGCATTACGGTCAACAGCAAGAACCGAGTCTTTGTCGCCGACACCGGGGCCGGCACGATTCTAGAGTTCACAGGACACGACAAAGTGCGCTCCTCCCGCCCACCCAAGGCCTTCCGGGTGTGGGCCTCGGGCTTCAGCCTTCCGCGAGCCGTGACCGACGACGGACGCGGGAATCTCTGGGTGGCCGACGAGAACCGCATCAAGCGCATTGACGCCTTTGGCCGGGTAGCTACCATTGCCGGGTCGGGAGTCAACGGCGCCTTGGATGGCTGGGGAAGAGGCACCTCGTTCTCGACACCGTTGGTCCTGGTCGGCGACGGTAAAGGAAACGTTTTCGTGGCCGATCAAGGCTACGGCAAAGTGCGCTACGTCAATTCAGAGGGAGTCGTGACCACGCTCGACGCGGCTTTTGACCTCGTGACCGGCTTGACGCGGGACGCCCAGGGACGAGTGTGGGTGGCCGATGCGTTGAAACAACGGCTCGAGGCCTTTGTCCCAGCTGGCGCGCCGTCCTCGCCTTCGCTGGTGTCCGTCGCGCTCGACGCCGACCTCAACGCGGGAGCCATCCTTCAGAGAACCATCAAGTTCAACGCGGGATTCGAGGGATGGGGCGGAGTCCAACCGACCCTGAGGTCGAACCCCCTCGAGTTCTGGCCCGAGATCAGCGGCTCCTCACCAAGGGCCTTCTATTTGGCCAAAGACACAAAATACCTTTACTGGCTGATGCCTCTCAGCGACGGTCGCCCGAGGGGAAGTAATGCCATCAACTACGCCTTGGAAATCTTCCAAGGCTCGACCCGCGCAACCCCCATCACCGCCAAGATCGACGGCTGGAGCGCCTACTCGGAACCGATTCTCCTTCGCGGCAACGCAAGGTCGGCGCAGCCCCAGGTGCTGTGGCGCGGCAGTGTGTCCGACAGGGCCTTGGGGAGCGACTACATCCAGGCCCGGTTCCCTCTGGACATTCTGAGCAACTACTTTGCCTCCGATACCAGCTACCGGATCTTCGTCCACGTGTACCGCGGTGGGCAGAACATTCCGTTCCGCGAGGGACCTCGACTAGGCTCGGCGCAGGTGCAGTTCTGAGCGTCGCGGGGTGAGTATTCCCTTGGTGGCCGTCAACGGCCTCGTGAAACGGTACGGTACGTTCACGGCTGTCGACGGCATTTCCTTTTCCTTTGACGAAGGGCGGGTCTTCGGCCTGCTTGGTCCCAACGGCGCCGGAAAATCGACGACCATCAAGGTCCTCACGACGCTGGCGTTGCCCGACGGTGGCCACAGCGAGGTCGGCGGCCACGACGTCGTCAAACAGGCAAGAGAGGTCCGCGAACTGATCGGCTACGTGCCCCAAGCCATTTCTGTGGACGGGGGCCTGACGGGTCTCGAGAACCTCAAGGTCATGGCGCGGCTTACCAATGTTCCCCGTGCACTTCGCCGCCAGCGAATCGACGAAGTGCTCGAACTGCTGGATTTGGGGGAGGCGGCCAACCGGCGCGCCTCAACCTACTCGGGCGGACTCATACGCCGTCTGGAGATCGGGCAGGCCATCCTTCATCGGCCCCGACTCCTGATTCTCGACGAACCCACCGTGGGCCTAGACCCGGTGGCCCGCCGCAAGGTGTGGGCGCACTTGGCAACGCTCAGAAAAGAAAAGATCCTGGCGTTACTTCTGACCACCCACTACATGGAAGAAGCCGAGATCCTTTGTGATACGATCGCCATCATGAATCGGGGGCGCATTGCCGCGCAGGGAACAATCGAGGCGCTTCGGACGCAGGCGGAGGTTCCTGAGGCCACCCTGGACGAGCTCTTCTCGCACTATGCGGGGAACTCCGGACAGGTGTCTGAGGAAGGGGGTTGGAAGGATGCCCGAAAGGCCCGACGCACCGCCAAGCGCCTCGGCTGAAGCCCACAGAGGCTTGGTTCAAAGAACGGCGCGGTGGTTTGTCCACACGGGCACCATTGTCGAGATTGAAGTTCGCAAGCTGTCCAAAGACCCCTGGGAGCTCGTGATCCGGGCTATCCAGCCGTTGTTGTGGCTTGTCGTCTTCGGGTCGGCGTTTTCTAGAATCCGGGTCCTGCCTGACAACACCGACTATACGACCTTCCTGACGCCGGGCATCTTGGCCCAATCGGTGACCTTCTCCTCGATCTTCTTTGGAATCACCCTCATTTGGGAAAAGGACCAGGGACTCACCCAAAAGTAC
>CAYYUZ010000071.1:0-20482 GCA_964475005.1 uncultured Spirochaetales bacterium
GCGCGGCGGGTGACGTGCGAACAAAGCACCTCCCCCAGTCCCTCATCGCCATCCCAGACTTCGGCCGCCGGAGCCTCACTCAGGAGTTCCAGGCGTGGCTTGGCGTTGACTTGTTCTTCGGCAAGCCAGCCCAGCCTCTGGGGCAAGTACGAGAAATCATGGTGGCCCAAGCCCCTCAAGGAAGCCCTTGTGAAGATCTCAGCGGCGGCGGCGGCGTGGGCCTCAGAAAGGCCCGAAGCCTCAAGAAGCCGATGGGTCCAGGACTCCAGGACGGAAGGCGACAAAATCATGAGGGTACTATAACACAGGTGAGCAAAATCGTCGTTTTGAACCCGGTGCTCCCACCCCATTTCCGACCCTTGAAGTCATCTATCTCTTTGCGCTATAGTAACCGCCCATGCCCAAATCCTTTTACATTGAAAACCTTGGTTGTTTCAAAAACCAGGTCGACGCCGAGTACATGATCACAGCCCTTCAAGACAAGGGCTATTCCCGGGCTGAGACGGCCGAGACGGCCGAATTGATTCTGGTCAACACCTGCACCTTCATCGAGTCCGCCAAGAAGGAATCCATCGACGCCTTTTTTCAGCTTCGCCAAGCCCGCAAGGACGCCAAGATCGTCATGACGGGGTGTATGGCCGAACGCTACGGTAAGGATCTGCTTGAGATGATTCCCGAGGCCGATGGAATTTTTGGCAACCGAGACCCTCAGAGGATCGCCGACATCGCCGACGAGGTGCTTTTGGGCAAGAAATCGCTGTACTTTCCGCCCAACATGAAGAAGGCGCCCCGCCGCCAGCACTTCCTATCGCTCAAGAACAGCGTTTATGTGAAGATCAGCGAAGGGTGTTCTAACGCCTGCACCTTCTGCGCCATCCCCAAATTTCGAGGAACGCTTTCCAGCCGAACCTTTGAAGACGTGGCTACAGAGATTGAGGGCTTGATCGACAGCGGTGTTAAAGAGATCAACCTCATCGCTCAAGACTTGGCCAGCTTCGGTCTCGACCGCGGCCAAGAGGACTTCATCCCCCTGCTCGAACGGGTGCTCAAGAAACCCGGCGACTACTGGCTGCGCATGTTGTATTTGTATCCCGACCGCTTTCCCGAGGGTGTTTTGGACCTGGCCAAGACGGAGAAAAGGCTTCTGCCCTACTTTGACCTGCCGTTTCAGCACGCCTCGGGCAGGTTGCTCAAGCTCATGGGTCGCCGGGGAGACGGCGCCGAGTACCTCGACCTGATCGGCCGAATTCGAGATACCGTGCCCGATGCCGTCGTGAGATCGACGTTCATCGTGGGCTTTCCGGGGGAACGCGACAGCGACTTCGCCGAACTTCTCGATTTTCAGGAAAAGGCCAAGATCGACTGGATGGGCGTGTTCACCTACAGCCGTGAAGAGGGGACGCCGGCCTTTCGCATGCAGAGCGAGGACGCCTTTGAGCTCTTCCGCCCCAAGTCTGAGGAACGCAAGATGCTTCTTGAAGAAGCCCAGAATGAAATCACGGCGGCGAGCCTCGACCGTTGGGTCGGCCGCAACCTAGAAGTGCTTATCGAGGAACCGATTCAGGGATCGGCCATGGGCCTGGGACGAAGCTTCCTCCAGGCACAGGAAGTCGACGGGCTTGTCGTGGTTCACGGAGAGGGGCTGGTTCCCGGTCAGGTGGTGCAGACCAAGGTGACGAAACGCAACGGTGTCGACCTGGAAGCCCTGGTGCTTTCGAACTAAAAGAGTCCCTGGCAACTCGAAAGATAGCCCAGGACGTTCCTTTCCTGAACCTCGTTCTCAAAGCGAAGGCGGATTCCGACCTGCCATTGGTCACTCTCCGGCTCCCGAAAATGATTCAGGACGGTGCCTGGGATTTCAAGGTTTTCGGTGGTGGCATCAGGTTTCAGAAAGTGAAGCCCAACCTGAATTGAACTCCCCAGATTCAACGGTTCCTGCGACCGGATTCTCATGAAGGTATCGGAAAGGTCCATGGTCTGAGCCGTGAGCGGATCCTGTCCTTCCTCATGGACATGGACGATTTCACCCAGGACGCAGTGCTGGAACAAAGACATCGCATTCATCTTTGGACTCCTTGAAGCTTTTGGCCTCTGGAATCAACCTAAGGACGAAGGCGGACGCTAGTCAATGGACGACTTCCTATTTCTGTCAAGATCTATCAGGATTTTTCACAGATTTTACATTCAAAGTCTCATATTGGCCTTTTTTGTCATCTCTTGACCAACGAAAGGGAATCAAGAATCTACGGAACTGTAGGATTCTGACTGGTCGGCGTCCGGAAGCGCCCGATTGCGGCTTGGAGAACCTTTGGGTTATTCTTTGCACCAGGAGTTTACATGTCTTCACCTTTGGCCCGAGGAACCTGGCTCGCCGCGGCCAGCTATGTCTTGTGGGGATCTTTGCCCCTCTACTGGAAGGCCCTCGGGGCGGTGGCTCCGGAAATCATTTTGGCGCACCGGATCATTTGGGCGCTGGTGGTCGTGACCACCTTGGTCCTGTTTCTCAAGCTCGGTTCCGAAGTCAAAAGCGTGTTCGTCGACAAGAACAAGACCATCCGTATGATTGGCGCCGCGCTTCTGATCAGCTTCAACTGGTGGCTCTACATCTGGGCGATCGCGATGGGGCATGTGGTCGAAACAGCCCTGGGGTACTACATCAATCCCTTGGTCAGCGTCCTGTTGGGAATCTTTTTTCTCAAAGAAAAGCTGACGCGGCCCCAGACTGTCGCCTTTGCTCTGGGGGCTGTGGGCGTCATCGTCATGGCCTTCGGCGTCGGGCGCGTGCCGTTTATCGCACTGGGACTGGCGCTTAGTTTCGGGTTCTACGGTCTGCTCAAAAAACAGGCGCCAGTGGGGGCCCTGGCGAGCCTTCAGGTCGAGACGCTGTTCAGCCTCCCGTTGGCCGTTGGGCTGCTCCTGTTTACCGGCACGCCTGGGTTTTTCGGCTCGGCCGACCCGCCCTGGGGACAAATTGTGTTGCTTGTGGTGGCCGGCCCGGTGACCGCCCTGCCGCTGTGGCTCTTTGGCGCCGGGGCGAGACTGATTCCCTTGGCACGGATTGGTTTTCTTCAGTACATCTCACCCACCATCAACCTGGGCCTGGGGCTCTTCGTCTTCCATGAAGCCTTTGGCCCCTGGCAAGCTGCAGCCTTTGTGTGCATTTGGACCGCTCTTGTGGTCTATTCTATCGATTCGCTTCGGCGAAGGACCACCAAGGCATGAAAGGACTTTTAGCCGGTCTTGGGGCCGCGGCGATCTGGGGAGCCATGTTTGTCGTCAGCAAAGCGGTTCTGCCCGTCGTTCCCCCATTCACGCTGCTCACCTTGCGCTTGATTCTGGGCGCGTTGGCGCTTGGGGCGGTTTGGTTCTGCGTCCGTAGGAAGGGCTCCGCCCCCGTCCCCAAGAGGTCTGGCAAAGGTTGGATTCCTGTCTTGGGCGCGGGATTGGTGGGCTATGGTGTTTCGCTGGGCCTTCAGTTCACGGGAACCGACCTAGGGACCGCCAGCAACGCGGCCCTGGTGACCTGCGCCACGCCGGCGTTTGTCGCCCTCTTCGCCGCCCCCCTTCTTTCCGAAAAGATCGGCATGCGGCAGTGGGGAGCCCTGGCGCTGGCCACTCTGGGCGTGCTCGCGGTGCTAAGTCCCGAACTGGCCCACTTCGACCCCAAAAGCCTAACGGCCAATCTGCTACTGGTTGGCGCCGCGCTCACGTGGGCTTTGTACACCGTGCTGACGGCCAAGGCGGCGCGTGGTCTCGATTTGACCTTGGCCAGCCTCGTCGGTTTTCTAGGCGGACTTCCCGTGAGCCTGACGGGGTCGGCGTGGGAGCTTTCGACGCGCGGTGTCGGTCCCATCGACGGCGGCATCATCGCCGGAATTTTGTTTCTCGGCATTATCAGCACCGCCCTGGCCATGCTGCTTTGGAACTACGCCTTTCAGAAGCTGCCGGCTTCTACGGCAGGGCTGACTTTTTTCGCTCAACCTGTCACGGGGACCCTGCTGGGTACCATCTTCTTGGGCGAGACGCCCGGCCTCCTGTTCTACGTCGGCGCCGTTCTGATCGCGGGTGCTCTGTTCCTGGGGAGAAACCGATGACCAACAACGACATTCTGAGGCGCCTCCGCTACGCCTTGAACCTGCCCGATGGGCTGGCCTTGAAACTGTTCTCGCTAGGCGGAAAGCCAGCCCACGAGACCGAGCTTGCGGGGTGGCTGAAGAAGGAGGAGGACAAGGGTTACCTCGCCTGCCGCGATGAGACTCTTGCGGCCTTCCTCGACGGCTTGGTGACTTTGAAGCGGGGTCCCAGGCCCACGGGTTCACCGCCCCCCCCGGCCGAGCGCCTGACCAATAATCTCATTCTCAAAAAGCTCAGAATCGCCCTGGCCTGGCAAGAGGACGACGTTCTAGCGGCGCTTTCGGCGGGCGGTATGACCGTGTCAAAGAATGAACTGACGGCCTTGTTCCGCAAGGCTGGCCAGAAGAACTTCAAGCCGTGCGGAGATCAGCTCCTGCGGGCCTTTCTGACGGGAATGGTCGGCAAGACAACAGCCGAGGAGTGAGCGGCGGAGAACCTTTCATGGGCTCTCCGCTTCTCCGTGCTCAAAATCCTTGAAATCTAGCTTACCGCCAGTGCCCGGTTGACCCCGCTGAGGATGGCTTTGATCGAGGCCGTTACCGTGTTGCGGTCGACCCCGACTCCCCAAACTGCGGGTCCCGAATCTCCAAGCCGCAGTTCGATGAACGCGGCGGCCTGGCTTGTGGCCCCACTTCCACCCAACGAATATTCACTGTAGTCCAAAAGCTTCACCTCTTCGGGCACGGCCTTGACGACCGCCTCGATGGGCCCCTCACCGACGCCGTGGAAGCACTGAAAGACCCCTCGGACGTCGGCTTCGAGGGTGAATCTGACGGTGCCGCTTCCCACAGGATCATCCGACATGTGGTGAGTCTTGTAGGTGTAGGGGGACGACGACTGCAGGTATTCTTCCTTGAAGATCTCGTAAAGATGAGCGGCCGAGACTTCCTTTCCCGTGGTGTCGGTATGCTGCTGGACTACTTTGCTGAACTCGATCTGCAGCCGGCGTGGCAGGACCAGACCGTATTCTTTCTCAAGCAGGTAGCTGATCCCGCCCTTGCCGCTCTGGCTGTTGACGCGGATCACCGCATCGTAGCTCCGGCCCAGATCCTTGGGGTCGATGGGGAGGTAGGGAACGTTCCAGACCTTTTGCGTTTCCTGATGCGTGAAGCCTTTTTTGATCGCGTCTTGGTGGCTGCCGGAAAACGCCGTAAACACGAGGTCTCCGGCGTAAGGGTGGCGGGGATGGACCGGCATCTGGGTGCTCTCTTCGTAAAACCGGCGAATTTCGTCGATGTCGGCAAACCTTAACTCCGGATCGACGCCCTGGGTATAGAGGTTCAGAGCCAGGGTGATCAGATCGACGTTTCCGGTTCGCTCGCCGTTTCCAAACAGGCAGCCCTCGACCCGGTCTGCGCCCGCCATGAGCCCCAATTCGGTGGCGGCGACGGCGGCGCCGCGGTCGTTGTGCGTGTGCAGGCTCACCAGCACGCTGTCGCGCTGCTTGACCCGGCGGCAGAACCATTCAATCTGATCAGCGTAGACATTGGGCGTGGCGATTTCCACGGTTGCGGGCAGATTCAAAATGACCTTGTTGGAAACAGTCGGCTTCCAGACGTCCAACACCGCCTCGCAGATCTCGACGCTGTAGTCAAGCTCGGTCGCCGAGAAGGTTTCGGGGGAGTATTCGAAGCGCCACTTGGTTTGCGGGTTCTGGGCCGCCAGATCGCGGATCTTGGTGGCCGCCGCGACGGCGAGGGCCTTGGAACCTGGCTTGTCGGTCTTGAACACGACTTCGCGGAACAGCGGACTTGTGGCGTTGTAGAAGTGGACGATGACCTGTTTGGCACCCTTCACCGCTTCGAAGGTCCGCTCGATCAAGTCTTCGCGGGCCTGGACCAGAACCTGAATCCACACATCGCCGGGGATGAGTCGTTCTTCGATCAGATCTCGCACGAACTGGAAGTCAGTCTGGCTGGCTGAGGGGAAGGAAACCTCGATCTCCTTGAAGCCAATCGAAGTCAAGACCTGAAACAGATTCTTCTTCTTCTGGCTATCCATGGGCTCGATCAGCGCCTGGTTGCCGTCGCGGAGGTCCGAGCTGCACCAGATAGGCGCCTTGGTGATGGTCTTGTCGGGCCAAGTCCTGTCCTTCAGTGCGACAGGGACAAAGGGCCTATATTTTTCAGCGGGATTCTTCAACATGATTTTTCTCTCCTAGAAAAGTGCAGTTTGTTGGGCCGGACGCGGGGCTTCAACCCCGCCGAATAAGCTTCAGCAAACACAGAGAAGTGAAAACGGTCTGTCGTCGCAACTCCACAGTTGTCTCCCTTTCAAGACTCTTTCGCGGCCCACCGACCTCGAAGACAAAAAAAAACCGTTCTTCCTGGTGGAAGAACGGCCTTCGCAAAGGTTCGCCTTCTTCCGTCAGTCAGAGGGGTGAAGAAGAAGGAGAAGGTTGGCAAAGTGATCATTCGAGGCATTCATCGTGCGGTTAATTTACTTGTGCAGGGTTCCAGCTGTCAAGTCACGTCCCCGTTGGCCTTGACAAGGTTGATCCGTCGGCGAAAATTAGGGTGGAACAAAAAGTGAGGTGACGATGCCTGCCAAGATCCTTCTGGTCGAAGACGACCGGAACCTGAACATGATGCTCAAGTTGATTCTGAAGAACAAGAAGTTCGATTGGGAGCTGGAAACCGCCCACTCGGGCGACGAAGCGCTTCAAATCCTTCAGAACTTCCGACCCGATGCTGCCGTTCTCGACATCATGATGCCCGGCATGGACGGTATCGAGCTGGCCAAGCGCATCAAGAAGGATCCGCGGCTTTCCCGCTGTAAACTGGCAGCGCTCTCGGCGCTCAACGACCCAGAAACCCGCAAGAAGGCCATGGCCGCGGGCATTCTCGAGTATTGGACCAAGCCCATCGTTCCAGACACCCTTGTCACCAATCTTCTCAAACTGCTGAGTTGAACCCAGCCTTCCTTGCCGCATCGGGCGGTCCGCGGCTTCCTGGTCATAACCCCGGGAATCGGCAATAATGGGTACCATGGACCCCCGACAACTTCCCGTGTACCGGGAAAAAGACCGCATCCTTTCTGTTTTGGCCGGCAACTCCGTCGTGGTGGTTGAGTCGCCGACGGGGTCTGGAAAAACCACGCAGCTCCCGCTCATCCTTCATGAGGCCGGTTACGCCGACAAAGGCGTGATCGGCGTCACCCAGCCCCGGCGTATAGCGGCGGTCAGTGTGAGCGACTACATCGCCCGGCAGCTTGGAACCACGATTCCTGGGCTGGTCGGCTACAAGATGCGTTTTGAAGACAAGACGACCTTTGAAACTCGCATGAAGATCATGACCGACGGCACTCTGCTCCAGGAGATCAAAGCCGATCCTGTGTTGAGCCACTACTCGGTCTTGATGGTCGACGAAGCCCACGAGCGGAGCCTGAACATCGACTTTATCCTGGGTCTGCTGAAGAACATTCTCAAGGTCCGCAAGGACTTCAAGGTGATCATCAGCTCCGCCACCATCAATGCCCAGGGTTTTGCCGACTACTTTGACGGGGCTCCTGTCGTCCACATCGAGACGCAGACCTTCCCGGTGGAGATCTTTCACGAGCCTCCCGCCGTCGAAAACGACGATGAGTCTCTGATGCTCAAGATCGTCGACCTGGTTGGCCGCCAGGTCACCAACAAGGACAAGGCTTCCAATTCGGGTGACGTTCTTGTTTTTCTGCCGGGGGAGAAGTTGATCAAGGATTCGACCATGGCACTGGCTTCGGCGAGTTTCGCTAGAAAACTCTGGGTGATTCCACTCTACGGCCGGCTGTCCGGTGAAGAGCAGGAACGCGTCTTTTTGCCGACACCGGAAGGAAAGACCAAAGTTGTGCTTTCCACAAACATCGCCGAGACCTCGGTCACCATTGAAGGTATCACCACTGTCGTCGATTCCGGTCTGGCAAAAATGAACTTCTACAACCCGAAAACCTTCACGTCGGCGCTTATCGAGAGTCCGGTCAGCAAAGCCAGTTGTCTGCAGAGAAAGGGCCGTGCCGGACGAACCGGCCCGGGAACCTGTTTCCGCCTCTTTTCCAAACAGAATTTTGAAGAGCGGCCGCTGTACACGCTCGAGGAGATCTACAGAACCGACTTGAGCGAGGTGGTTCTGCGGATGGCCGAGCTGGGGATCCGCGACTTCGAGAGTTTCGATTTTTTGTCGCCTCCTGGCAAACAGGGCATCCACGGCGCGGTTGAGGCGCTCAACCTGCTGGAGGCCTTGGAGGATGACCACAGCCTGTCGAAGATTGGCAAGATGATGGTCCAGTTCCCCCTGCTGCCGAGGCACAGCCGCATCATCGTGGAAGCCGTCTTGCGCTACCCCGATGTTTTGCGAGAAGTGACGATCGGCACCACCTTCCTAAGCACCGACAGTCCGTTCCTCCTGCCGCAAGGCGAAGAAATCGAGGCCCGGCGGGCGCACCACCAGTTTCGAGACCCTATGGGCGATTTTGTCAGCTACCTTCGGATCTTTGAACAGTTCCAGCGCGCAGCCAACCCTGAGCGTTTTTGTCTGAACGCGTACCTCGACTTCAAGACCATGACGGAACTGGTAAATATTCAAGGACAACTTTCCGAAATCGTCAGCCGGATGGGGGTACCGATTACTGGGGGAGGGTCGGTCGATGACTACCTTTGCTGCGTGGCCAAAGGCCTGATTCAGTTTGTTTGCCTTCACACAGGTCGCGGCATCTACCGCAGCCTCACAGCCGAGAAGATCGGCATCCATCCGGGGTCGGTCATGTTCCGCGAGACCCCACCCTTCCTAGTGGCCGGCGAAGTCGTCAAGACCAGCCGGATGTATGCCCGTTCGGTTTCTCCGATCAAGAAGGAGTGGTTGTCCCGGATCAGCCCTTCCCTGTTCACCAGCCTCATGGAAGCCGAGCGAGGCCCCCGCAAGACCTACGACGACGACAGACGCCCAGACCGCGATGGGGAAGCCCCGCGATTTTCCAAGTCGGCGCCATCCTGGGAAGTTCGGATCGGCAAAGAAGCCTTTCCGCTACGCGTCTCAAAGGGAAAGGAAAAAGTCGTTCTGTTGGATTGGGACAAGCTCGAAAAGGTTCTGGCATCGACCAAGGCCACAAGTTTTCCCGAGCTGAAGAACCTCAAGGGAGAGCTTGCTGTCGACGGGTTCACTCTACTTTCGGGAAGCAAGGCGAACCGAATCATCGAAGTCTGCCGCAAGCTGGATCCTAGACGTGACCGCGTGAGCAGCTGGCCCCAAGGCGTCACGTGGTCGACCAAAACCAAGCTCAAGGGTTTGGTTCCCCTGCTAGACGAGCTCATGAAACTCGCCCCCGTCAAGACCGGCTCGCAGACCTTGGGCTTCTTGGGACTTCAGACCGACAACCGGGGCCAGTACTGGATGAAGGTCGACAAGACGTTCCCCGAGGCCTTGGCGTTCACCCTAGCCAGTCTGGAAGCCCTGGCCGACGACTCAGAAGAATTTCTCGACAAGGCCGATTTCAAAGAAGTCAACGCCTCGTGGCGGCGGATCAACCAACTGTTTTAGGACGGACTATGGAACAAACACGAAGGAAAATCCCTTGGGGCCGCCTCAGAAGACTGGTGACGGGCGTTTTGCCTCTGGTAGCCGTCGCGATCGATCTTCACGGGAACCCTACGCAGTATTTCAGCTACTTCACCGTACTGACGAATCTGGGCATCGGCGCCTGGTTCCTGCTTGCGGCCTGGAAGCCCTCCCGGCTGGAAAGCGCATCGGTTGTCAGGCTGACGCTCACGGTGAGCGGCTGGGTGACTCTGGCGGTGTATTGGATTCTCCTTTCCCCGATTCACCACCCCCAGGGCTGGAATTTCGCCGCCAACCTGGTTCTCCATCTGATCGTGCCGTTGGCGATGGCCGCCGAAGACCTCTGGTTTCCCTGGCCGCCGCTGAAAGCCTCAAGACTCGGTTGGGGCTTCGTGTTTCCCGTGGTCTGGGTCGTGTTCACTCTGGTCAGAGGGGCTCAATCAGGTTGGTACCCCTACTACTTTCTCGACGCGGCCAAACTAGGAAGCGTCACACTCCTTGCGGTCTTCCTTGTGCTGCTGTTTGCGGGCTTTGCGGCCCTCGCCCTGGTTTGGCGCCTTCTGATTCATCGGAGGCATCGAAAGGCCACAGAAAAATAGGGTCCATCGTGGCTGAGGCTGAGACCCAGAGTGAACTCTTGGCCATCGACCGTGTAGCGCGGCGGTCGGCCATCGACCCTTCCCCGGGGAAATCCCGAAGCCGTGAGCAACTCAACGGCGAGGTTGCGAACGGCCTCTGAAGCGTTCCCCGACCTAGCTTCCACCCGCGAGACGATGGTATTCTGGTCGTGGGCGGCGACCGCATTCACCCAATCCGAACCATGGCTCCAGACCACTGGGAAGGATTCTCCTTTATGAACGACGCGGCCCGATGTCAACGGGCCGTCCGGCGAGGCCGGGACAACTTCATACGAAGAAGGCGAAAACACGCTTCCGGGATGCGCCTGCACCCAGGCCTTGAAGCCTGCCTCCTTGGCGGCCCACAACGACCATAGACAGCGATCGGGCTCGATGGAGCCTGCCAGGAAGGCCCTTTCTTCCGGTGTCAGTATGCGGGAAACAAGGCGGGAATCGGCAGAGCGCCGCCAATTGGAAGGGTCCGCCAGCCAGACAACGTCGTTTCCAATGCAGTCCACTGTCGGAATCTCCCCCGGCGCCTGGGCCTTCCGGCGCCGATAGAACCTATCGGGCACCTAGCGTGAAAAGTAAGCTTCTTCCATGCCCGCCAGGCGGTGGACGATCTGGGTCGCCAGGTCGCGGGCTGCTCTGAGGCCAGAATGCAGGGTCTTGGGCTCGACAAGTTCGGCGTCGATGAAGAACCGTTCGCCTCGTGAAGGCACAGTCGATTTGCCGGTCTGCCCTTTGCCGCGAAGGTACAAGCAGAGGACGCGGGGTTTGAGCCCCTCGCGACGGATGTCGTCGATGATTTTGCCTATCCCGTAGGCGAAATTCTGAGTGTCCACGCGTCCCGACGTCGACCGCGTACCCTCGGGAAACATCATGAGGCTTTGGCCCTTGGCCAGAAGCACCTTGATTTTTTCCATGAAGACCTTGGTCTGGTGCGCCGGCCCCTGGCGCACGACGGGCAGGCACTTGCCTATGTAGCAGAAGAACCTCAAGACGGCGTTATGGGCGAAGTTCTTTTTTTCGGGAGTGTTCCAGGGAAACATCCGCGGTTTGGCAATGGCACGCCAAGCGGGGGTCATGGCCCAAATCAAGAGCAGAGAGTCGATCATCGTCAGGTGGTTCGGGCAAAGAATGACCGGACCGTCCTGACGATGAAGCAAAGTCCGGATCTTGGTCCGAAACGCCTTCAGGTTTTCCCACCGGTAGCCCAAAAAGCCGCGCAGAAGGAGCACAGCGGCACCAAAGGTCAGCGGCGCGCTGACGTGGGCCACCCAACTTTGGAACCGCACACTGAGGCGTTTCATGCGGCCGGCCTACTTCGTCAACGCAAGGATTTGATCAACGGCGTCTCCGAGGGTCCGGATCTTGTCGGCGGTGTCATCGTCGATAGCTATGTTAAAATCATCCTCAAACGCCAGAATGATGTCGACAAGTCTGGCCGAGTTGACACCGAGGTCGGTCAAGATGGTCGTCTCTCGGGTTGCCGCCTTCAGCGCGTCGGCGTTCTTGGCAAAGGGACCGATGATGGCAACGACCTTGGTGAAAGCTTCGTCTTGGGTCATGGAATTCTCCTACTTCTTCGATTTTCTAAACTAGGTGGCTGGTGTTCTTGAACAAAACGCAGCCGTTGACATCGCCGAAGCCGAAACTCGCCTTGGCGATGACGTTGATCTCTCTTTCTACCGTGGCCCGAACGATGCGATCCGCGTAGGGTTCCAGGGCGGGGTGCAGGTCTTCGCAGTTGACCGAGCCGTGAAGGAAGCCCTTCGAAAGCTGCAGGACGGTGCCCACGCACTCAAGACCGCCAGCGGCGCCCAACGCGTGGCCGATCATTCCCTTGGTAGCGTTGATGTACGGGATTTTGGAGGCCTCGACGCCCAAGGCTTCCTTCCAGTTCTCCACTTCGTACGGGTCGGCCATGGTTCCCGTCAAGTGGCCATTGATAGCGCCCAGCTCCTGTCCTTTGATGCCGGCATCGGCCAGCGCCGCCTGAATGCACCTGCGGACTCCGATGGGATTGGGAGCTGTCATGCTTCCCTTGCCGCGCTGGCCGCCAGAGTTCACGTTCCCCCCGATGACCTCCGCGTAAATCTTTGCGCCCCGAGCCGTGGCGCTTTCCAGAGACTCGAGCATCAGAATCCCTGCTCCGCTGCCAGGAATGAACCCGCCCGTGGATGCACTCAGGGGCCGGCTGGCGCGTTCGGGCTGGTCGTTGAACCCGCGACCCAGAACACGCATGGCGTCGAATCCGGCCCAAATGTACTGCGAATGACCTTCGGCACCTCCGGCCAGCATCCTTTTCGCGCGTCCTTCCCGAATCTGAAAATACGCGTTGATGATGGCTTCTGTGCCCGTCGTACAGGCCGAAGAGTTCGAGTAGACCTGTCCGCCGAGAGCCAGGAGTCCGCCGATGCGGGCGCTGACCGAACTGCTCATCGTCTGTTCGACGGTGGTGCTGCCCAGCCGCCTCACGTTTCCCGCGTTGACATTCGGCACCACAAAATCGCCAAGGGTGTCGGCACCGCCGATACCGGTACCCACGATGGCACCGGTGTCCCAGTCCACTTCGTTTTCGGATTGACCAGGAACCGCAAAACCTGCGTCTTTCCAGCAATCGATGGCTGCCATTCCGCCGTAGATCATGGCCGAATTCATGGCCAGAAGCACGTCGTCGCTGAAGTAGCTCTTCTTTGTCTCTTCGGAAATTTCAGGGATTCCTCCGACCTGACAACCGAACTTCAGTTCTTTGAGGCGCTCGTAGTAGCGGATTCCCGAGGTTCCCTTACGGAGGGCGGTCTCAAAAGCGGCAAGGCCGTGACCGTTGGGAGCCACAACCCCGAGACCCGTGATGACGACGCGATGTTTGTTCTCAGACATTTCTGACTCCTATGCCCGAGGCCGTGGCTGTGGCCGCCAGGGTCCCGTCGGCGAGGTGCAAGGTAACTTTAGACTTGAGCTTCTTGCGGCGCCAAAATTCAAGGTCACCGCGTACAGTGACGGTCTCTCCAGGAAGCACCGACTTGAGGAATTCGACCTGGGCGTCGCTGAAAAGAGTCAGCCAGTCGCTGTGCTCTTCCGGAGGGAGTTCGAGCCCGACCTTGTAGATTCCTAGCAGGACCACGCCGATCTGGCACATGCACTCGAGAAGGATGACGCCGGGGGTCACTGGTCTTCCGGGAAAATGGCCCTTGTAGAAGAACTCATCGTTCTTGAAGGTGTAGCGTCCGACGATGTGGGTCTCGCTGACCTCGACGACTTCGTCGACGAAACGAAACGGAACCTGTTGCGGCAAGAGTTCCAGCAGTCGGCGGGGGCTCAAGGGAGCGAACGTGTCAGCCACCGTACATCCCTCCGTTGACGTGGAACACCGATCCGGTACAGTAGGAGGCGTCGACCGCCAGAAATTTGACGACCTTCGCCACTTCGTCGGCGGTTCCCATTCTCCCCAAAGGAATCCGGCTCAAAATACCGGCCTGGACCTCAGGCGAAAGTTCCGAGGTCATGCGCGTCTGAATGAAACCAGGGGCCACGGAATTCACGAGAATATTGTACCCCGCCAACTCCATCGCTGCGGTCTTGGTGAAGTTGTCAATGGCGGCTTTGGTCATGCCGTAGGAAGACTGCGTAGGATTTCCGGTGCTGCCGACAACACTTGAAATGTTGATGATTCGCCCTTCTTTGCGTCGGATCATCGAACGGGAGAGCTTCTTGGTCACTAGCCACACGCTGCGCATGTTCGTTGCCACGGTCCGGTCGAAGTCCTCGACTTTGGCCGAGAACAGCGGCGCGTCGATCGCCACTCCGGCATTGTTCACAAGAACGGCCAGGGGTCCCTTGTCCTTGAGAGCCTCGACTAGGGCGTCAACGCCTGCCTCGGTCGAGATGTCGGCGCCGACGGCAAAACTGTCGGGCAACTCTTGGGCTAAGGCCTGGGCGGCCGCAGAGCTCGAGTTGTAGTGAATTCCGACCCGGTAGCCCGAGGCGGCCAGAATTCGGCAGCAGGCCGCGCCGATGCCCGTCGCTCCTCCTGTCACAAGGGCGACAAGTTTTGGGGAATCGCTCATCGTTGCATCACCCCTCCCCGAGATTTCTCGGACGCGTGGGGATAGTCCTCGTAACGGATATTTAGGAAAATGCCGACCTTGGCGTCGGTCAGCGTATAGATGGCCTCGCCGTCCACAGAAACCGTGGCGTTGCCGATGGCTAACGCGCTTCCCGACGAAGGGAGTTCCGCGTAGCGCCGGATGTCGACTTCGTAGCGGACAACGCGATTATGCGGCCGGATCTGTCCCCGGAACTCGACCGCTCCCACACCCAAGGCCCTACCGGCGCCGCGGGCGCCGCGCAGACCGGCGTAGAGGCCGATCAGTTGCCAAACGGCGTCGACACCCAGGCACCCGGGCTGAACCGGATCGCCGCGGAAATGACACTGAAAGAACCAGGCGTCGAGCTGAACGTCTTGCTCCGCCACAATCTTGCCGCGATTGCCCGTATGGGAAATCTCAATCACCCGGTCCATCATGAGCATCGGGGGCGCTGGCAGTGCCGCAAAACCGCCTTCGGGGGGATCGTCGACCAGGGTGCCCCACGCCAACGCCAATAGCTGCGATTTATCGAGACTCGTGCTCCCCAGATACTCGGTGTACTTCATAGTTGCCTCACAACGCCCTCAAGGCGACCCCGCCCCAGGTCAGTCCTGACCCGACAACGACGAGGCCGGCCTCATCGCCGCTTTGAAAATGGTCCCAATTTTGCGACAGAACTGAGGGAGCTCCCGCGGCGCCGCAGTTGCCGAACTCCTCGACGTTGGAAAGATGCCGCTGGGACGAGATTCCAGCCCGGTCACAGACCGATTTGAGCATCAGCAGGTTGGCTTGGTGCCCGATGAAATAGGGATCGGGCCTCGTGAACCAAACTCCCAGTTCCTTCCACGTTTCTCCGCTTTTTCGGATGGCGAAAGCCTGGACCGCCGAACCGTTCTGACGGAAGTGCTGCCCTGTGGGAATCGACACCTTGTCCCACCCGGACGGGTCGGAGTGAAGCACCGTTCCCAAGACAGCGAACTTGCCTGCTTTCCGTGGAGAAAGGACGGTAGCCGCGGCACCGTCACCCCACAGAACGGCGGTGCTCCTGTCGTGATAGTCGACGGTGCGCGTTGTATTCTCGGTATTGACGATGAGGATGTAGTCTGGAAGAGAGGCCGGTTTGGTGTTCATCAAAGTATGAACTTGGGCGGCGAAACTCGAGCACGCCGAAACGACGTCGTAGGCGGGCGCGGCAACCCCGAGCTCCGCCGCCACCAGGCAGGCTTCCGCCGGGATGGAATGTTGCGGCGAGCAGCCGCCCGCCAGAACCAGCCCGACATCCGCAGGCGCCAAACCCGCACGTTCAAGAGCCATCCTGGCGGCACTGGCGCCCGCCTGAGCATTGGTCGCCGAAGAAGCAACGTGAGCGTCGCGGGGCTCGGCGTTGCCTGTGCTGCGGATGTAGTCAAGACTCAAGACCGTTCGCCGCGTTCGGATTCCCGTTCTTTCAAGAATCCATTCGTCGCTGGTTTCCAGCCCCAGAGATTCTAGAAAAGCGTTGTCGATAACATTTTGGGGATGCCAGTGCCCGAGGCCAAGAACTTGGAGCCCAGTTTCAGCCGGCAACGCGCTCGCCCCCATCCACCCGGATGATGGTGCCGTTGACCCACGCCGCGTCGTCCTGACTGAGCAGGGCAATGACAGCGGCTACGTCTTCGGGTCGAGTCAGGCGCCCGAAGGGATTGCGGGATTTGGCGAACTCTTTCATGGAGTCGGCGCCAGGAATGGCGTTCAACGCCGGAGTATCGGTGACCCCGGCCTGAATGATGTTGCTTCGGATGCCATACGGGGCAAATTCGACGGCGATAGAACGGCTGACGGCCTCGAGAGCGGTTTTCGCGGCGCTGACGGCCGCGTACCCCCTCCAGGCGACCTCGTTTCCTTCGCTGGTCAGCCCAAACACGCGGGCATCGGCGGCGAACAACTCGGCGCGGTAGGCGGCCTGAACCCAGGTCAGCAGACTCGTGCCCATGCTGAAAACTGTGCGGGCCATGTCCTCGTCTTCGATCAGCGCTTCGCCGTAGACGGCCTTCAAAGCGCCCTGGACGGGAGCGATAGGTTTTAGGTTTCCGAAGGCGATCGAGTGGAGCAAAACCCTCAGTTTACCGGTAGCACCGGCAGACTTCAGCCCTCCCAGAGTCTCAGCGATGCCTTCTGGGCTGAGTGCGTCAAGGTTGAAGGCCAAAAAACCATGTCCGAAGCCCCGGATCTGCTCAAATTCCTTTTCGATGCGTTCCATCGAACCGCGCCGGTCACGGTGAACCAGGCAAACTGAGAGTCCTTGCGAAGCCAGTTTTTTGGCGGTCGCCAATCCGAAACCGCTTGAGGCTCCCAAGACGAGAGCCCATTGATCAGTGGGAAAGAGAGGCATGCGGGAATCCTTGGGTTGGGATGGGCTGATGGACGAAAGTCGACATCTGGCCAAAACCATACGGCTGAGGGTGCTCTTCTGTCAATGATTTATTGAACTTCCCCCGAGCGAAATTCATGAAAATGAGGGCATTGACTACGGGCGGGCTACTTTTGCGGATAGATCACCTCGTTCTCCCCGAGAGCAGAAGTCACGATGGCGCCGCGTTCAACGAGAATTCTCAAGATGTCGGGAATACTTCTTTCTGGAATTCCAAGATGACCGGCCGCCCAGTCGGCAAACGTCGGAATCGACACGCGCAGGCCCCGGATGGTGGGGGTTCCGCGTTCCCGGGCAAACTCCGCCAGGCCTTCCAGGACGACCTTGACGGTATTGCCGGCCAGAGCCTGTTCAATCAGCTTGTTGGCGCCTCGCAGACGTTTGGCCAGATTGCGGATCATCTTAGTGGCAAATTCGGGGTTGGTGAGGATGTAAGAATCTAGAACCGCCTCGTTCATCCCCAAAAGTTTGGAATCGGTCTTAGCTACCGCAGAAGCCGACCGGGGGCTGTCGTCTATGAGGGCCATCTCGCCGAAGAACTCCCCCTTTCCCAGGGTCGAGAGGGTCTTGGCCGATCCGCCCTGCGCACCCTTGAGGATCTCCACCTCGCCTTCAAGAATGACATACATCGTATCGCCATGGGTTCCCTCGGCAAAGATTTCGTCACCGGCAGCGTAAGACTTCATGCTCTTCTGCAGGTTGCTCGTTCGGGGATCAGACATGCATTCCTCGCTCAAGACAGGCCAAGACAGCGGCGTCGTCGACCGCCTGCTGAAACGTCCGGCCAAGATTTTCCTGAAGGACAAACCGCACTTGGCCCGCCTTCTTCTTTTTGTCGTTGTTCATGGCGGCCAAAACCGCGGTCGGGCTGGCCGAGGCCGCAAGCCGGAATCCGTAGCCGCTCATGAGGGCCACCGCACGGTCACGCCACGCCGGATCGGTCCTTCCCAGCACAACACCCAGGTCAAAGGCCCGCGCCATCCCCCAGCAAACCGCTTCGCCGTGCACCCAGGACCCGTCGAATCCAAGGACGGCCTCCAACGCGTGCCCGAAGGTATGACCCAGGTTGAGAAAGGCCCTCTCGCCGGTTTCCCTCAAGTCGCGTTCCACGACCCCAACCTTCACCATCACCGCCCGAAAAACAAGCTCCTCAAGCACGGCAGAGTCTCGCGCCAAAATAGCGGAGCGCTTGTCCTCAAGCAGGGTGAGCAGCTTTGGATCGGCCAAAAACGCATGCTTAATAACTTCGGCCAAGCCGCTGCGGAACTCCCTGTCGGGCAAGCTCGCCAAGACCCCCGGCCAAAGACGCAGCTCCTGCGCCGGGTAGAACGTTCCTACCATATTCTTGAAACCGCCATAGTCGATACCGGTCTTGCCCCCGAGGGCAGCATCGACCATCGCCAGGAGCGTGGTGGGGACCAGAACAAGGCGGCAGCCCCGCATGTATAGACTGGCGGCAAACGCGGCCATGTCGGTAACCACACCGCCACCGATGCCCGCGATCGTCGAATCGCGGGCCAACCCAAGTTTCAACGCCCGGTCGAGGAGAGACTCAATCTGAGGCCAAGCCTTGTGGACCTCTCCGGCGGGCCAGATGTGCCGGGGAACGCCTTGATCGGGAAACAACGCGGCGGTGTTGCTGTCGCCGACCTGAAGGTCGGTGCCCGCCAACAGGTCTTCTTTCGTGGGTGAAAAACGGATCCGGGTCGTGAACTCCCCGGCGCGCAGTCGAATCTCGTCAACCATGACAATAGTTTAATGGTTTGCCGACGATAAAGGAAGGGCGCCGGCGAGGTTGTCCCTTTAACTGATTTCTGACAATCTCCTCACATGAGCCTCGAAAGGACCGGACAACCTGCTTGTGTGACTGTACTCGTTTTTCACAGCGCCAAAGCGTTGCCCCTTGTCGCTCTCCTGGCCCTTTTGACCGTGGTTTCCTGCGCCCACGACTCTTTGCAGGGCAGACTCGTCCTCTCGGGGAGCGCCACTCTGGCGCCTCTTGTCGTCAACTCCGTCGAGCAGTGGAAGAAGGAACACGCGAACGTCGAGGTCAGCATAGAAGCCATCGGCTCCGACGCGGGTCTGGAAAGGCTGATCCGCTACAGCGACGCCGATCTGGCGCTGGTGAGCCGCCCGCTGGCACCTGCCGACGTTGAGGCCGCCAAGCAGGCGGGCAAGACTCTGGTTCCCCTTCCTCTAGCCTGGGATGCGGTCTGCCTCGTGGTTCCGGCCTCCAACACCTGGGCCCGATCGCTGTCCAGGTCGCAGGCTCAGCTGGCCTTCACGACCGCGGTCCTTTGGTCTGACCTGGATTCAGCCTGGCCAGCGGTGCCCATTCATCGATTCGTCCTGGGCCCCAACTCTGGAACGGCCGACGTCTTTGCCGAGAGCTTGTTTGCCGACGGGCGCAAGGAACCGCTGTTCTCGGCCCGCGAGGCGCAGTCCAGCGAAGACGACCGCATCTTGGCAAGAGGAATTGCCCAGATCGACGGGGCGCTCGGGTACCTAGGGTGGAGCACCTTCACCCAGTCAAACCATGCGCTCCGGGTGGTCGCCTTCGAGGGGGTCGCACCCACCTCGTCGAACATCGCAGACCACCGGTACGGGCTACCGCGTCAGCTGTGGCTGGTGGCCACCGTCCAATCACTGTCGGCAAAACCCGCCGCCCGCTCGCTGTTGTCTTTCCTCTACGAACACTATTCGGCCCTGACCAAGCCTACGGGTTTGGTTCCGCTCACCGATTCCGAGCGCGTCGCGGCCGAACGCACGCTCGATCAACTGCAAGTCCCCTGAAGGAGGATGCCATGGCCTATGGAAAGATTCTGGTGGTTGAAGACAATCCCGACATCTTGGAGTTGGTAGCCTACAATCTGGAAGCTCAGGGCTACGAGGTGACCCGGGCCATGACGGGAGAAAACGGCCTTTCCCAGGCCACGCGTGTCAGTCCCGACTTGGTCGTCCTCGACGTCATGCTTCCAGGGATCAATGGGCTCGATGTCTGCCGCAAACTCAAACAGAACGAGGCCACCCGCGCTCTGCCGGTCATTCTCCTGACCGCCAAGAGCGAAGATGCCGACATCATCAGCGGACTCGAACTAGGGGCCGACGACTACATCACCAAACCGTTCTCGCCCAAGGTACTCATCGCCCGCGTACGTGCCGTGCTGCGGAGGGTGTCTGAAGACAAGGTTCCAGACGCCAATCTGATTCTTCAAGTTCACGGCATCACGATGGACACGGTGCGCCACGAAGTCACGGTCGAAGGGGAGGAGGTCGCGGTCTCGGCCACCGAGTTTGCCATCCTCAAACATTTCATGACCAGCCCGGGCTGGGTCTTCAGCCGCAACCAGATCATCGACGCGGTTCGTGGCGGCAACTACCCAGTCACCGAGAGGTCGGTCGACGTGCAGATTCTTGGACTGCGCAAGAAACTCGGACCCCAAGGCTTGCACATCGAGACGGTCCGCGGCGTCGGCTACCGGTTGCGGAGCGTCCATTGAACCAGACAAGTTTCCTGCTGAAGTTTCTGTCGGCGCTGGCGGTACTGCTGCTGGTGACCCAAACGCTGCTTTTGGTTTTCTTCACGCAAAGGATTCGGCAGGATCTTCAGGATCTCACCCTGGCTAGCCTTCGCACCTCGGCTCAGCTTTTGAAGGAATGGGCCCGCCCCGACTTGGTCGCGCTCTTTCAGGGGCAGCC
>CAYYUZ010000072.1:0-20459 GCA_964475005.1 uncultured Spirochaetales bacterium
AAGAGCCGGGACCGCGACAACTCTCCCCTTATGGACGCTTCCGCCGAAGGTTTTCTCGACATGGTGGAGGAGCTGGTTGGAAAGGGGGCCGTCCTGGGCGACGTCAGCCGAAACGGCCAGAACGCCCTGGTTCTTGCCATCGGCAAGGGGGCCCAAGACGTGGCGGCAACGCTTTTGGACGCGGGGGGAGACCCTTTTGTCGCCGACAAATTAGGAATGAACGCCTGCCAGTACGCCCAGCTCCTGGGACGAGCCGAGTTCCTTGAACGGGTGAAGCAAAAGTACCCCGGGCGAGTTTGAACTAGTGCGGTGTCCCCGAAATAGCTCGGGCTCGGATCTCGCCCAGTTCGACATCGGCAACGTTGCGCTCGCCACCGAAATGGTCTCGTTCATGATTGAAGGGAAGGACTGAACGGGATCTGATCCTGTCAATCCTCTTTGAAATCCGGTCTATCCTGTTGAGTTTATATTCCGGTTATATGAACTGATTCTGGGGACAGGATTGGGTTCAGTTTTCGATCTTTTGGTTGGCTTCCATCTTCTTTCCCAGGTCGATGGCGCGCTGAGCCGTCTTGCGCAGTTCTTGTGCCGGGAGGAAGGTCGGAAGAATCTCTAGGGCCTTGTCCCACTGAAGCACCGCTTCTTCCAAGTTGCCGTTGGCGTAGGCTTCAAGTCCCGAAAGGTACAGTTCCCGCGCTCTGTCCTCGGCTTCTTGACGTCCCAAATCGCCAAGGTTCAGCTTGACCTCAATGGCTAGCCGGTCGGGCACGGCAAGCGTCGTCAGCAGGTCGACGACATAGCTGAAGTTCATCGTGAGCTTGTCGACGTCAACGGTTGACCCCATGGTAAGCCTCGGGCGTCCCACTTTGAGCTCGATACCGCTCTGCAGAGCCCAGAAACTCGTGAGGGCCAAATCCATTCCCGCCGCCACAGAAGGGCTTTCCGAAAGCGAAGTTTGGGCGAGATTTATGGGGAAGGTTCCATCAACCGATACAGTAAGGGGACGAATGGGCGAATAGGCCGTGCCGAGAACGAACGAAGTCGGGAGCGCGTCGCCGTTGACCGGTGAGCCGAAGTTCTTCAGGACCATCGAAAACGCCATGTTCCGCTCACGTGAAGGGTAGAACTTCAGGAAATTGATCTTCGTCAGGGCCCCGAGATCGACCATGAGCGCCGCGGCTGACTGGCCTTGGGCAATGGCATCTGGAACCGACCGCTGGGCAAATTTGAGGTTGGCTCCAAGGGTGACACCGTGAAAGTAGTAATTGCCAAATGCCGTGTAAGACGCGTTGAGGGTGCCAATGAACTCGGTGTAGTAGCCCTTGGCGTAGGTCGACGACCAGGAATTGATGTAGCGGTTGCCCCAGTTGTCGATGGCGTCAAAGGGAAGGTAAAGGAGTTTTGCCCCCGCTCCCAGGCCCATATTGCCGTCCAGCCAGGGCGGCCGCATGGTGAAGACCACCGTTTCGATCCGCGAGTCGCCGATCCAGTCATTGTGGTAGACCGACAGTTCGGTTTCTTTGAGGAGGGCACTGCCGGCAGGGTTGGCCTCAAGGTAACCGGAGTCTTTGAGGACGGCGGAATAGGCCGTTCCCATGGCTTGGTACATTCCTCCCGGAGGAATAACCAGGGTCAGAAAGGTCGTCAGGCCGGCGTTGCTGTCGACTCCGGCGGCCTGGCTGACCGCGGCGTACCAGTCTTCCAAGCCTTGGGTCCAGGCAGAGACGGAGCAGAGCGAGAGAAAAAGGACCGCCGCGAATCTTTTCATTGCTTATTCATTATAATACCATACGCAGGGGCCTGTCTGAATAGGGGCCTGGAAAGTCTGGCTGGAGGGGATTTCTGAACCGATCCGGGGTCCTGGCGGCCGTACTCGTCTTTCTCATGCTCGGCGGCGCGTTGGCGGCCAACGGTGTTCAAGAGAACCGGTTGATCCGAGCCAAAGAGCTCATCGCCGAAAAGAACTACAATGACGCCATCTTGATCCTCACGACCATGGTCCGCGAAGAACCCGACAGACAGGACGAAGCCCAGGAACTGATCACCGAGATCGTCCATCTGCGGGAGCAGTACAACAACGACTATGAAAGTCTGATCAAAATCCTCTACGAACAGAAGGACGAGGCCACCGCGCTCAAGGTGATTTCGCAGCTCGAGAGCCTCGACAAGAACCCGAACAAGCAGCAGTTGGGCGGAGTCAGCCAGGCCAAACGGACCGCCCGGATCATCGCAAGCAACAAACGCTACGAAGACATCATGAAACGGGCCTTGGCGCTTCTGGACCGCCGCGAGTACTCAGCGGCTATCCAGGTCTATCTGACGGGCTCGGACCTGTCGAAGGACATGTACCAAGAGGCCGGCTACGGAAACGTCCTTTCCAACCAGGTCGATCGAGCCTGGGAAGACCTTAAGGTTTCCTCCAATTTGTTTGCCCAAGCCGAAACCAAGCTGAAGGCTCTTCCCACCTCGGGGACGGCTCTTCTGGCTTCGGCCAACGTTTCGACGGGCGCTATCGACACGGTGCTCGCCTCGCTCAGAGACCTCGCCACTTGGCGTCAGCGTGCGTGGACCGACGGGCGGGTTTTTAAGCTCCAGAACGGCTTTCTCATCAAGAACGGCCGCCAACAGGACTTCTATCTGGACTACTCCACTCGTTTTGTTGAGGGTCCGCCCAAGTCAAAGACGCCGGAAGGCATCGTAGGCGCCTTTGATCGGCTTTGGGCAGAGGTGCTCGATCCGTTGCTGGCCCAATCCCGAACAGGAGTGGAGGCCAAGTACCTTCAGGCAAAAACCGCGCTCGACCAGGGCCGCTACACCGAGGCCTCGTCCGCGTTCGAGTCCTTGAGGATTCAGGCCCGACAGGGGCTCGACCTTGTCACTCTCTGGAACCGCGTCGCCGGCATCGATGATACAGGAGCCTTCGACCCTCAAGTCCGCAGCCGCCTGACCCCCGTCGTTCCCTTGGCCGTCTGGTTTGACCACCGGCTCACCTTGGCTCTCGAGGGGATCCGCACCTCGAAGGACCTTCCGGCAACCGCTGCTCTGATAGCGTCTCCCGCTCTGGAAAGGCCTGTCATCGAAGCGGCACGTTCCGACGTTCACAACTTGAGGACGGCCTTCGCCGCCTACGCCCAGGCCAGCGACGCTTGGGTCGGACAAAGTCGGGCGTTGCAGTCCAACGGGTTCAGCGTGATCGATGGAGTGTCCTTCGGCGGCGACTGGCGGGCCACGTGGGTGAGCTTCGGTCAGAAGGCGCAGAGTCAGGAGGCTGAGTTTGTCGACCGCCGGGGCAAACTTGACTACACGGTGCTCGACGGACGCTTCCAAACCCTGCAGACGGCCCTAGTCCAAGGCAAGGAACAGGTCGAAGGTCGCCTCAAGTTTCCTCTCCAGGCGACCGCCGGGCTTACGGAACTTCGTCCGCGGCAGGACGGTTTGGCCAAGGACATCGGAACCTTTATCAACCTCTACGAAGGGGAGTCGGCCGATGTGAAGACTCCCGCGGTCCAGGCTTGGCCGGGGAGGGGGAGGGACCTTCTCAACCGGCTCACGGCTTCGCAGACCCTACAGGGACAGCTGCTGAACACCGCCAAGGCAAACTATGCGGAAAGCCAGGCTGTGAAAAAGCAAGGCCAAGACTTGGTCATGCAGATTGCCCCGGCCGTGGCCGCCGAGAACTTCAGGGGCGCGCGCGACACCCTGAACCAGATTTCGTCAAAGTACTCGCAGTCCCTGAGTTTGCAAGAGGATCCTGTCTTCCGAGCCGATTCCGACGCCCAGGTCAACGACCTTTCAGACCAAATTCTGAAAGCTGAGAATGTGGTGGTGGTTCGCGACGTCCGAAATCTGATCACGCAAGGCAGCCAGGCCTACCTGGCTCAGCAGTTCCCCAAGGCCGAACAGGTCCTGACCAGCGCCCGAGCACGATGGGCCACCACAAACACTGAGCCGAACTCAGAAGTCGAGTACTGGTTGAATTTGGCCAACTATGCGCTTTCCGTGACCACAGGACGGGAACTTTCCCCCATCGACCCTCTCTACAACGAAGTTCAGCAGCTGCTGAACTTCGCCCGCAAGGATTTCACGCAGGGTCAGGAGCAGCAGGCCGCCGGCGACAAGACGGCGGCTTCCGGCTCACTGAAACAAGCCAAAGATATTCTCAGCAAGATTCTTCTGCCGTTCCCTCTGAACCAGGAGGCCCGCCTTTTGAACCTGCAGATCCTCAAGGCCGACGACCCCGAGAATTTCCCGACGCTCTTCAAACAAAACTTTGACGCTGCGGTCGCCAAGATCACTGGCGGCGACCCCACGGTGGCCTATAACGATCTGCAGGACCTCGACAAGATTCAGCCCGGCTCGCCCGGCATGGCCGAGGCGATCAAACAAGTCCGGATCAAACTGAACCTCGAAAAGCAGCCCGTCGATCCAAGGATCATCAACCAGGCCAAGGCGCTTGTCGTTCAGGCCAAGGGATTGGTCGACTCAGGCATACCGGCCCAGCTCGTGACCGCGCAGACCCAGATCCGCTTGGCGCTGCAGCTTGACCCGACCAACACCGACGCGCAGAACCTCTTCGACAAGATCACTCTTCTGCTCAAACCGACCGTGGTCACGTTGACTCCCACCCAAGTTGGCGAATTCACGGCCATCCTGACGCTCGTGCAAGATCAGAGAACGCTGGAGGCCCAGTCGGAACTGACGGGATTCTTGGCCAAGTACCCGGGTGTTGCCAACGAGAACCGGGTCGCGGAACTCATCCGGCGCCTGGGTAGGTTGAACCAGTGACGCGCGGAATTGGCCTCGTGCTCCTGGTCCTCCTCGCTGGAGGAGGCCTGGGCAGGCTCGAAGCTCAGGTCTCGTCCCAGGCCTACTTTTGGGACGATCCCCAGTACCTTGTGCGCCAGGGGGCCCGCTTTCCCACGGCCGTCGACAACGGCAAGACGGCCGCGGCGTTTTGGCAGGAGCGCAGGCAAACCGAGGGCTGGCCCCAGACCTTTCTCAGCCTCACGGTGCGCAACGCGGGCGACACCGCGTGGACAACCCGGCGCAACGTTTTGGGCCCGTTCACCTTGGTTGGCGCCGAAGCCAAGATCTACACGGCCTTGGTGACACCCAGCGGGGTTTTCTGGGTGGCGGTGCTGACCGAACAGAATGAAGTCACCCTGTACAAGTCGACCGACGGCGCGGCGACTTTTCAGGAGGACAAGCGGATGAAAGGCAAGGGGAACCTTCTAGTTCCCCGGCTTTTCCTGGGTCCAGGAGACGAGCCGCTGCTGATGGTCAACCAGGCCGACGAAGCGACTTTTCGGATTTTTTCGAGCCGAAGGGTCGGCGGCCAGTGGACCGATCTGGTTGTGGTCACCGATGAGGCCAACCAGCGACAGAGTTTCCAGCCTTCTTTAGTGAGAGTCGGAAACCACTTGACCGTGGTCTATCAGACCCTATTCACCGCTCAACGGATCACCTACCAGATCTACCGCAAGGATTCCTCCGATGGGGGCGCCACCTGGGGACCCGCACAGCGCCTTTCCGATTTCGGTGACGATATTGCCGACAATCCTGACCAAGCGGACAACCAGCGCCCCGAGGCCTACTGGTTCCAGAACCGCCTGTTCGTTGCCTGGGAACGCAGAACGGCGCAGTCTCAGCCCGCCATCGAGGCAGCTGTATTTTCGGCCGACGGCAGGCGGCTCGACAACCAGCTTCTCACCCAAACAGGCTTCACCGCGCGCAACCCGCTGTTCTACACCTTCCGCGAGACCCTCCGCATCGCGTGGTTTGACAACCGTAACGAGACCTACGACCTGTTCCTGTCTAGCTGGGATTCCGCAACCGGTTGGGACACGCCTGAACGCTTGACCAAGGAGACGGGCAACTCCGTTTTCGGCCAGCCGGCGCGCCTGGGGAACGACCTCTATTTCTTCTGGCAGAATACCTTCGGAGACAATCCAGGGGTAGTGATGCTTCAGCCAGACCGGCGCGTCGACTCGGCAACGCTTTCGCCTGTGAACTTCAAGCTGGGGACCAAGACAAACAAGCCGGATTTCGTCGTGGACGTCGTGTTTCCCCGCGATGTTTCAGGAATTCAGGGTTTCAATTCTGTCCTAACCCGAGATCCCTCGGCCGAACCGGCCCATGAACGCAGGTATCTGCCGGCCGACCGAGAGTTCACCGCGCGCGTGTCGGGCGAAGGGCTTTGGTACCTCGCGGTCACTGTCGAGGACGGCGCCGGGAACTGGTCCGCGGCGTCGCGTATTCCCCTGAACCTCAAAACGACGCCGCCAGGGCCTGTCCTGTTTGACATTCCGGAAACTGACGCCAGGGGCTACCTGACCAGCAACACCTTCAGGCTCTCGTGGAAACCCACCAGCGCCGACACCGCCTCTTATGTTTGGAAGTTGACTCGGGTGGGAGACGCGCTGACGCAGACTCTGCTTGCGGGTCTAAAGGCCCCGGAACTTAGTCTGTCCCCTTCGGGAACCGAAACCTTCACCGGGGGTGACAACTTCGAAGACGGATTGTGGGCCCTTGCGGTGGCGGCTTTTGACGAGGCCGGCAACCGCGGTCCGGTCTCGACTCAGTACTTCCGGATGAATAAGTTCCGGCCCTACACGCTGATAGAATTCGTCGACATCCAGCAGGACGCCTTCGGCCGGGCACAGATCACGATTCACGGCCGGGGGTTCACGGCCGGCGGGTCAATCGACCACGTCTACATCGACCGAGACGGTGTGCCGCCCTTCGACTATGACCTTGGACCTGCGCGTTTCCATCTCGCCTCGGACAGGTTGATCGATGGCATCCGCGTGGAGGGGCTGGCTGAAGGCACCTATCGGATCGGGGTCAACCACCCTGACCGAGGCCGAGTGTTCACCGACCTCATTCTTAAGGTCGGCCCAACAGGCACCGTCAAGATAGGCGACTACCGAAACGTCGAAGAGACCACCTGGGAATTCTTCCAAGGTGTCACAGTCTTCTTCTCGGTGAATGCTGTGTACTTCTGGGCTATCATGGCCTTGCTTGGCCTGATCGGTTTGGGTTCCGGCCGCCTTCTGGCCGTTGCAATGGCCGAACGGGCTCAGATTGACCGTCAGGCGATGGCCTGGTTTGCCGATACAAAAGACAAGTGGGCCCGTCGGGCCAGGGGAGTCCTCATGAAGACCAAGGGCCGGAGCCTGACCTTCAAATTTGCTGCGTCGATTCTGGGTCTCACCGGAACGGTCATCCTCATGCTGGCCCTGACACTCGGATTCTTCATCACCGAGAACTCCCAGAGGACTCTCGGTACAGCCCTACAGCAGCGGACCCAGGTTTTGCTGGAAAGCTTGGCTTCTGGGGCCAGAACCTACCTGCCGACCGCGAACTACCAGGAACTCGGAAACTTGCCCCAGCAGATTTCCGCTATGGAAGGAGACGCCCTCTACGCGACGATTACGGGTCCCAGCAGCGAGAAAAAAGCGGGACTCTCGTACGTCTACGCTTCCAATGATCCTAATCTGAAGACCAAGTCCGACACACCCTCGCTGATCCCCGGCGTCACGGTGCTAAGGGACCCGGTCGAAGCTGCCTGGATAGTCCTACAGAAGGACCTGGAAAGACAGGCCGAGGCGGCGGTGGGAGACACGGCGCGGCAGATCGAAAGCCTTTCGCGCCAGGCTTTGCCCCTCGCCGCCAAGACCGACGCGGCCTCCCGGGCGCAGGTCAAGCAGTTTGACGACCAGATCTCCGGGCTAAAGAGGCAGGTGATCGCCAAACTTGCCGAAATCGGTGGCAAAGCCCGATCTTACCCCACCTTCGACACCCAGAATCTTCTAGGTTCGAAGAACAAGCAGTACCTGTTCTACCAGCCCTTCCTCTATCAGGCCCTCAACGACTCGACCTACGTCAGGGGTTTGGTCCGCGTCGAGGTGTCGTCTCAAAAGATCGAACAGCAGATTACCGCCAGCCGGGACCAACTCATCTTCGTAACTCTCATCGTCGCCCTGATCGCTTTGGGTCTGGGTCTAGTCGGGGCCTTGATCCTTTCGGCGATCACCATCAACCCCATCCGAAAACTCGTCTCCGGCGTCGAAGTCATTCGAGACACCGACGACAAGACCCACCTCGACGGGCACGTCATCGACGTGCAAACCCGCGACGAGCTCGAAGACCTTGCGTCGACGGTGAACGAAATGACCCACAGCCTTGTCAAAGGAGCCAAACAAAGCAAGGAAATGGCCGGAGCCAAGGGGCTGCAGAAGACCTATTTTATTTCGCTCGACAAGGACTCGGCGGGGAACAAGCTGACCACCTTCGGCCGAGACCTCGATGGCGTAGAGGTGTTTGCCTACTACGAGGGAGCCAAGACAGTTTCGGGTGACCTCTATGAGTTCCGTCAGCTCGATACCCGCGAAGGCAAGAACCCCAAATCGCCCTGGTACGGCATCATGAAGGGCGACATCTCGGGCAAGGGCGTCGAGGCGCTCCTGGCCATGACCATCGCCGCCGCCTTTGTCACCAACTTCTTCAGACGCTGGACCGAGGCCAAAGACGGCCGCAACACCAAGATCGACGGCATTTTGAACACCATCAACGACAACCTCGAACCCATCCTGGCCGAAACCGGGGCCCAGAAGTTCGCGGCGCTCAACATCGGCATTTTGAACACGCTCTCGGGAGAACTTCAGTTCAGCCAGGCCGGCGACAACCTTCTGCATCTTTGGCGCGCGGCGTCGGCCGACAAACCGAGCCATTTTGAACTCCTTCACCTTGAGAAGACCGCGCCCGCGGGCCTGGACTCTTCGCAGTATCACATCATCCGGTACCGGAATCAGAAACTGCAGCTGCATCCGGGCGACACGCTGCTGTACTTCACCGACGGTATCGAGGAGAGTCAGTGTGCCTACCGCGATGCCGCGTGGCAGCCCGTGGCCTACTTCGACCCGTCTGACGCTTCGACGGTGTCTGCACCCGGAACCCGCCGAATGGTCCCCGTTTTCGAAGGCGGGCCCTTGCGCGAGGTTCAAGCGCAGGAGACCGAAGATTTCAACCCTGACCGGATGGAGGCCATCATCGAGGCCTACCAGCACCGCCAGGTCTACCAACTTGTCAAACAGAACTGGTTCCATCCCGAGGTGGTCTACCACTTTGATTTCGGTTCGTGCGACGGCTCGGCCAAGGGGCTGGTGCTGGCCTTGATCTCCATTGACCGCATCTTCCGCCTCGTCCCCGATCCCTCCGCCACCGAGTTCGATACCATCGACCTCGACTTGGTTCAGGACGATTTCCTGCGCAAGCACTTTGTCGAGTTCGGCAAGTACTTCAAGAACGGTTACCTGACCTTCCGCCAGGCTGTTCCGCAGAAAGAAAACATGGATGCCGACGGGTACTTCCTGTCCGGCGCGGTTCCGATTCCGGTCTGGCAGAAGGGCGATACTTCGAAGGGAGAGACCGTCGACGATCAGGGTTACCGTCTTGTAGACGGCGAGCGGGTTCCGGCCTGGGAACGAGCCCGCAAGAACAGCAAGGATGCCCGCGACGCCGAAGGCTACCGTCTTGTCGAGGGCCAGCGGGTCAGGCAGTGGGTCAAAGGCAATAGGTCCAAGGGGGATTCGATCAGTCCCGAAGGCCACAAGCTTGAGGGTGGCTCCCGCGAGCTTTCCAACCCAGGCTACATCCGGTACAGCCACTTAAGGGAAGATCCACAGTTTGACGACTTGACTCTCTTGGCGATCCGCAAGAAATGATGCTCCGAACCCTTGCCTTGATTCTTGTCCTGTCCGCGTTGCCTTCGTCTCTGGGTGCCCAGACGACCTTCTGGCTGCGCAATACAGACGCGGCTGCCGAGTTTCTGTACTGGACCCTCGAACTTCGGGGAGGCGCGCCGGCTCAAGTCCTCCCGGTTTTGCCGCTGGCCCCCGGTGGTCGCCACGCCGTGGCTCCCGGCGAGCGGGTCGGCATCCTCTTGGGCCCCAACCAGACCCTTGTGGGAGTTTTTCTGCCGTGGGCTGACAACCTGTCCTTTCAAACGGTGCTGACAGGCGGCTTTCTCCTGCCGTCCGAAGTTCCCCGGAAAGGAACGCTTCTTGTGGACAGGCCGTCCTTTGCGATGGCCAACAAGGGAAGGAGCCTCGACGCGCCCCTTCAGCAGTGGAACCTGACGGTGCCGCAGTTTGTGCTCGACGGACGCTTCGATGACTGGGCGAAGGTCCGCCCGAGCCTTGAATGGGGACCGGCGTTCCTTCCGGGGGGCCAAGCATGGCCCAACGGCCGTCCCGCCCCGCGCCTGCTCAAGGCCGTCAACCGGGAAGGCGCGCTCTGGCTTCAGTTGTCGTCGGACAAACCTTGGAATGTCTTTCCAGAAGGCGTTTCGGTCTCCCTGGTTCTCCGGCGTCCGGGGGCCTTCTTGGAATGGCCGCTGACCGGTTCCGATTCCACAGTCTGGTCGTGGGTCGAGGGCCGACCGGCGGCAGCCGTTGGACAACGGCGGATTTCCCGCGGGGACCTGGAAGCCTGGGTCCCCTGGGACCGGCTGCCAAAGGAAGAAGTTGCCCTTTGGAACTCGGTCGGCGTGACGTGGTCGCTTCTTGTCACCGAAAATGACCTCACGAGAACTCTGGATTTGGGGACAACGTCTCTTGGGGAATGGCCTTGAAGCGAACCGCCTTTTCCTGCGACCACTGCGGCGAGGCCGTTGCGCTGCACGACAAAGAATGCGCCCACTGCGGAAAGCGGTTCGAAGCCGTCCTGTGTCCCCGTTGCCGTCACCAGGGTCCTCCTGCCACTTTCGTCGATGGCTGTCCACAATGCGGCTACTTGGCCGCTGAGCCTTCCGACAAGCCCCGTAAACGGACCAGCGCGAGCCGTGGATCCGCGTTTGTTCCCGTCATGGCCGTCGTTCTGATCTTGCTGCTGGCGGGCGCCGCTTTTGCTTGGTTCTTGAGAAGAGGCTAGCGTCTGCCGATGGAGAGGGTAGGAGTCACACAATGAAGCGTTGGATTTCGACCCTGTTCGCTTGTCTGGCACTGGCAGCCCCGTGCGTGGCCCAATCCGCTCCCAAGCCCGGCTTTGATGTCTTCCGCCTTGGGATGAGCCTTCAGGAACTGAAAGCCGCGCTCAAGAACAACTCCTACTTCATCTATTCGGGAGAACCCGACGTCACCCTCCTCACCCGTCCCAACACCGACCTGATCGACGTTCCAGGAGTGTCCTATTTTTCCCGGGGAGTCTTTCAGGTGGTTGACGGCAGATTGTACAGCATTGCCCTTGAACTCAACCCTGAACAGCTAGACTACTTCGGCCTCTATTCGACCCTCACCAAGAAATACGGCGAACCGACAGCTTTGGATCCTTCTTCGGCCCGGTGGGAAAGCGCCGCGGTGCGGCTCTCTCTGGAAAAACCTCTGACGGTGAAGTACCTCGATATGCCGACGTTCCAGAAGATCCAAAAGGATGGGCGGGCCAAAGAGGCCCTGCAAACGATCGCCCGCGACAAGTTCCTCGAAAGTTTTTGATCAGGTGACCTTCGGGCGCCGGGCCGCATTGTCTTGGCGGCCTCTTGTGTAGTATCCAAGTGACTATGATCAACCCGAAACTGCCTTTGAGATTCTTGTTTGCCGTGCTTCTGGCGGGCGCTTTGGCGGCGCTGGGCTCCTGTGGACCGCAGCCGCTGGAGTCTCGAATCCTGCATCTGGGAAAGGCTTCATTCAAGACCGAAATCGCCGACACCCCGGCGCTAAGAGAGCACGGACTGATGGGGCGAGTGGACCTCACGGACGAATCGGCCATGCTCTTCGTCTTCCCTTTGGAACAAACCCATGTCTTCTGGATGAAGGACACCCCGACCCCGCTGTCGATCGCCTACATATCGAAACAGGGAACCGTTAAGGAAATTCTCGAAATGGAGGCTTTCAGTTTGGCGCCGGTGCCGAGCAGATACTCGGTGCTGTACGCTCTGGAAGTCAAGCAGGGAGCGTTTTCCCGACGGGGCGTGAAAGTCGGCGACACCATCCCCGAGGCCGACCTCAAGGGCCTTTCGGCAGATCGCTGAACAGATCGAAGGTGGGATCGACCGCCTCGGCAGGAACCGAGCCGGGGGTAGGGGGGTTGAGGAGGATTTCCACGCGTCTCTCCATCTTTTCGAGATCTTTCTCAAGCGTCTGCGCCAGTTTGAAGCCTTCTTCAAACCCGGTCACCGCGTCGGAAAGGGGCGTTTGAGGGGCCCTGACCATCTGGGTCAGCTGTTCCAGCCTCGCCAACCGTTCCTCAAAGTTCTTCATGGTGCACCTCCTCGACCTGGACGCGAGCCCGGCCGTCATGAAATTTCAACGAAAGTTCTTGGCCGACACCGAGCTGACCCGAGGCCTGGACGGGTTGGCCCGTCGTGTCGGTGACTATCACGTACCCTCGTTTCAGCACGGCGTACGGGTTCAGAGCCTCCAACGAGGTCCGGCTGAGCTCAAGCCGACGCTTGAGTTCAGTGATCCGGTCTGTCCAGGCTTGGCGCAGGGCCTCGCGGGCAAAATCGTAGCGCTGGTAGTAGGGCCCAAGGATGCGTTGAAACGACTCACGCAGCCTTTCCGACCTGTATTCTCCAAGGGTCAGACGTGCCTTGTCGAGCCTCGAGACGATGGATGCCGCCAGTTCCTCCTTGGCCCCGGCCAACGCCGCCTCGACTTCGGACCACGGCCGCGCTAGAAGCTCGGCCGCGGCTGTGGGCGTGGGGGAGCGCAGATCCGCGGCAAAATCGCAAAGCGGTGAGTCGATTTCATGGCCGACGGCGGAGATAACGGGAATGGGGCAGGCCGCAACGGCGCGGACCACACGTTCGTCGCTGAAAGCCAGCAGATCTTCCACCGAGCCTCCGCCGCGGCCGACCACAAGAACGTCGGCCAGACGGCGTTCACCGGCGTAATCAATCATCGCCGCGATCTGACCGGGAGCCTCCGCGCCTTGAACTGCCACCGGAAACACCCGAATCACAGCTTTGACATTGGACTGCACAAAGATCCGCAGCATGTCCTGAACCGCGGCACCCGTAGGGCTCGTGATCAGACCCAGCACTCCGGGAAACGGTGGAAGCGGCTTCTTGCGCTGGGCATCAAACAAGCCTTCGGCTTCGAGAGTCTTCTTGAGCCGTTCCAGCCGTGCCAGAAGGTCACCCAAGCCCACAGCCTCCACCGACGAGACGATCAGCTGATAGACGCCCTGGGCTTCGTAAACGGCAAGGCGGCCGGCGATTCTGACCTGTTGCCCCTCGGCCGGCGGCGAGCCTGTGCGACTGGCCCAGGAAAACCACACGACCTTGAGAACGCTGGCCTCGTCCTTGAGGGAAAAGTAGAGGTGTTTTCCCGAGGTCGAACGCAATCCCGTGATTTCCCCTTCAACAACGACGGAAGGAAAACCGGCCTCCAAAAATTCCTTGACGGCGCTGGTCAGCTGGGAAACGGTCAACACGCCCTGGGGAGCCAACATGCCTCCACACTACCGTTTATCCTTGCCAAACACAAGGAATCTCGGGATGATGGTTCAAAATGAAGACGGTTTGCGCGCTGTTGACCTTCCAGCCGTTTGACTCCAGTCGTGTCCTGGCGGGAAGGACGTTGGAGAGTTGGCTCACCGAAGCTCTCGAACGCTCCCTTCCGGGCGTGGCCCGGCACTCCTTGGGACCCTTTGGCTCAGCCAGCGAGCTCATTGCCGCCCTCGAAGCGCTCTCGCAGGGTTACGACGAACTCGTTATCGTCGGCGCCGACTGTCCGTTTCTGCGCTCGGATGTCCTGTCAGAAATGCTGGTTCTGCACCGCGAGTACCGTGCCGACTTCACGTTCGCCGACGGTTACCCGGTCGGGCTGACCTGTGAAATTCTCCGTCCGGCCATCCTTTCCATTTTGTCTGCGTGGGCCGCCGAACGGTCGGGTCCCGTCGAACGGGAGACACTGTTTGAGCTCCTCTCTGTGGACATCAACCGCTTTGACGTCGAAACTCAGCTGAGTCCCATCGATCTGAGGGTCCGGCGCTTGAACCTGACCGCCGGTGTCCGTCGCGATTTTGTCCTTTTGGAACGCTACGCAGGTGATGTTGCCCTCGGAACCGAGGCGTTCCTGCAACGGATCGAGGCCACTCAGGAACGGAGCCGAACGTTGCCTGCGACTCTGCACGTTCAGATCACCGACGGTGTCCTCCAGGTGCCCGTCTGGTCACCGCTCCCGCAGTTTGTTCCCGATGCCCTCGAACGCCGCGGCATGCTTTCCCGCCAGAGGTGGAACGACCTGCTTGATCGCGCCCTGGCTTGGGCGGGCGACCTGACAGTTCTGCCTTCCTTTTGGGGAGAACCATCGCTCCATCCCGAGGTCGGAGGATTGCTGTCGGACGCTCTGGGCAAACCCGGCCTGAAACTTTGCGTGGAAACCTCGGGCCTGGGGTGGCGTCAGGTGGACTTAGCGAGCCTCGCGGCGCAGGCGGCCGGCCGCATCGACTGGGTCGTCGAGCTCGATTCGGATCTTGCCGAGACCTACAAGGCCATGCGCGGGGAGGGTTTTGACGAGGCCCACAGTTTCGTGCGCCGCCTCTTGCCGCTTTTCCCCGGACACGTTTGGCCTCAGACGGTGCGCATGAACACCAACGAAGAAGAAATGGAGGGCTTCCATAAACATTGGAAAGAAGAAGCCGGCCGGGTGATCATCCAGAAACACAACGACTTCGGCGGGCGTCTGCCTCGGGCCAAACCTTCCGACCTTTCGCCTTGGAAGCGGCATCCCTGCTGGCATCTGGCGCGCGATCTTTCTGTTTTCCTCGACGGGACCGTTGTTGTTTGCCGCGACGACTTTGCCAGAACGCAGCCGCTAGGGAACGCCTGGACCGAAAACCCTGCCGTTCTTTGGGAACGCGGAACACCGCTGTGGCGCCAACACGTCAACGAACAATGGCCCGAAGTCTGCCGAAACTGCGATGAGTGGTACACCTTCCATTTCTGAAACCTACGCTGTTCTGGGAAATGCCTGGTCGCCCGGGAGCCGGTTCCGTCTGCGGGTGTCTCTTGTCGTGCTGACCCGCGGCCCGGCCCTGTTCCGGTCCCAAGTCCTGACCGACTTCTATTCTCTGGGGTTTTTCGAGATTCTGTGTGTTGAGACCGGAGAGCTGCACTACGACGCGGCGGCCTTGGTTCAGGACCTTCCGGGATTGAGGATTCTGATTCCGAAGGGTCCTCCAAACGTGGGGAACGCGGTCAACTTGGCCGCTCGGGAAGCCAAAGGCGACCGCTTCCTGGTGGTGTGGGACGACCAGGTCATTCCCGAAACGGGTCTGCATTCCAAGATCGAGGGGCTGTGGGAGCAGTCGGAGAACCTAGCTGTCGTTCCCGAACTGCGGGATCGGCAGGGACGCGAGCTGCCCTGTGTGCTGGTCCCCGGTCTTGAGGGAGACCGCCTCAAGATCCTCGCACTGGGAGCCGACCAAGAACATGTGGAGACCCTCTTTGCCCCCGACTACACCGCGCTCTACGACCGTCGGCGGTTCCTGCACACAGGAGGCTACGACCCCCAAATGACCAGCGCGTTCTGGCAGAAGGTTGACTGGGGTCTCCGGAGCCGTCTTTGGGGAGAGTCCTTGGCCGTCAAGCGGGCGTTCAAGGTGGACTATTGCGGCCAGCCCCCGATGGAAGATCAGACCCCCGATCGCTCGTATCCGCGCTTCTTTCTTCGAAATCTGGCGGTCAGGCACGTCGGGGACCATGGGGTGCTCCCCTTCAGACGGTTTTGGGCCCACGCCCGGCGGGCAGGAATGCCTTTCGGCCAAAGTCTTGCGGTGTTTCTCCACGAACGAGAATGGGTCAAGACCCACAAGTACTTGTATCAGACAGACGCGCGCGTGCTGACCGAGCTTTGGGGGACGCAGTGACCTCGGTTTTCCTTCAGGTTCGTCTCGACTCTTCAAGACTTCCACGCAAGGCTTTGGAGCTTCTGGGAGGAAAAACCATCACCGAAAGGTGTTTCCAGGCCCTGGCGACCGTGGAGGCCGACCGAAGGGTCTTGGTGACCGAACCCGGCAGCGAACCCGAACTCAAGCCTCTGGCTATCGCCTCCGGATGGGAGTGTTTTGTCGGCAGCAAAGACAACGTGCTTGACCGTTTTGTCCAGGCGGCTCGGTCGACAAACACCCGCACGATTATCCGTGCCACCGGCGACAATCCTCTGGTCTCGGCGAAGCTGGCCAATCTGCTGTTGAGCCTTCATCGGGAGCAGAGTGCCGACTACAGCGGTTTTGCCGGTGCTCCCCTGGGAACGGGGGTCGAAATCGTCGAAGTGTCGGCCCTCGAAGCCGCTTGGGCCACGTCTCCAGACGCTTACGAACGCGAACACGTCAGTCCCTTCCTCTACCGAAGACCCGAGCAGTTTCGAATCCTTCGTCCCGACGTTCCTCCGTTATATGCTGCTCCCGACGCTAGGGTCACCGTCGACACCTGGGAAGACCTGAACTACTTGCGCACCCTTTGGACGGCCCTCTTTCGGGACCGCATCCTTGAAGTGGAGGACTTGATACCATGGCTGACTCTCAATCCCCGTTAGCTGTCTCTGTGGTCTTCGTTCCCAACATCCGTGTCGACAGGGGGATGGGACACCTGAGACGCTGCCTCGCCGCCGCGGCTTCGGCCGGACAACAAGCGGCGGTCTACTTCGCCGCCGATGCGGAATTTACCGGCGGAAGACCCATCTTCGAGCGTTCTGTTGTTCAGAATATGGCCGCGGCGGCCGGGGTGACCCTCTTGGACCGCTGGCCCCAAGGGCCCGCTCCCGTGGTCGTCGCCGACCTTCAGGAGTGCGGCCTCGCCGCTTTTCGCTTCCTGTCCTCACGCGCCGTGAGTTTGATCGGCTGGGATGCCGGAGGAAAGGCCCGAAGCCGCTTTCCCTATCTGATCGATTCGCTTCCCCATGACACAAAACCTTCTCCGAACTTGCGGCTTCCCGGCCTTCTGGGACTGTCTCCTCCTTCTTCCGACCGTTTTGACCGGAGCATCAAAAAGGTCTTGGCCGTGTTTGGCGGCGCCGATCCGGCGGGGCTGACGCCTCGATTTCTGAGCATGGTCCGCCGGCTTCAGAACAGTGGCCGCTGGACCTACACCTTGACCGTGATCAGAGGACCTCTTTCGAACCTTCCTTCGTTCCCTGGGGTAGGGGTGGTCGATGCGCCGTCCGATTTGCTTCGGCTCTTGCGCGAAGCCGACTTGGTCGTGACCTCCTGGGGACTCACGGCGCTTGAAAGCCTTTCGGTGGGGACTCCTGTGCTTCTTTTCAATCCGACACCCTACCATCAGAAGCTCGCCAAGAAGGCTGGTCTTCCTTCGTTCGGTGTCAAACATCCGAGTTCCAAGAAATTTCTTTCGGGCGTTCTACGAGCGCCCGCCGCGGCACGCACCGCAGCGGGAAAATTTCTGGAGCCGCCGGTGGAGGCTGGCCGGTATTTTGCCGGCTTCCAGGGTTCCGACGGCGTTTGTCCGGTTTGCCGTACCCAGGGACACCCGGTCTTTGCCCGAACGGTCCACAAAAGCTACCACCGATGCCGTGTGTGCGGTATGGAGTACCTTTCGGTGCACCAACTGCCGCCCAAGGTCTATTCCCAGGCCTACTTCTTCGAGGACTATCAAAAGCAGTACGGCAAGACCTATCTCGACGATTTCGATCACATCCGAGGCGTCGGCAGTCAACGGCTGGCTTACCTGGAAGCACATTGCGGCAAACGTGAGCACCGCAGAATTCTCGACGTCGGCTGTGCCTACGGGCCGTTCCTGGCTGCCGCGGCGCGGTCGGGCCACCTTCCCTTTGGCCTCGACATCGCCCAAGACGCGGTGAGGCATGTGTGCGAAACCTTGAAGTTCCCGGCCGCCTCGGCATCCTTCCTAGACTTTTCGTGGGAACAGGCTTTTCCGGGAGAGGCCTACCCCGACACCGTAACGCTTTGGTACGTCATCGAACACTTTCCAGATCTTGACGCCGTTTTGCGCAAGGCCAGCGGCCTTTTGCCTCAGGGCGGCATCCTGGCTTTTTCCACCCCTAACGGCAGGGGAATCACGAGAAGGTTCAAGCCTTCGAAATTTTGGAGAGAGAGCCCAGACGATCACTTCTCCATTTGGAACCCCCGCAACGCTTCGAGAGTACTCGGCCGGTTCGGGTTCAAAGTCAAGGCCGTGCGCATCACGGGCCGGCATCCCGAGAGGTTCCCCGGTTTGAAAAAACCTTCGGGGTTCCTGTATTCTGTCATCGCCGTTCTGGACCGCTGCTTCGGCTGGGGCGACACTTTTGAAGTCTACGCCCGAAAAGTCAAGGAGCTCCCATGACCCGACATCTTCTCCTGGTGGGAGGAGGCGTGATGCAACTCCCCGCGATAGACCACGCCCACGATTTGGGAGTCAAGGTTCTGTGCCTCGATGGCAACCCCAAGGCTCCGGCGGCGGGGCGGGCGGATTGGTTCGAGGTGTGCGACATCAAGAATCTCGATCTGTGCCTGGCGGCCGCGCGAAAGCATCGGGTCAATCACCGCCTTGACGGGGTCCTGACCGTCGGAACCGATTTTTCTACGACGGTTGCCTGGATAGCCGGCCACCTAGGCCTCCCCGGCACACCCTACCAAGCGGCAATGCTGGCCAAAGACAAGGGGCTGATGAGGCGGAGGTTCGACGAGGCTGGCGTGACGTCGCCCAAGTACCAAGTGTTTGAAGGAGTCCCATCCGGGCCTGTTTCTCTGGCGTTTCCCTTTCCCGTTGTCGTGAAACCGACAGATAACATGGGTGCCCGTGGGGTGCAGCTCGTAAGCCGTGCTGGGGACCTCGAACCGGCGCTGATCGAGGCCGTGGGCTTCTCCGCGACAGGCCGCGCGATAGCCGAAGAGTACATTGACGGCCCCGAGTTCAGTCTCGACGCCATCGTCCGCAGGGGCAAGATCGAGCGTTGTGGTTTTGCAGACCGGATCATTGTTTTTCCTCCGAGCTTTGTCGAGATCGGGCACACCTTCCCTTCGGTGGCGGCGGCCGAGGTCCAAGAGGCCGTTTGGGCGGAGTTCGAGCGCGGAGTCGCGGCTCTCGGTCTCTCCTGGGGCGCTGCGAAGGGAGATGTGAAGTTTTCGTCCACTCGGGGCGCCGTCATCGGCGAAATCGCTTCCCGCCTTTCGGGTGGCTATATGTCTGGCTGGACGTATCCGCTGACCTCGGGACGCTCGGCCGTTCGCTGGGCCGTCGAAACCGCCTTGGGCCAAGACCTCTCCCTTCAGCCCAATCCGACTTCGGTCCCCGTGGCTGAACGCGCCTGGATCGGCCTGCCGGGCCGTCTACGGGCTATCCGGGGAGTCGAAGAAGCCAAAAAGCTTCAAGGCGTTCGCGAAGTCTTCCTGCTAACCGCCGCCGGGCGGGACACCGTCTTCCCAAGAAACAACGTGGAGAAACTGGGCAACGTGATCGTGACGGGCGCAACCCCTGCTGAGGCCGAAGAGAACGCCCGCCGAGCTAGGAATGCCGTCTCCTTCGAGTACGAGGCTCCAAACGCCCTCACCGAGGCCTTCTTGACGGGTGAAGGCTCCGATCCCTGGTGGTTTCCCCAAGCCCGAGGGGTGGCCGCCGAGACCGCTGAAGATTGGATTGCTCATGCGCGGACCCAGTCATGGCGGGATGTATACGGAAATTCGCTTGATCAGCTCATCGAGCTTCTAGAGAGCGAGGGCCTCGGCCCCAGGAACCGCCCCCCGGCGTTCTGGCGCTCGCTTCTGGTCGGGGGCTTGCCCGGGGCCCGCTACGCGGCGGCGGCACCTTGAAGATTCTCGCCTTCCTCGGACTATTGACCTTGGTATCGGGTGCGGCCTGGTCCCAGTCGCTCAAGGACTTGGGCGCTCAGATAGGAGCCCAGGTCTTTTTGGAACCCTACCGAAACGTCGTGTTGCTTTCCGATTCGAGCCACAGACTAGCCGTCGATCTTGAATCGGGCGTGGCGCGCGGCGACGCAAGAGATAGTCTAGAGCTCTCTAGCCTGGACCCTGAAACGGGAATGCTTTCAAGCGAGGACTTTCAGCGCGTTCTGGCCTGGTGGAAGGGCGAGGCGGTTGCCCCCGCTCCCACAGTCGCCCTCCCCAAGCCCGAAGCCCCGCTAGCCTCGGGACCTCGAATTCAGGTCATTGTTCTCGATCCTGGCCACGGGGGAACCGACCCTGGTAGCATCGGGAAGCACACCATTGGCGGAAAATCCGTGGTCCTCCAGGAAAAAGACCTGACGCTGGCCGTCGTGCTCGAGCTTCAAAAACTGCTTGTCCAAGCCTACCCCAACCGAACCATTGTGCTGACCCGAAAAAGTGATACCTATCCGACCCTCGAACAACGGGTTCAAATCGCCGATTCTCAAAAGCTTGATGAAAAGGAATCGATCCTCTTTCTGTCGGTGCATTTCAACGCCAGCCTGAGTCGCAAAGCCAAAGGAATCGAAGTCTGGTACGTGCCGCAAGATTAC
>CAYYUZ010000073.1:0-16593 GCA_964475005.1 uncultured Spirochaetales bacterium
GTTGGAAAGCCGGCACCTCCGCGTCCCCGAAGTTTCGCCGAGGTCACAATCTCGATCACGTCCTGCGGGCGGTGCTCGTGCAGCGCCTTGGCCAGAGCTTGGTAGCCTCCCACCGCCAGGTAATCCTCGATCGCTTCGGGATCGACAAAGCCGCAATCCCTCAGAACTACCTTGTGCTGACCCTGAAAGAACGGCAGTTCGTGCCAAAGGGGAACCGAGGCAAACCCCCGGCCAAACTCGAACCGCGAGGTCTTGAAGTCCCAGGTCTCAATGCGGGCGAAGGCTCTCTTGAGCAGTTTTCCATCCGTTTGAGGCGAGTCGAGCACCTCGAGGAACCGGTCCACGTCTTTGGCTTGAAAGGACTTAAACAGGAGGACGGGCCTCTGGGGGAGGTAGAGCATGACAAGAGGTTCCTGGGCGCAGAAACCAAAGCAGCCGACCCGCTTGAGCGTGACGTCGGCGCGCCCTTTCAGTTGCCGCCCCAAGGTTTCGAAAACCTGCTGGGCGCCGTTACCCAAGCCGCAGGTCCCCAGCCCGACGGTGATCATGGCGTTTGCAGGCTGAATTCGGCCTCGGGCGCGCTCGCTTGCGCCCTTCAGAGCGTCACAGCTGGTGAGAATCATGGGAGGCCACCTTTCGAAGGGAGCGCAGGAGCGTCGCGGCCTTGGCGGCGGTCATCGAGCCATGGATCTGCCCGTCGCACATCATCGCAGGCGCCAGCGCGCATTGACCAAAACAGGCGACCGTTCTGACCGAGAGAAACCCGTCTTCAGTGGTCAGAGCGTCGGACTCCTCGTGGGGCCTTGAGGCCAAGCCCAGAATCCTCAAGACTCCTTCTAGGAGCGCTAAGGAACCAAGGGTGTGGCACGCCGTTCCGCGGCAGACAACGAGGGAATGATCACCTTGCGGGGAAAGCTGAAAGAACGAATAGAAGGTGGCGACGCTGTAGACCCGCGCCAGTGGCGTCCTTGTCATCTCGGCCACCCGGCGGAGAACGTCCTCACGCAAATAGCGGTGATCCTGGGTTTCCTGCGCCTCTTCAAGGATACCGAGCAACGCTCCCGGTTTCCCCTGATGCCGTGCAATGATGTCTTCAAGACGTGGGATCTCAGGAGGCTCGACGTACGCACAAAGCATACCGTTCCTCCTTTTCTGGGCGACCACCATTCAACGATCGAACGGTTTCCGACCTGAACTTGAAAATCTCTTAATTCATTGTGAATCCTAATTCACATTTCAACAAGAAAAATCTAGTTTGAATGTGGATTAATTTGGTCTGAACATACCTGCAGATCGCGAGTTTTCCTGGCGATCCCCCCTAGCCCGACCTTCTCACAAGAAGATGTTCAAGAGCACAATAAGTGAGGTATTTTTCGCCCGGAGCGTACTTTGAGTATATGAGGACGAAGAATGGCGAACGACACAGTGATTTTGGACAGATTCTTACGTCGTTTAGCCCTTTCGACGCAACAATCTCTTCGTCTTGTTGAGAAGGTCGGGCTAGTCTCGGCCAAGCACAAGGGCGACGCCACAAGGCTCAAGTGCCAGGGGCTCGTCGACCAGCACCGGCCTCTCGGTGAGTAGATCGCGTCCCGATCGTCCCCCTAGCACATGCTGAACTGTCGCGGGGTCCAGGGTCACAGAGACTTCGGCAAAATTGCCAAGCAGGGTGACGCGGCTGGCCGCTTGAAGTTTGAAGAAGGCCAGTATCGAGGGGAAGGGAGTCGCCAGAACATTCAAGCCCTGCACGCCGAAGACGGGCTGGTGAGCTCGAAGCCGCGCCAACCGGCACAGACCCTCGAACACCCTTGCGTTCACGGTCGTCTTATCGTGACGCCTGGCGACCAATTCGTCGCTCCAAAGCGGACGGTGAACCCAGCGGCTGTCGGAGGCTTGCGCGGGGTCGTCTTGGTACTCGTAGCGGTTTTCGACCGCCAATTCGTCGCCAAGGTAAAGCAGGGGAATTCCGCCGGCTGCGTAGGCGATCGTGTGGAGGAGCAGAAGCCGGTTGACCGCGGTGTCGAGGTCGCGCCCCAGTCCTTCAACCCTCGCCTTTTCGATTCCCGCTAGGCTGGCCGCCGAGCCGCAGATCCTCCGGTCGCCGTTGAGGGGGTTGTATTGAAAACTCACGCCGCGGCTGAAGGTTCCCTGAAACTCCCCGGTGTAGAACCGGTTGAGAAACTGCCGATGGTCCCATCCGCGGATGCCAACTTCGGCGGCGTCCTCATCGGCGAAGGTCCAGCCGATGTCGTCATGGCAGCGCACGTAGTTGATCCAGGCCGTGCCGGCGGGGAGAGCGTGGCGTTTGGCCATCGAAAGGGCCAGCAGCTTGGTCTCCTTGGTCGCCGAGGCCTCCCACAGTTCGGCCATGAGCAGTGGGTTGTAGCTGAGCTGGCACTCGCGCAGGTCGATGTACTTCGCAATGTCGTCGGGGTGCACAATGGCTTCGCTCTTGAACAGGAGAGACGGACAGGCCAGCCTCGCCACCGTCTGAAAGGCCCGGATGATGGTGTGGGCTTCGGGGAGGTTTTCGCAGTTGGTTCCCAGCTTCTTCCAGACGAAGGCGACCGCATCGAGGCGTAAGATGCTGATGCCGCGGTTCGCCAGACTGATCATTTCACCCGCCATAGCGGCGAAGACCGCGGGGTTCTGATAGTTCAGATCCCATTGAAAGCTGTTGAAGGTGGTCCAGACCCACTGGCCGAGGTCCGGGCGTCCCGTGAACGACCCCTTGCGGATCTCTGGAAAAATATCGCGGAGGTTCGCCTGCCAGGGTTTGGTGTCGGCCAGGTCGGGGAACAGCCAGTAGTAGTCCTTGAACTGGTGCTGACCCTCCGCAGCTGCCTTGGCCCAAGCGTGCTCGTCGCTTGTGTGGTTGAACACGAAATCGGCAACCAGGGCGATGCCTTGAGCTTCCAGAACTTCGGCTAGGTGCTCAAGGTCCGCCATAGTTCCCAACACGGGGTTGGTGTCGCGGTAGCTCGAGACCGCGTAGCCGCCATCACTTTCCTTTTCCGGCGCCAGGAAGAAGGGCATGAGGTGCAAATAGGTGACCCCGAGTTCCTTCAGATACGGGATTCGCGCTTCAAGCCCCCGAAAGGTTCCAGCGAACCTGTCGACGTAGCAGACGGCGCCGACCTGGTCCGAGCCGAGAAACCAGCCCGACTCGGGGGAACGGACCCGGTCGCGGGCCTTGAGGGCCTCTGGCCGGGCTTCAAAGGCCATGAAAATGCTTTCAACGAGAACCTCAAGCTGGAAGGCAAAGTCGGGACGCGAGCCGTAGAGCTCCCACAAGAGTTCCGCCAGCCTCAAGAATTCGGCATCGAGCCGTGCCTCGAATTCCGGCCAGAACTTCGAGGAAGTCAGTCCCTTCTCTTTCCAGCGGGCCTCACATTGTCGTCTAAGAGCGGTCCAGAGGTGTTCCATCAGCCCTTAACCGACCCCGCCATCAAGCCCCGCACGAAGAAACGCTGTAGGCTGAAGAAGACTACCAGCGGCAGAATCATGCTCAAAAAGGCCCCCGAGGTCAAAAGGTGCCAGTCCTGACCCTTTTCACCGACCATAGCGGCCAGGGCGCTGGTCACGACGCGGTTGCGGTCCCCCAGGAAGATCAGCGCGACCAAGTAGTCGTTCCAGACCCAAAGGAACTGGAAGATGGCAAAACTGGCCAGCGCGGGCACCGCCAGCGGCAGAATAAGTCTGACAAACGTGGTGAACGGCGTGGCGCCGTCAATGTAGGCCGATTCAAGAATGTCGCGTGGCAGGCCGCCAATGTAGTTGAACAGCAGATAGATCGCCAGGGGCAGTCCAAATCCCGTATGCGCGAGCCACATCGCCAGGTAGGTGCCGTTGAGGTCGAGTTTAGTGAAGTCCTGCAAAATGGGAATCAGGGCAATCTGAAGCGGAACGACGAGTAGACCCACCACAAGAATGAAGACAGTCTTGCGTCCGGGGAACTCCATCCACGCAAAGGCAAAGGCGGCGAACGCAGCGATCAGGATGGGGATGAGCGTCGCCGGGATGGCGACCGCGAGCGAGTTGAGCACGGCGTCTGTGAAGTTGTTTCCCTGCCGGCTGATCTCTTGGCCTTGGCCGTCTTTGTACTTGATCTCGCCCGCCGACAGGACGTTCTTGTAGTTGTCCATGGTAAGGTTGGCGCCGAAACCCACCCATCGACGTTCAGAGACTTCGATGGTGCGGGTTCGCTTGTTGCCTACCCACTTCAACTGCCGGTCGGGAGTCACGGAAACCCCGGCCCTCCAGGCGGCAAAATCGGCGGTCTTGCCTTCGATCGTGATAGGCTGGTCGGGATCGACTGCGGCATCGAGTTCGATTTCGCCGGTCTTGGTCCAGCCCTGATGGGGCAAAACCGTCCACCAGCCGGAACTGAATATATCCTTGGAATCGCGGAACGAAGTAACAAGAACGCCCAGCGTCGGCACGGTCCACACGACGGCGATGGCGACGAGGATGAGGGTGACGATCAGGGTGGCCAGGGGGTTGGGCTTGCGGCCTTCCTGCGCTTTCTTGCTCATTTGAAGGCCTTCCTTTCGGCAAATTGCCTGAGGTTGTAGATCAGCACGGGAACGATGGCGATGAGCAGCACGATGGCAATCGCCGACGCGTGGCCTGTGCTGCCGAAGGTAAACTGTTCGATATAGAACTGGTTGGCCACGACGTTGGTGCCAAAATTGCCGCCAGTCATGACCCGGACGATGTCGAAAAGCTTGAGACTGAAGATCAGCACCGTCGTGGTGACCGTGATCAGACTCCCCATGATCGAAGGGATGATGATGCGGAAGAAGATCTGAAACTCGGTGGCGCCGTCGACCCGGCTGGCCTCAATCTGTTCCGAAGGTATGCCTTTGATGGCCGCCGAAAGGATGACCATGGCGTACCCGGTTTGAAGCCAGACCATGATGATGATCAGAAGAAAGTTGTTCCAGCCAGCCAGTTGCAGCCACGCCTGAGGCTGGCCGCCGAAGGCCACGACGATGGCGTTGAGCAGGCCGATGTCGGCCACACCCTCGCCTTTGTAGGCGTAGATGAACTTCCAGATGACACCGGCACCCACGAAGCTGATGGCCATGGGCATGAAGACCAGCGCCTTGAACGCCGATTCCCACCGGCTGCGGTCGGCCAAAACGGCGATGATCAGCCCGAGAATGACGGTGCCCGAGGTTCCGAAGACCAACCACAGCAGGTTGTTGCCGAAACTTTCGAGCATGGTGGGATTCGTGAACGCGTAGAGATAGTTTTCCAGACCCACAAACCGGGTGCTCGTCTCGTCAAGAAAACTCAGGCCGAAGGTGCGAAGGGTCGGAAGCACGAGGAACCAAAACAGGAGGACAAGTGCCGGGCCTGCAAAGATCAAGGGAAGAAGCCAGGCACGGACTTTGCGGGAGAAGGTCTCCCCGAGGGCGTTGAGGACGGTGTACAGAAGACCCGTCGAACCGACGCCCCAAAAGACGGCAAACACCGTCAGAATAATCTTCGAATCTTTGTACTCCTTGAGGAAGACGAAGCCTCCCCCCAGGATGACTACGGTGACGGCCAGCAGAACAATCAGTTTGACAGCCTTCCAAACAGGATTTTCCGGGATAACCAACTGGGGTGACGACATTTCGGGGATACCTCCTCGGGGAACATAGGAACAAGGAATTCCACACGAAGCCACGGAGGCAGAGAAGGAGGCACGAAGGGAAGAACCACGGATTTCCCATTTCGCTATCCCTCGTGCCCTTTCTCTCCTTGGTGACTTCGCGTGAGACTTTTACCTTACTTAGGCCAGCTGGCGTCGATGGCTTTGACGGTTTCGTCCAAAGTCTTCGACCCAGAAACGTAGGAGGTGATCTCCCTCCAGAACGAGCCAGCGCCGACGGCACCGGGCATCAGGTCGGAAGCGTCGAAGCGGAGTCCCTTAGCTTCCTTGAGCATGGTCCCAAGCTTCTTGTCGACGTAGTTGGTGTACCACGAAACATCGACGTCCTTCTGGGGGGCCAAGACACCGCCGGACTGGATCCAGGTCTTGATCGATTCGGCCTTTCCAAAATACTGCATGACGGCCCGAACTTCGGGGCGGTCGTTGAACATCGCGTAGATGTCGCCGCCGACTTCAAGCGGAGCGCCATACTTGGCGTCGTAGGCGGGCAGATTGAAGAAGTCATAGTCGACTCCCGCCACAAGACCGTTGGGGAAGAAACTCGTGACGAAGTTGCCCTGATCGTGGAGCCAGGCTTTCGGGGGGTTCTCAAAAAGAACCTTGGGAGCGTCGCCGAAGCTGGTGGTCGCGATCGACTTGCGGCCGCCGTAGACGTTGCCGTCGGGGAACCAGATGTCGGACCAGATCTGAATGGCCTTGCGGACTTCGGGGCTGCTGAATTTCAACGTGCCGGCGACCCACTTGTCGTAGTTCTCCAGGCTTGTGGTGCGAAGCATCAGCTGTTCGGTCCAGTCGGTGGCGGCCCAACCTGTGGCGGCGCCGGACTCGATGCCGATGGCCCAGGGAGCGTCACCGTCTTTCTTGATCTGATTCTGCAGGGCGACAAGTTCAGCCCAAGTGGCGGGAACCTTGTAGCCGGCCTTGTCAAAGGCCTTCTTGTTGTACCAAATAGTTCCCTTGGTGTTGGCGCGGGCCCACAGACCGGCCATGATGGGGCCTTTGGGACCAGGCATGGTGGCCATGTCGAGCCAGCTCTGAATGTAGTTGGCCTTGAAGGTCGCGGGAAGCACCTTGTTCAAGTCAACGACTTTTCCCTTGGCCGCAAACGATTTGAGGAGGCCGGGCTGAGGAAAGTCCACGACGTCGGGAGGGTTACCACCTTCGACGCGGATCGAAATCGACGCTTCAAATTCCTTGGAGCCCTCGTAGACGATGTTAATGCCAGTCTTGGCTTCGAACTCCTTGACGGATTCGTTGAACTTGACGGCGTCGTTGTCGGTAAAGGGACCAGTCATCGTGACAGTGGTGCCTTTGTATTTTCCGGCCAGGGCGTCCGAAAGCGGGTCGGCAGCCACCGTGGCGGTGAACAGGGTCAGGGCCGCACACGCGGCCAGAACGGTCAGAATCTTTTTCATGAATGTCTCCTTTGTGGGGCAGAGCCCCGAATAGCCAGCCGGTTGAACCTCCCCTCCTTTCCCTACCGGTTCAGGTCGATGATCTTTGAATGACAGATACTTTCAAATGAATGGACTGCAGGGGCCGGTCGGGCTCGCGGATGCGGCCCAGCAGGAGTTCGGCCGCTAGTCGTCCCGACTCGCCCAGCGACTGGCTTACCGTCGAAAGGTCCATGTAGTCGGCCGCCTCGATGTCGTCGAAGCCTAAAACGGCAACGTCTTGAGGCACACGCAACCCAAGCTGACGCGCTGCCCGCAACACGCCTATGGCCTGCAAGTCGCACATGGCGAACACGGCCCGCGGGCGGCAAGCACGGCTCAGAAGTTCAAGACCCATACGCTGACCGTCCTCGACCGTGACTTCCCCCAAAAGGATGTCGGTCGGGGCAACGGGCAGACCGGCCTTGGCCAGGGTTTCCTGGTAGCCCTGACCGCGCGGCTCGCTTGTGTGAAGGGAGTACGCGGGAACCGTCCTCTCACCCACGAAGGCGCAAGGGGCGTAGCCCTTTGAAAGAAAGTGCTCGGCGGCCAAAATGCCACCGCGGACGTTGTCGGCCTCGACCCCGCTAAACTGGGGGTGGTGGTTCTCAATTAGGACAACCTGTAGCCCGGCCCTAGAGAGGCGCTGGGCGTCGTCGTGACCGATCCGCATCGACATGATGATGAGCCCGTCGAGTCTTTTCGAGAACGGAATGGAATGAAGGTATTCCTGCAACTGCTCGGGCGTGTCGACAGTGTAAATCAGCATCTCGCAATGGGCCTGCCGAAACACGGGCGTCATGCCCTGAAGACGCTGAACAAAGCTTGGCGCGGGAAAAAAGGGCGTCAGAATGCCAATTCGCCCTACCTGCCGACTGGCCTTGGTGCCCGTGTTGCCGTGAGGGATGTAGCCAAGTTGGTCCATGGCGTTCTTCACCCTCGTAGCGGTCGCTGAATTCACCTTTTCTGGGTTGTTCAGATACCGTGAGACTGTGGAAATACTGACTTCTGCCATATCGGCGACGTCGTAGATCGTCGACCCTGGGGCAACAGGAAGACTGTTTCTCATCTTGAAAGTTCTTTCATAAAAGTTCTTTCGCTAGAATCCAACCAAAGTCCCGTCTTGTCAATAAGTTTCTTTTTCTCGACTACTTTAGTAAGAAGGCCTTACCCTGACGGGCCTCTAGGCGGATCTCCAACCCAACCCGAGGTTCGTAGACCCCCGGGGAACCGCCTCCGATCAACTCTTGGCAGGAGCTTCCGTCAACTCCTTCCAAAATCATCGTCTCCGACACAGAGTGCCCGCTGAAATTGAGAGCCGTCACCTCGGTTCCCAGGCCGTCAGGCAGCGTGTGGACCATCACTAGAAGTCCAGGGTTAGCCGGTATAGGGACGGACAGCAGCCGTGCCTCGTGAAGACGAAACGCCTTTCTGATCGCGAGGAGGTGCTTCAACCGACTGGCAAAGGAGTCAGGATCGTTCAGCTGATCCGGCAGCGAGCCATAGAGCGCTCTGGCGCGGGGAAGTCCGCTTGCCGAGTGCTCCGCTGCGGGGTTGATCCCCATCAGATCGTAGGCCCCGCGGTTGATCCAGCGGGTGTCTCCGTCTTCCATCCGTTCCTGGACGGCATTGGGGGGTAGAGGTAAAGCTCCGACAAGATCCCAACCCGAAAGACAGAATACCCCCGGCTGGAAGGCGTTGTAGAGAACCAGCAAAAGGTGGGCGTCACGGATGGCTCCGATATCGCCGGGGCCCAGGGCGTCTAGGTCTGTGAATCCGAGGGAGGCCGCGACAACAGACGCCGTGGTACAAGCAATCCCCTGGTTCGAGAACGCCAAATTGTAGGGCGCCGCGCTCCCGGTCAGCCCGCTGTACAGAATTTGCCGAATTTCGTCGCGAAGCTGCGTCCCTGTCACGGTAGCGCCATGATAGGCATACGAATCGTTTCGATGGAGGGTCCAGAAGTGGACAAGTTCGAGAGTCAGCTCATCATGGTTCTGCAGGGCGTGGATGAGCGCAGCCGAGTCGATGCCGTACTCAACCATCGTGGCCAGCATGAGGCGAAGAAATTCGGTGTCGCCCGACGCAAGTGCCGTGTGGTAGGCCGGCCGGGTGATGAAATCGTAGGAAAGGTCGGCTCCCCCCTTGGTCATGGCGGCGATGTCGTCGACGGTAAGGTTCAGCTCCTGGAAGGTAAAGCCGCCAACCTTTCTCACCATGCCCGCGATGATTTGATTCGCGGTCACCGACAGCGGGTGACCCTCCGACCAGGCCCGGCCTTCCGTGCGGGGTTCGATGCCAAGAAATCCGTTGGCGTCGAGCCTGAGCATCGAGGCCCCCAGAACGGAGAGGGAATGTAAAGCGTCGCCCATGATCAGGCGCGGGCCGGCAAACGACGGGTCCAGCCAGTTGAGGGTGGGCTGCCCGTCCTTGAAATAGTGGAGGTAAACCCAGCGGCGGACCCGACCGTCGACGCCGGTAACAGCGCTGGTGGCGCTCCAGTCGGTCTCTTTCACCCCGGGCTCATAAAAGATCGTCCTCTGAAGAGGACCGACGATGTATCCGAGAGCCTTGAGACGGTCGACGGCGGCTGGGGAAAGGTTAACGGAATCCTTCCCCGACGGAACCGGGGGCAGGATCTCCCAGTCTTGGGGTTGGACCTCGACCATGTGATAGATGCCCGGATAGTCACCGTAGCCGAGTTCGGCCAGCCGAAAGTCCGCCCCCTTGCCCGTGTGTCCGGGAATGATGTCGTCGATGACACCGGCACCGACGGCCCTGGCGTTGGCGCTCATCGTCTGGAATTCCTCGACGGTTCCGAACGCCGGATCGATCTCCAGCGAGATTCTGTCGAAGTGCCCGTCGACAGAGGGAGTGTACTCGCGGCCATTGAGTCCCCCGGCACGCTTGGTTGGACCCGTATGAACGGCCTGAATGCCTATATCGGCGAACGTGGCCCACAGAGCCGGATCCGCGAGGGTGGCCAGGACCGACCTACCGTGTTTGGTGATGATCGATCCTGGATAGGCGGCGAACCACACAGACGCCACCGACGAGGCTGCACGTGGCCGACTTTCGGCGTAGGGCCGCTGCCACTGCTCTCCGTGGCCGGAAACCCGAGATCGAACCTTGGCCCCGCCCTCCAGCATCGCGTGATCCAACAGCCAATCCAAATCGTTCCTGCCCATGGGAGCCTCCTCGCCTTCTCTACGGCAAGAATTTAGCCTACGTTGCCGACTGAAAGCAAATGCGTTCAGCTTTCACGGGTTCCGCCACTGCATGGCTGCAGAGCGACGGCAGAGGCGGGGTCCTCGCTTTGCGGAGATTTTGGTGGTATCATAGATCCATGAATGTACCGGTTTCTGCTTTGGACGAGCTGTTCAACACCTACCTGGTGGTCCAAGCTCGGATCACGGCCAACCTGGAAGCTCACGCTGCCACCCTCAGCTTGAACGCCTCGCAACTGCTCGTGGTTCGAGACGTCGCCGACCATCCCGGAACGCCTTTGACCGACGTGTGCCGTCGCTGCGGGCTGAAAAAGAGCGCAGCAAGCCGCCTCATCGACGCCCTGGTTGCCCGGAACATGATCGTGAGGAGCGAATGTCCCACCAGCCGGAGGGCGGTGGCTCTGCAGCTTGGTCCGGCGCTGGGAGACCACCAGTTCTGCCGGGTCACGGCGTTGACCAAGGCCCTTCCCGGCTGGTCTGGCGTCCAGAATCCTCCGGACTATCGGGCCTTGAAGGCCGGCCTTGACGCTTTCCTTGAGTTGACAGTGCCCGCCAAATAGGTTCCTAGGAGGCGCCCAAGCCTACTCGAGGTTCCGGTTGAACCGCACGTGATGCAGGTGATCTTCCCACACCCCTGCAATCTTGAGGTAGCGGCGCGCGATTCCTTCTTCTTCAAATCCAAGCCCGCACAACAGACGCCGCGATGCGGTGTTTCGCGGCATGACGTTGGCCTCAATGCGGTGAAGACCCAGCATGTCGAAAGCGTAGTCCACTACCGCGCTGACGGCCTCCGACATAAGCCCCTGGCCTTGCATTTCGCCATCAAGCCGGTAACCCAGCAGCGCCGACAAGAACGCGCCTTCGACAATGCTGCTCAGGGAGACGCTGCCGATGATCCTTTTCGAGTCCGACTTGAGAAAAAGATTCCAGCGGTAAGCCACTCCACGCCGGGCCGAGCGCGCGTCGGCCTTCACTGCAGCCAGGGCGCGGGTTGCGGTGAAGTAGAGCTCGTTGCGCTGGGGCTCCCACGCGGACAGAAAGTCACGGTTACGGAGGTCAAATTCAAGTAGCAGGGCCGCGTCCTTGGGAGTGAGGGCTCGAAGGATCAGCCGCTTCGTGGTCAGCGTCGTCATGACGCCAGAAGGGCCAGCGCCGAGACCCCCGTCATCACCAGCACGAGGATTTTGAACGCCCGCTCAGGAATTCTCCCCACCACTTTCAGTCCCGTCCAAGCCCCCAGGGCAATTGCCGGAAGAATGGCGAGGTCCAACACAAACGACGCAGGGCTGATGTTGTGCCAAAAGAAAATTTGCAGGGGCACCTTAACAAGGTTGAGAATAAGAAAGAACCACGCCGAAGTGCCGATGAAGGCGTTCTTGGGAAGGTGCATCGAGATCAGATACAGACTCATCACAGGCCCGGCGGCGTTGCCGACCATGGTGGTGAACCCGGCGGCCAACCCCGCGAGGGCTCCGAACCACCAGGCCGTGGGGACCGTTTCCTGGTTCCTACGGAAATCCTGCCAAATCATGAGCGCCAGCAAGACCAACACGACGATTCCCAGCATCCGTTTGAAATCGGCGTCCGGGAGGCTTGCGCCTACTGTCACTCCGGCCGCCAAGCCTACCAACGCCCAGGGAAGCAATTTGAAGAGACTCTTGGTGTCGGCGTGCCTGCGGTAGTAGGAAACCGCAAACAGGTCGCCCATGTTCAGAATGGGAAGCAGAATTCCCGTGGAGACTTTTGCGCCGAAGGCAAGCGCCATCAGAGGCACGAAGATCAGACCGAGTCCCGGCAATCCCGTTTTGGACAAGCCGACAATAAACCCCGAAACCGCCGTTAGGGCCCATTGCCAGGGCTGCAACGCGACAAACTGGGTGAAATCCACCTAGAGTTCCAGAACGGCCCGAATGCGACGGACTCCCGCTGAACTGGCTTCCTCTTTCTGAATCTTGAATTTGCCCAAGGTCTTGGTGTTTTCCACGTGGGGACCTCCGCAGACTTCCATGCTGAAGTCGCCAATCCGGTAGACCTTCACCGTTTCTTCGTACTTCTCACCGAACAAGGCCATGGCGCCTTGAGACTTGGCCTCGGAGATTTTCATCATGGTCATCGTCACGGGCAAGGCGCGGCCGATCTGCTCGTTGACGATTTTTTCCACTTGGCTAATCTGCTCGGGGGTCATCTTGCCGTCGTGGCTGAAGTCGAAGCGCAGGCGTTCCGGGGTGATATTGGACCCTTTCTGCTTGGCGTGCTCGCCCAAGACCATTTGGAGGGCCTTGTGCATCAAGTGGGTCGCCGTATGGAGCGCCGTTGTCATTTCGCTGTGGTCGGCCAATCCGCCTTTGAAGGTCTTGTCGGCCCCGGCCTTCGACAATTCCTGGTGCTTGGCGAACGCTTCGTCGAACCCGGCCTTGTCGACGGTCATTCCGTTCTCGTTGGCTAGGTCGGTGGTGATTTCGATAGGGAACCCGTAGGTGTCGTAGAGCTTGAACGCCAGCCGACCGCTGACTTCCTTGTTGGGGTTCTTGAGCAGTCCGGGAAGCATCTTCTCAAATTCTTTCTCGCCGTGTTCGAGAGTCTTGAGGAAACGCTCCTCTTCGTGGGTCAATTCCTCGAAAATCATCGAAGCGCGGCCAACCACCTCGTCGTAAACCCCGCGGTAGATGCCCAGGACCGCCTCGGCCGGAATCTTGAGGAAGGGTTTGTCGAGACCCAGCTTGCGTCCGTTGCGGACGGCCCTGCGGATCAGACGCCTCAGAATGTAGCCCTGGCCCAGGTTCGACGGCTTGACGCCCAGGTCGTCCCCCAGAATGAAACAGCTGGTTTTCACATGGTCGCAGATCACCCGGACGTAGGTGTCCTTGGTTTCATCGCTGCCGTACTGGTAGCCTGTGGCCTTTTCGACAGCGGCAATGACGGGCGTGAACAGCTCCGTTTCGTAGACGGACAGCTTTCCCTGCAGGATGGTGCTTGTGCGCTCAACGCCCATGCCGGTGTCAACGTTGGGTTTGGGCAGGAGAACGTACTTCCCTTCGGCGTCCTTGTTGTACTGCATGAACACGTCGTTCCAAATTTCGAGCCACTTGCGGCAGCCGCAAGACGGCCCTTCACACTTGTCGCCCTTGGCGCAGACGCGTCCTGTGTCGTAGAACATTTCGCTGTCGGGACCACAGGGACCCGTCTGACCGGCCGGTCCCCACCAATTGTCTTTTCGCGGCAGGTAGCTGATGCGAGACTCGGGAATGCCAAGGCTCTTCCAGATCGCCGCTGAGTCTTCGTCGCGGGGAATTCCGGCTTCACCGGCGAACACCGTGACCCAAAGCTTCTTCGGGTCGATGCCAAGCCACTGCTTGCTTGTAAGAAACTCGAAGGACCAGGCGATGGCTTCCTTCTTGAAGTAGTCGCCCAAAGACCAGTTGCCCAGCATTTCAAAAAACGTCAGATGGCTGGGGTCGCCCACTTCTTCGATGTCTCCTGTCCGGACGCACTTCTGCACGTCCACGAGGCGGGTTCCCAGGGGGTGCTTTTCGCCCAGAAGGTAGGGCACCAGGGGCTGCATGCCGGCGGTGTTGAACAGCACGGTGGGGTCGTTCTCGGGAATGAGGCTCTTGCCCGAGATTACGGCATGACCCTTGGTTTGGAAGAATTCTTGGTATTTTCGGCGGAGTTCAGCTGCGGTCATAGTGGCGGAATTATAGCCAAAGGTCCTGACCGTGACAATTGCGGGGCCGGCCTCGAGGACCCCGAAGAGTTCTCTTACGGGCGGGTCCTGTCCGAAAAGAGGTCTCGACTGCGTTCCTTCGTGACTCCGTCGCGACCCTCTGTCTCTTTCCTTGGGCGAGAGGATTGACTTGCCGCGCGGCGCTGGTGGGGATAAATTGATTCAAAAGTGAGAGGAGAAACCTACGATGAATTCCTCGGCGACCGTCGATCTATTGAAAGAGAATCTATCTGTGCGCCAAAGGCCCGAGGAAGGGTTTCGGCGTTGGTTTGTGAATTCCTATTTTGAGCTGATCGTCTGGTACAAATCGCAGGGAGGGGAACTCTATGGGTTTCAACTCTGCCTGTCGCGCAATCGCTCCGAACGGGCGTTCACCTGGACAACCGACTATACGAGTTCCCACAACGTGTCTGAAAGCACTGTCGAAAATGGCTATTCTCACCAGAGCACGGGAATTCTTCAGGGAGACGGAAGGGCCATTGCCGACGACGAGATTGAACGCTTCCGCAGTGAAGCCGCCAGTCTGGAATCCGATCTTCGCGAACTCATTGTCGAGAAAGTTGTGGCCTACAATCAGAAAAGAGCCGGGACCAAAGACCGCACCTGACCTCTGTTTTGAGACCAAAGGCCGGAACGCCAACTCCGTGTTATCATGCAATCATGAACAACCGCCCGTTCGCCCCATTTTGTGTGGCCTTGGTCACCCCTTTCACCGCCGAGGGGAAGCTGAGTGAGGCCTCTGTCCGCAGCTTGGTTTCCCACCTGAAGAAAGAAGAAGTCGGTGCCTTTCTTGTGTCCGGATCCACAGGCGAACAGCACTCGATGACCATTGAAGAGCGGGGCCGCCTATACCGCTGGGTGGTCGACGAGGCGGGTCCCGGCGTCGACGTCTACGCTGGTGTCGCCGCTGTTCGGACCGCAGACGCTGAAGTCTTGGCCAAGTCGGCAAAAGAGGCCGGCGCCCGGGGCCTTTTGGTGGGGTTCCCGCCTTACGTTCGTTTGACCCCGCTCGACGCTCAAGTCTACACGGGTCGCATTTGTCAAACCACCGACTTGCCTGTCATCCTGTACAACAATCCGATCCGAACCGCCTTTGACCTCCTCCCCGAGATTCTTGAGGTCCTTGTGTCGGAGAATTCTACGATCAAAGCCATCAAGGAGACAGGAGACCCTGCTCGCGCCAGCCGGATCAAGGGACTATTGGGAAAGGACTTTCAGGTTTTTTCGGGGAACGACCGGACGATTGTCGCGACTTGGGCTCGAGGGTTCGACGGCCTAACCAGCGTCGCCGGCAACCTCTGGCCGAAGGAGATGGCAGCCGTGGTCAACGCCTTGGTCAAAGGACGAACTGTCGAGGCCGCCGCCCTTTTGGCGCCCTTGGCACCCTTGATCGCTACCGTCATCGAACCGCAAATTCCCGGAAGTCTGAAACACGCCATGCGTTTTCGGGGACTCCCGGGAGGCTGGTGCCGCGATCCGTTGGGACACCTGGGCGCCGACCTCGAACAGCGCGTGGAAAGCGCCCTGTCGGCACAGGCCGTTCTAGACTAAGGCCGCCTCCAGCCCCACTTCGACCATGGCACCAAAAGACCGTTCTCTTTCCTCGCTACTAGTGTCACCACCAGTGACCAAGTGGTCGCTCACCGTCAGCACGGCTAGAGCCTCGACGCCGTACTGGGCCGCCAGGGTGTAGAGTTCCGCGGCCTCCATTTCGACGGCGATGACGCCGAATTTCGCCCAGAGTTTCCATTGATCGGGGTCGAAGGTGTAGAAGGAATCGCTTGAAACGATCCTACCGACGTGCACGGGAAGGTTTTTCGCCTTGGCCGCTTCGAAGGCGCTGTGGAGAAGCCGAAAGGAGGGGGCCGGAGCGTAGTCCATTCCCCGAAAGCGGACTTTGTTGACCGCAGAATCTGTCGACGCCGAAAGCCCCAGCACGAGGTCGCGGACTTTCACCGCTTCCGAAAGTCCGCCGCAAGTACCGACGCGGACAAGACGCTTCACACCGTAGTCACGAATCAGCTCGTTGACGTAGATCGATAGGCTGGGCATGCCCATGCCCGTCCCCATCACCGAGACGCGTTGGCCCCTATAAGTTCCTGTGTAGCCGAACATGTTGCGGACCTTGTTGAACTGCACCGGCCCCTCAAGGAATTTCTCGGCGATGAACTGTGCCCTCAGCGGGTCTCCTGGCAACAGGATGGCGTCAGCAATTTGTCCGGGTGATGCGGAAATGTGAATTGACATGCCTCGATTCTAGCATACCTTGGCGCACAGCGCGTCGGCAATCCGGACGCCGTCGACCGCAGAGCTGACGATGCCGCCCGCGTAACCGGCACCTTCACCGGCGGGGAAGATTCCCGCGCAGTCCGGCGACTGCAGGGATTCTCCCCTAACGATCCTCACGGGGGACGAGGTTCGGGTTTCTACACCGATCAGGGTTCCGTGGTCGATAAAGCCAGGTATCCTCCGGTCGAACTCGACAAGGGCCAACCGCAATTCATCGGCCACAAAACGGGGCAAAAAGGTGTCGAAATCGGCAAGGGC
>CAYYUZ010000073.1:16693-20281 GCA_964475005.1 uncultured Spirochaetales bacterium
CTGGAATTGACAACTTCGCCGCCAGGGCACATGCAGAACGAGTAGGTGCCCCGTCCGGTCGAAGGGTTGGTCCACGTCAGCCTGTAGTCGGCGGCCGGCAGCCGGTCGGCCCACAATCCGTACTGCGCGGCGTTGATGAAGGCCGCGGAATGTTCGATGCGCACGCCGACGGCAAACCCTTTGCGTTCCAGCGAAAGGCCTTCGTCGGCCAGCGTCTGGTAGAGCGACCTCGCCGAGTGGCCGCACGCCAACACCAAGGCGTCGGCGGGGTATTCTTGGCCTCCCGCGGTTCTGACGGCCACGACTCGTCCTTCTTGGCGCACAATACTAACGACCTTCTGACCGAAAAGCACAAGGGTGCCGCCCGCTACGAGCTGACGGCGGATCGAGGCGACGACTGTCGAAAGAACGTCGGTGCCAACGTGAGGTTTGGCGTCGTAAAGGATGCTCGCGGATGCGCCGTGATCGACGAGGCGGTCGAAGACCCAGCTGATGCCTGGTTTGTGGATTCTGGTGGTCAGCTTGCCGTCCGAGTATGTCCCGGCGCCGCCTTCGCCGAAGACGACGTTGCTATCGGGGTCAAGACTTCCCCCAGACCGCAGCCGTTCGATATCGGCGTGCCTCTCCTCCACGGGTTTCCCCTGTTCAAGCACCGTGCAGGTCAGACCCCGTTCGAGCAGGCGCAACGCGCAAAACAACCCTGCAGGTCCGGTGCCAACGACCACCACCCGCGGCTTCGTGGCCGCCGGCAGGGGCCGCTCGGTCTCCTCCGGTATCCACGTTGTGGCGCCTCGTCGAAGCAGACGGTCCTTGTCGGCGGGGTCCGCTTCGAAGACGGCCCGGTACTTGACGACGACGCGGTCTTTCTTGCGGGCGTCGACGCTTTTCTTGAGGATGCGGTGAAGCCTCAGAGAACAGCCCCAGCGCTTAGACGCCAGGGGGGAAAGCTGTGCCTCGGCTTGACCGGGGATCAAATCGAGCTCAAGGACGAGGAAGATCATGGGTTTCTAGAATATCAGGTTCTCGGAAAATCGGCTTCCCACCGTGTCAATATTACCAGGGTAATATTGACACGGTATTTTTACCCTGGTATATTCCCCTGATGAATGACTCCCTCTATTCGGCCTTCTGCGGGCCGCGGCTCTTGCGAACCGGATCGTTGCGCGACGTTGTGACGACCGCTTTCCCCTTCAGCGCCAACCTCGAAGCTCCGCTGCTCATTTTCGATCACAGCACAGGTCTTCAGCTCGATTTCGATTGGCGGGGGTCCGCTGAAGAGGTCTTGGCCCGGCTCCAGCCTCCACCCGTGAAGACAGGTCCCGGACGGCCAAAACTTGGCGTCGTGAGCACCGAGGTCACGCTTCTCCCCCGGCACTGGGACTGGCTGAACGCTCAGCCCACCAGGGCGTCGGGAACCCTGCGCAGGCTTGTCGAAGAAGCCATGAGCCGCCAGGCCGGTGACCCCAAAAGGCAACGCGAGATTCTGGGCAAGATTCTTTGGTCGCTGGCGGGAAACGAAGCCGGTTTCGAGGAGGCTTGCCGAGCGCTGTACTCGGGCGACCTGGACCGCCTCAAAGTTTTGACCTCCGATTGGACGGCCGATCTGCCGTCCTTTGTGAAGGGGTGGGTGGAGGCGCTTCATCCATGAAAACCAAGAAGGAGCTGACGGCCGACTACAAACGTCAAAAGTTTCCCATGGGAGTCCTCCAGATCCGCAACACGGTCAACGGGAGGGTCTTGTTTGACGCGGGCCTAAACTTGCCGGCCCTGGAAAACCGCCACAGGTTTCAGCTGGATCTGGGCGTGCATCCCAACGCCGAGCTTCAGGCAGACTGGAAGCTCCTCGGCGGCGTGAGCTTCCGGTTTGAAGTTGTTTCGGAATTGAGCCCCCGCGAAGAGGGGGAAGCCGACTACCGTGAAGAGCTCGAAGCGTTGAAGCAGCTTTGTCTGGCCGAACACGGGGTTTCGAACTTTCAGAAGCGTACCTATTGAGTTAGCCTTACTTAATCCCTATTGACTTTCTAAAGAACTCGGTGTTTACTGGACTAAACAGTCCATATGCTGAACCAGTTGGTCCGTGGGGAGTCGGGATGAAAAGGGATGAGAAGACGAAGGCCATTCTTGATGCCGCCTTGAGGGTGTTTCGGTGCAAGAGCTACCATGGCGCGACGACCAAGGAGATTGCCGACGCCGCTGGCATTTCGGTGGGGTCGATGTTCCGGCTCTTCCCCAACAAAGAAGACCTGCTCATGGGTTTAGTGAGCGACCTTGTGGACACCGTCGCGCCGCAGCTGTTCGCCGAATCGATGGAACAGGTGCTCAAAGACTACATGGGGACCGCGATGGAAGAAACGATAAGGTCGTTCATCCACGGCAGGCTTCTCCTGTTCGACCAGAACAAAGAGCTGATTTCGGTCATTCACGCCGAATCGGCGTTCAACCCCCGCCTCAAACAAATCATGTTCACCCGTATCTACTCACCGATGAAGGCCATCATTGAAAAATTCATCGCGTTGGGAATCGAACGCGGGCGGTTCCGCGCCGTCGACCCGGTGGCTGCGGCCCGGTACATCGGCAGCGCCGTCCTGTACACCTTCCTCGACGTTTGGTACCAAGACACCGACCTGACCGGCACCAATCTCGAATCCATCGAAAACCAATTTGTTGATCTCATCCTCAACGGGATCAAATCCACAGAAGCGGAGAATCGTCCGCAACCGGCACGGGAGGCCCAACCATGGAAAGCGCAGTTTTAGGAAAGACTCCGGTACAAACAAGCACCCAGTCAGTCGGCATTTGCCTTGGGGCGTCGACCTTCTCACTTGTCGAAGTCGAAAGCCGCAACGGCGAAGTGAAAGTGATCAACAAGGTCGTGGTCGCCCACGACGGCGACCCCAAGGGGACCTTCACGCGAATCATCGACGCCTACGATCTGGCCGGCAAGCACGTCACCCTGACGGGCCGGAAGTTCCGTGATCTGACCAACCTCCCCTCCATCATCGAACCCGAGGCCACCGAGTCGGCGTTTCAGTTCCTCTACCCCGAACAAGACCGCTTCGATGCTGTGGTTTCGGCGGGAGGCGAGTCCTTCCTCGTCTACGAAATGGACAAGAAGGGAAAGGTCAGCCGAATCAGTTCGGGCAACAAATGCGCTTCAGGAACCGGGGAATTCTTTCTTCAACAGATCCGTCGCATGAACATCGGCATCGCCGAAGCCGTCGACTTGGCTCGCGAGAGCAAGAATCCTCACCACCTTTCGGGCCGCTGCTCGGTCTTCTGCAAATCCGACTGCACCCACGCTCTCAACAAGGGCGAACCTATCGGCGACGTGGCGGCGGGTCTGGGTCACATGATCGCCAAGAAGATCGAGGAACTGCTGGTCAAGGTCAACGCCAAGAAAGTTCTCGTGGTGGGCGGCACGGCGCAAAACGGCGTCGTGATCGATTTCTTGAGACAATCCATTCCTCAGGTGGAGGTTCCCGCGGAGGCGCCCTGCTTTGAGGCCCTCGGCGCCGCGATCTACGCGCTCAAGAACAAGCTGACTCCTGAAATCACGAAGAACAACTATTTTAAAGACGTCGCCTCGTC
>CAYYUZ010000074.1:0-19657 GCA_964475005.1 uncultured Spirochaetales bacterium
CCGCCCACCAATTCTTCGTAGAACAAAATCTTTGTGGGTGCCTTGGAGTCGAGGCTGAGTCTGTAAAGGTTTCCCTGGCCTGCACCTGCAAACAGAAGTGATCCGGACCAGTCGCCTTTGATGGCAAAGACGGCACCTCCGGGAATCCAACTGTGTCCCGACGAACAGTAGATCACCGGGCGGGCAACCCCCGTGGCGAAGTCGCGTCCAAGATATTTGGGCCAGCCGTAGTTGGTGGCTTTTTCAATCAAGTCCAGACGGTCCATGGTGCCACGCGGAATGACAGGACCGCGGTCCAGGGCGTAGAGCCGCCCGGTGTCGGGTTGCCAGGCCAAACCCGCTGGGTCGCGGAATCCCCAAGCCCAAACTGGCGAACTGGGAGTTGGGTTGTCGGCCGGTATGCTCCCGTCGCTGTTGTAGCGCAACAGGACTCCCCTCAAGTTCGCAGGTGTTACCTCGGCGGCCGGAGCGTCGCCGTCGCCAATTCCTAGCCAGAGACGACCGTCTGGTCCAATCTTTAGAACGCCGCCCGCGCGGTCGGCTCCAGAAGGAAGCCCGTCGACCAAAACACGGTTGAGCACGACCTTCCCCTCTGCTTGTCGCCAGCGAGTGATCTGGACCACCAGTTTCTCACTTTCTTTGACTCGAAGAGCAGCATACACGTAGCCCGAGGACAAGAAGTTCGGATCGACGACAAAACCGAGCAGCTCAGAGGTGCCCTTTTCACCAAGGTCGGCCCAAGTGCTGGCGGGCTGGAAATCCGTTCCGCTGAAGGCCAAGCGGTCCACGAGGCCCGAACGTTGGGCAACAAGAAGCGAGCCATCGGGGAGCGCCGCGACATTGATCGCGTCCTTCCAGGACCCGGGCAGGGGCTGGGTTTCCAAGGCAGAGAGCGAGAATGGCGACCCTAAAAACAGGGCGACAAAAGCGGTTTGAATCAATCTTTGAAGGGAAGGCATGTGCCCATTATAGCTGGCCGCGGGTCTTTGCAAAAGCCTGGAGATTTGCTATGTTGGCGTGGCATTGGAGAGATGTCTGAGTGGTTTAAGGTACCGGTCTCGAAAACCGGCGTAGGGCAACCTACCGGGAGTTCGAATCTCCCTCTCTCCGGACTTTCGTCATAGCCTGTAAGTGCAGGCCCTGCCTGCACTTACAGGTGACCCAAAAGACGGCGGCCCGAAATCGGGAGTCTGTTTCTAAATTTTCCCCTTGCGGGAAGACTGCGAAAAATCAATGGTCGAGTCAGGAATGCCTCAAGGTAGTTGGTGAGGCACCGTCACACACTCCTTTTGAAGGATTCTTGGATGAAGTGCGAATTAAGGCGTATAATCTTGTTTTGAAGTGGAATACCTAAAGAACAGCACCGACCTGTGTCACCTTGCTAGCCCTAGCGGTTTAGTTGTGAGGAATAATATGAAGTCGATATTCAGGGAGACGGGTGTTTGCCCTCCCAAGTGGGAGCCGAAGTTGCCGTCCGCTCGGCCAATTCGACCACAAGGTCAATGTGAGTGTGCAATGAAAACTACGACAGTCGTTATTTTGTTGGCGGCGCTGCTCGCCGTGTCCTGTCAAATGCCCATTTCGGGCCCGGCCAAGACTTCGGGGGCCGGATTGAAACTGAGTTTTCTGATTGCTGGGACGGGTCCGGCGGCTTCATCGTCCCGATCAGTCGCCCAGGCGCACTTGTTGTTGCCAACTGTCACCACACTGTCTGTATCGCTGACTTCGGTGAACAGCGGAGGAGTTCTGACGCAGACCGTTTCGATCCCGACCGGCTCGAACTTGGTCACGGCAAATTTCGGCCAGGTCAATGTAGGTAACTACGCGGTCAAGGCTCAGGCGTTTGACGCGGCCGGCAATTTGCAATTCCAGCAAACGGGAACCTTGAATCTGACTTCGTCGTCGAGTTCGATCACGTTGAACCTTGTGCCTGCGAGCACCTCAGGCCTGAACCAATTGGCCTCCGGCCAGATTGTCACCGCCACACTGTCCCCAGGTACAGCCATGTCGTGGAGTGTTCCCTCCAGCGAACTCCTTTCGGGAGGCTGGAGTCTATTGACTACTGCAGATCCAACTGTGTTGCTGTTCGCTCAGGATTCCAACGGAGCTATGTTCCCTTCATCCGACACCAAGGGGGCCCTGACGACTGTGCAAGTCACGAACGCAGCCGCTTCGTTTGTCACGCTCTACAACTCAGGAACTTCGGCTCAATCTGTCTCCCTCATCCTCAACAGTCCCGGGACAAGCCTAACCATTGCCGATCTTGTCGGGACTTGGCTCGCAGCGCCAACGATATCAACTCAAACAACAGCCGGAGTGACAACGACTGAAACCAACAGCACGGCGTATACGTTCAATGCCGATTCGAGTTTCTTCATTCTCAGTACCTATATCAACAATTCGAATCCATTGCCCTATTCCTACACTGGATACTGGGGCACGTACTCGGTGTCTGGCAACTCAATGACAATCACCGTGACGTCAGAACTGTACAGCAACATCTCCACTCCCAACCCCATCACCTCAAGCTCAATAGGCGCAACGGTACTACCATCCCCGATGATACAAACCTTCCCGGCATTCCTCTACAACGGTTTGTTCTACAGTGGGTACAGCGGGAATGGTGGCGCCTTGTTGACTGCCTCCGGTCCTACCTCTGGAATTCTAGGGACCTGGATAGAAAACATCAGCATGGTATCGTCGGGCGTTTCGGCGACTGCACAAGTCAGTATCACCTTCAACCCCGATGGAACGTACTCGACAGTAGCCACACTTCCTGGGACCGCGAGCCAGACGGCGACAGGAACCTACACGATTTCCAATGGACAAGTCACGACCACCTCTACCTCAGAGGGAACGACAAATTCTGGGACTGTGTACTACACCATTATTGGGTACTACCTTTCAATCGGAGGGGATTCCAACGCGGGAGGATATGTTAAGACTACGACACCCGTGTCGGTGACCGGCCTGACTATCAACCCGGGAACCCCACCCGGTACAAGCACTGTGGTTTCGGGTGTCTGGACCCCGACTGGTGTTGGGCAGACGTTGCAACTATCGGTGACTGCAGCACCTTCTAATGCCACGAACCAAGCCGTGACCTGGACGGTGGACGGAGCAAGCGGCTACACAACAGTGAGCAGCACTGGCCTAGTGACGGTTGGTGGATATGAAACTGGAACAAACGGGGAGTCGGGTGGCGTCGTCACCGTGAAGGCGACCGCGAACGACGGCAGCGGCACCACGGCGACTTTTGTAGTGAACCTTGCACCGTTGGGATAGCGCCCCTACCCAACGAGCATGCCTCCGAAAACCAAGGGGCCAGCGCCAACCGCCAAAAAAACCCGCCTCGTGGCGGGTTTTTCTGTGAGGTAGCTTAGACCGGATTTCTTACTTCAGTGCCACAAGTTCGACGTCAAAGACAAGCCACGCGTTGGGCGGAATCACCCCGCCAGCGCCGCGGGCTCCATACCCGAGGTTCGGGGGAATGACCAAAGTCCGCTTCTCGCCGACCTTCATGTCGAGAAGGCCTTCGTCCCAGCCTGGAATGACGTTTCCGGTGCCGACGGCGAACTCCAGGGGTTCCTTTCTCGCGTAGCTGGAATCAAAGACCTTTCCATCGATCAATCGCCCTTCGTAGTGGGCAAGAATGGTTTGACCCTTGGTGGGTTTGGAACCCGACCCAGGTTTGGTGACTTTGTAAAATAGCCCGCTGGGATTTTTGGTGAACCCCTCGGTCAGTTTCGCGAGCTTCTTTTCGGCTTCCGCCTGACCAGCCTTGGCGGCGGCCTCCGCCTTCTGTTTGACGGCAACGACCTGCGCGTCAAACTCTGTCTTGGTCGGTTTGAAGGCTTCGGCGGCTTTGCCCGCACGGACGATCGAAACCGTATCCATGGTGTCGCCCTGGGCAATTTGGTTTACGACCTCTTGACCGGCGATGACGTGTCCGAAGATTGTATGCTTTCCGTTCAGCCAGTCGGTCTTCGTGTGAGTGATGAAAAACTGACTGCCGTTGGTCGCTGGACCGGCGTTGGCCATCGCCAGGATTCCTGCCCCGGTGAAGGTCAGGCTGGGATCGATCTCATCGGCAAACTGGTAGCCAGGACCCCCGGAGCCAGTTCCCTGCGGGTCTCCACCCTGGATCATGAAATTGGCGATGACCCTGTGAAACTTCAAACCGTCGTAGAAGGGTTTTCCAGTGAAGGCCCCTTCCGCCAGACCAACGAAGTTCGTGACCGTGAGCGGGGTTTTCTGCAGTTCGAGTTGGAGGACGATGTCGCCCTTCTTGGTCGCGATGACGGCGTACAACCCATCACCGTTTTTTTTGATGGCTTCCATCGAGGCTCCTTTGACAGGCCCGGCCGTTGCCGGAAGAGGAAATAGGACTACGGCCAGCACGGCCGCAAGCAAGGTTTTCGTGAAACGCTTCATGGGCGACAACCTATCATGGGAGGGGGAAGAAATGGAAGATCCGCCGGAAGTCGGGGGTTCGCGGCAAGACGAAATGAAGAAAACCGAAGAAAAACGCCAGCGGCAAAAGAGCCAAGGTGGCGATTAGCGACCAGCCCCAGCCGAAGTGACCCGAAGTCCAGGCGGTCACTAGCGCGTCGATCGCCGACAGCTCCACGTCGGCGAGGAAAAAAAACAGGGCAAAAAGGTTGTAGCCTCGGCGTTGCGCCCGCGTTGCCCAGACACCGAGCGCGACTACCGAATAGGTCGCGACCGTCAAGGGAAATCCAAGAGCCACGGACCACCCGCTGTTCCCGCCCGCGATATCGAGGATCCAAAGGAACAGGGAAACCAAAACAAACCAAGAGATTGCCCAAAGCACGATCTTGCGTCGCCAGACGATGGCAGAGACTAAAAGAAAGAATCCAGTGGCGAGGGCGGCCAGGGGGTAGCGGGACCAGGTCAGCGCTTTCGAGGTCAACAGATCGGTGGCGGTCACCGCCAGAACGGCCGTCGCGAAAACACCCGCAATTCCCCAAAAGACACGATTTCGCCTCTCGGAGATTGTCGTGTACGTCTTGGAAGGATCTTGGGTCTCGGCTCGAACGCCCGAAGTCGGCCAAGCGGGCTCGCCAGGGCCCAAATCCTCCAACGCCGGAACCGGCGTCGCGCACAGGGGGCAGACCCTGGTCGAAGAATCCAGTTCGACTCCGCAACGGGGACAATAGGGCATGTCAAACCTCCAGAAACTCACGGTTGGACTGAATCGATACCGAAAGTCCTTGATGTAGCAGGCGCGTAAAGAACGCCCACTCTACCGAAGAGTCGGCGGAAAGGCTGCCGATCGTGATCGAGAGCGTTTCTCCGCAACTGACGACGCCGACGTTGGTGCGGCAAAACGGGCTGGGCGGAGGAGTGAACTCAACGCTGCGAATTTTCTTGGACCAACCGTCCGGCCAGCTTACACTGCCCAAATTGGACAAACTCGTCGTGTGGCGGCGTTCGTAGGCGCCGAACACGCTCTTCAGGATGAGGGCCTTGATCGGCAGGGGAAGCATCCTCGCGACCGGGTTGAGCTCGCCCCGTAGGTTCCGCATGATCTGTTTCTTAAGCAGTTTCGCGTCCATTTCTGCCTGCAGTTGATGGTGCACCTTCCTCAAGATTTCGTCAAAGTCGTAGATTCCCAGGCGAAGGTCGATTTCCACTGGCACGACGACGAAAAAGTTCCGAAGAGTCTTCGACCGGAAGATCGGCCGAAGGTTGATGGGCACGACAAGGCGAATCGGACGCGCCCGGCGGCGCTGTTGGTCAGGCGTCATCGTGCGAAAGCCGTCTTGAAACGCCGCTAGAAGGGTCGCCGCCAAGTATTCGGTCAGAGTGGCGTTGCGGCTCCGGCACAACGCCAGCGTCTGTTTCAACGAAAGGTGCCCCACTGTGGCGGCGTACTGTCCCTTTGGAAGAAGGGAGCTTGCCGGCTGGAAGGCCTTGTTCCAGGTTTCAAAACGCGGAAACGTCGGATCGTACAGTTTCTGAAACTCATCGATGCCCTCTGCAGGGTCGGCGAAGGTCTGAACGCGACGCAGGTTTTCGGGGTCCTCGGACGACACGCCGGTCAGCGTCAGGTATTCGGCCGTGAGCGCTTTGAAAAAAGGAAGCGCGCCGACGCCATCGGTCAAGGAGTGGCTGAACTCCACCGCGAGCCGCCGGGCGAACCAACGGACTCGGAACAGCTCCCGCGGCGTTCGGCCAAACGGCAAGCAAGGAGAAGCCGATTCGGGAAACACGGGAGGAAGCTGGGGGTCTTCGACAAGGGAATACCAGAAAAAACCCGCCTTCAAGCGGAAACGGAACGAAGGAAACCGAGGAAGGACCGCATGAAGAGCACGGACAAGGATTTCGGGTTGGACAGTGTCTTCCAAATTCACCGTCAGGCGGAACAGGTGCGTAAGCCGGTCCGAAGCGATCGAGGGGAAGATCTTTGCCGCATTGTCCAAGCGAAGCCAAGTTTGTTGGTTTCTTGTCTCGGAAGGGCCCACGGCGTCAACCGACCCTGTTGTTCCCGTCAAATGGAATCAAAAGGAAGGCGAAGGCGACAAGAAGGATCAGCCCGACCACTTCCAGGAGGAAGACTCCCACCCAGCCCTCGGATCGGCGGGCCAGCCCTCGTCCCGTCCTTTTGGCGGCGATGACGGTGACGGCCAGGGCGGTCAGAGTGGCCGCCATTCCGAGAGTGATGGCCGCCACCGAAGCGAGCCCCAGGCCGAGGACTCCCAGGCTCAGGCTGAAGAGCAAGACAAGAAGAGTCCCTGGGCAAGGAAGGAGCGCGGCAAAGAAAACAAAGGGAACGAACCGCCGCCAAGGCACGGGTTCGTACGCCGTCTCAAGACGCTCGTGGAGGTCAAATCCCAGCCTCCGACGCATGCGCCCCAAGGCTGATCGTCTCCGTAGTTCTCCTATATCTTTCACCTTCAGAAGAAACAGGATGAGCGCAACGGCCAAGATACCCCAAGCCGACGCCGTCTGGGTGACGGCCGTCGCCTGGTTGAGGCTCTGTCCTGCGGTGAAATGCAGCCCAAGACGGATCAGCAAGAGCACGGCCACGGCCGTCATCGCGTGGAAAACGGCGAACAGCCCCCCTGCCAGGAACCCTTGGCCGTAGCGGGCGTTCTCGCTGAGAAAATAGGCGCCGATCACCGTCTTTTGATGCCCAGGAAGGAGGGTGTGAAAAACGCCGTACAAGAACGAGAAGCCGAGCAAAAGAGCCAGCGCCCAACCTCCGTGGGGTGCCTCCGCCGCGCGAAGGCTGGCGGTGAGAGCGTCGTGAAACTGCTTCTGCAGCAGGAGGATGGTTTCGGTCATGCGGGCTTCATCCGGGACGAGTCCAGTCGGTTCTTGAGCGCCTGAGCGTCGAATTCGGAGCCTAGAAACACGAGGCTGGTCTGCCGGATTTCGCTGCCGCTCCAGGGTCGACTGTAGAGCTGTTTGGAGGCGCCTGTGTACTGTACAAGGTACTTGAAGCGTTTGGCCGAGCGATCCGCGAGCCAAACTATACCCTTAGCCCTCAGGATTCCGGGTTCCAGAGTCGAAAAGACGTCTTTCAGCAGTTCCGGGTCGAAAGGGAGATCCGAGGAGTATTCCAGGATCTCGGCGTCGTGGTGCCTGCCGCCTTGGAAGAAGCGTTTCCGCGGGTTCTCGGTAGCCGCCGGACTGGTTTCAAGAACCTGCTGGTCCTTGGTTTCGAAGAGGGCCGTCCAAGGCAACCGCGACGCAGTGTCGAAAACCCTAACACCTGGTTTGAGTTCAGCCAACCGCGCCCGAACGGCCTCTGCGGTCGCCTTGTCGACGAGGTCGGTTTTGCTGAGGAAGACCGCATCGGCAAAAGCTAGTTGCCGCCGCAAAGCCGGAAAGCCTTTTTCGTGCGAAAGGAAGGTGGTTGCGTCGGCGAGACAGAAAACGCCACTTAGACTATAGGGGCCGTCTTGGGTCAAAACGCCCAACAAAGGGCCGGGCGACGAAAGGCCTGAAGCCTCGACCAAAATGTGGCCAACACGGGGATCTTTTTTGACAACCGCATCGAGAGCGGCCCTCAGGTCGCCATCGCTGACGCAACACAGGCAACCCGAAGGCATTTCGAACAGTGGCTGCTTGCGAAGCTCCAGAAGCTGACTCTCAAGCGCCGCTTCTCCAAACTCGTTCACGACAAGTCCGAATTTTGTGGAGGGGCGTTCCTTCAGAAGCCGATTCACAAGAGTTGTCTTTCCCGATCCAAGAAACCCTGTCAGCACGGTAACGGGGATCGATTTCGCGGATTTCATTGAAGACTCCAGGAGATGTACGCGTAGATAGGGGTCACTTGTCCTCCGTAAAAGGTCTTCGATTTTTCAGGGTGGAAGGCTACGCTCGCCTTGCCGCCATCGGTGACCGTCACCATCAACGGTGACTTTTTGATGAACTCCATGTCTGTGAAATAACTGTCATCGTAGAAAGATACAGCCAAAGGAGTCTTGGCATCGAGCCGGACACCCAGCGGCAGGAAGAAGCGATAGGAAACCCTTCCCTCGGGGCTAATGGACGCTTGGAATTTCTGGGGAAGGGGGACCTCAAGGTCGCGCTTTCCTAAAAGGAAATGGCTGAAAAACGCGTACTCCTTCAGATTGTCGAAGTAGCTTTTTTTGATCGACAGATTCATCTTGGCGTCGACCTTGCCCGTATTCTTCGGGTCATTGTCTTGAATGATCAATTGGCTGAATTGGTCGTCAAACGTCCAGTCGGTCCAGACCCCTTCAACAAAACCTGCGGCAATGGTGACCTCGGCCTTCACATCGACCCAGACGTGAGGGTGGGCCCAAAGGGACGGCGACGAAAAACAAAGGGCAAAGACCAGTCCTGCAAACCTCAACAGCATGGCCCCAATATGGCAGTGAACCTAACAGGTGTCCAGCGTGGCGGGACGCTGTTGCAATTTCCGACCACGTGTAAACTGAAAAAGTGTCCAGGCTTGACAGGTTCACGAGGTCTGGACTATGTTTCTCTACGTAGAAACAAGAGGAGCGATTTTGGAAACGGTCATCAAGGTTATTCCCGGCGAACGCTACACCCCCTATGGCCTGGCGCTCAAGCTCGGCGCCACCGTAATCTTGGAGTCGGCATCCTCAAAAAAGGGAAGGGACCGGTATTCCTTGCTACTGATTCAAGAAGCTTTTCGCGTCAGCCAAGAGGGTCGGGACGTCTTCTTTCACAAGGGCGAGAAAAAGTTCCGGATCAAGGCAGGTCATCGGGACATCCTCGACGTTTTGCTGTACTTTGCCCGCCAGCACGCCGACCCCGGTCAAGATTTTCCTTTTCCCGCCGGCGGTGTGGGGTTCCTCAGCTTTGAGTTTTGCCGCTTCTGTGACACGATCCGGCTTTCGGAAAAACCCGATCCCCTGGAACTTCCCGATGCCCTGTTTCTTTTCGGTCACATCTTCTTGATCTATGACCACTACACCGACCTGATCTACTTGGTTGGTCTCAACTATAAAGAGTCGTCCATCGATCTTGAAACGGCTCTTTCCGCCGTCGAGACCCGCATTGGCGACGGCGACTGGAAGGCCTTCGACTCGGTCGGCCAGGACTACCCCGCTCAGATCATTCCCCAAGACTACGACCCAGACGAAGTTTACAAGAGCAACGTTGAGGCGATGCGTAAGGAAGTCATCGCCGGCAACTTGCTTCAGGGCGTCCCTAGCCGCCGGCTCCTTGTAAAAACCGCGATGCCGGCCTTGGAGGCGTACCGCAGACTCCGCTCCTCGAACCCGTCGCCGTACATGTTCTATCTGGACTTCGGCACGTTCCAGCTTTTCGGAGCCAGCCCCGAGGTGCACATTAAGGTCAAGGGCGGCATGGCGGAAATTCGCCCGATCGCCGGAACGCGCCGCCGGGGAAAAAATGAAAAAGAGGACGCCGCGTTGGAAATGGAGTTGCTGGCGGACGTGAAAGAGCGCGCGGAACACCTGATGCTAGTCGATTTGGCCCGCAACGACCTGGGAAGGATTGCCGAACCAGGATCTGTAAAAGTGACCGAAAGCTACTTCGTCGAGCGTTACAGCCACGTGATGCACATCGTGAGCCGGGTTGAAGCTCGCCTGAAGGAAGGAATGGGCGGCATCGACGCGCTCCGAGCCTCGTTTCCTGCGGGCACGGTTTCGGGCGCGCCGAAGATTCGTGCCATCGAGACCATCGATCGCCTCGAGCCCGTACAACGCCGCTTCTATTCCGGTGTGGTCGGTCACCTTAGTCCCGACGGTAGCCTCGATACTTGTATTTCGATTCGGTCGGCGTTGAAGAAAGGCGACACCATGGTGTTGCAGGCAGGCGGCGGCGTCGTGTTCGACTCGAATCCAGAACGCGAGCTGGAAGAAACCTACGAAAAAATGCGTGCGACCGCGAAAAGTCTAGGGCTAGATATATGAAGTTCGCGCGGTCAGCGAAGCGGGACCGCTGCCATGAACCCGCCAACCGCGAGCGAAGCGATGCGGCGCAAGCCGCCACGATGAACGGGCGACGGAGATCGGGTTTTTGGCAAAGTCGTAGCGAGGCGACCGCGCAGGCGTACCCGTCGGTACGCCGAGCACGTGAGCCGAGCGAGACGAAGCCAAAAACCCGAGATCCTAGCCCAAGCCCTGGGGGTGGCGGAAGACGCCGCCTGCGGCGGCTGTAGCCAGGGGGGCGGCAGCGCCCCCAACAAAAGGAGATTCCATGTACGTATTGCTCGACAACTACGACTCGTTCACCTACAACATCTACCAGTACCTCTGCGAACTAACCACCGACGAGGTGAAGGTGATCCGCAACGACGCCATCGACGTCGAGGGGATCCGGGCGCTGAATCCCAAGGGCATCATCCTCAGTCCAGGTCCTGGCCGACCTGAAGATGCGGGTTGCATGATCGACGTGATCCGGTCCTTCGCGGGCGAGGTTCCCATACTCGGTGTGTGTCTGGGCCATCAGGCCATCGGCTACGCGTTTGGAGGAAACATCGTGGGCGCGAAGGAAATCGTCCACGGAAAGGTCCAGTCGATTTCCATTGACGGCAAGGGCGTTTTTCGCGGCATGACCAGCCCGTCGAACTTCACCCGTTACCACAGTCTTGTGATCGAAAAAGACACCTTGCCAGCGGAGTTGGAAGTCACGTCGTGGAGTTCCGACGGCGAGATCATGGGCGTGCGCCACAAGACTCTGGCCGTGGAAGGCGTGCAGTTCCACCCGGAATCGATCGCCAGCGAGGGCGGAAAACGCCTGCTCAAGAATTTTCTGACCTGGCGCCGGGAGGGCTTCGATTTTCCCCCTCTGGTCCGCAAAATCATGACCAAACAGAACCTGACGCAGACCGAGGCCGAAGGGTTCATGGAAGAGCTGACCGACGGCAACCTCTCGGGAACCCAGATCGCCGCGATCTTGGTGGGGCTGAGTCTCAAGGGGATTGCTCCCGAGGAAGTTGCCGGTTGCGCAGCCGTTCTTCAGCGAAAGCGCGTGCCGCTTCCCGTCACTGGTGATTTTTTGGACATCGTCGGTACCGGGGGAGACGAGCACGGCACCTTCAACATCAGCTCGCTGGCTTCTTTAGTGGCCTCGGCCTGTGGTGCCCGGGTCGCCAAACACGGCAACCGCGCCGTCAGCAGCCGGTCCGGTTCGGCCGATTTCTACACGGCCATGGGGATGAAGATCGACCTCAAGCCCGAACAGGCTGCCCAGGTGCTTCGATCAACGGGTTTCGCCTTCCTTTTTGCCCCGGTGTACCATGGCGCCATGCGGTTCGCCGGCCCTGTACGCAAGGAGCTGGGGGTCAAGACCATCATGAATCTGCTGGGGCCCTTGGTGAATCCGGCAGCGGCCACCCACCAGCTCATCGGTGTCTATGACGCAGCGCTGGGACCCCTGATCGCAAAGGCCGCCCAAATCCTTGGTGCCAAAAAAGTTCTCGTGGTCTTTGGTACCGAAGGTCTCGACGAAATGAGCGTGGGTGCCCCGACTTTGTATTGGTTGGTCACACCTGAATCGATCACCGAGGGTCGGTTTGATCCTTCCCGATTGGGACTTTCCGGCTACGTCCTCGATGATCTCAAAGGCGGGACGGCGGACGATAATGCGCTTCTGGCGAGAGACCTTCTGAGCGGCGTCGGCAGGCCGGCGATTCGAGACGCGGTTTGCCTCAACGCTGGGGCCGCGCTCTGGCTAGTGGACTTGGCCGCGTCGATTGAGGATGGTTTTGCTCTGGCTCGTAAGACTTTTGAAGATGGGCGTCTGTTTGCGAAGGTGGAAGAGGTGAAAGCCGCAACCACGGCCTTTCAGGGGGCCTGAGTGGACGACATCAAGAAGGCCATCGTTGCCCGGCGCCTACAAAGGATCGCCACCGAAGGCTTCACTTTTGGGCACCCGGTTCCATTGGAACGCCGTGTTCCGTTGGTTCCCTTCGACCGCCCTCCTTTCGTGATCTGCGAGGTGAAGCGGCGCAGCCCGTCCAAGGGAGTTATCGCCGAAGGGCTCGACGCCGTCGGGCAAGCGCGGCTCTACGTCGAATCGGGGATCAAGACGATTTCGGTGCTCACCGAGGAAGACCATTTTGGCGGGTCGCTGGCTGATCTCATGGCGGCCAAAGAGGCCTTTCCTCAGACGGCCTTTCTCCGAAAGGACTTTCTTGTCCGCCGGGAAGACCTTGAGGTTTCCTGGAGGGCCGGTGCCGACGCTGTGCTGCTGATCGCGTCCATCTTGACTTCTGACGAGCTGGCTGACCTGAACAGCTACGCCGAACACCTTGGGTTGTCGGTTTTTGTGGAAGTGCACGACGAAAGCGATGTGGCCAAGGCTCGACCCCTGAGGCCTGCCTACACTGGAATCAACTGCCGTGACCTCACAGACTTCAGCATCGATCGGGCGATTCCTCTTATGACGCGAAAGTTTGTCGACTGGCCGACACGGCTTGTGTTTGAATCAGGAATCTTCCGTCTGCAAGAGGCCGAATGGGTTGCGCGGGCGGGGTTTCAAGGCCTTCTCGTGGGTGAGGGTGCGGTCAAGGATACGGCTTTGGCCGGCAAACTGGCCCACGGTTTTGTTCCAGCTTCGTTCCAGCACCCCGACCCCGAGGCCTCGTTTTGGGCGAAACTGTATGCACGTTTGTCGGGAAACCACACTAGGCCAATGGTGAAGATCTGCGGCCTGGCCCACTACGATGATGTGCTTCTGGCCGACGAGCTGGGAGCTGACTTGCTGGGGTTCATCTTGGCATCGTCGAAACGGCAAGTGGACGCCAGTTTCGTTCGACGCGCGCCTCGAACCAAGGCGCTCAAAGTCGGTGTTGTTCAGCTGGCGCCGGGAGAGGCGCTTTCCGACGAGATCGCGGCGTTGGTCGAGGAAGGTTTCCTCGACGCGCTTCAATTCCACGGGCAAGAAGACTTCGCGCTTGTCGACGCCTGGGCCGACCGCGGCTACAAAGCCCTAGCCCTCGACGGGCCGGCGTCCTGGTCTCCTTGGCTCTCGGGAGTAGCGCCCCGAATTTTGGCCGATGCTGGGACCGGAGGCACAGGGCGTCCCGTTACCGACGAGGCGCTGACCGGTTGGGCCTCAACACCGTTTGGCGGCTCGCGCCTGTGGCTGGCCGGCGGGTTGTCCGCGGAAAACATCGCCGAGCGTGTTCAAAGGTGGCGACCCGAGCTCGTTGACGCCTCCAGCGGGCTCGAAGAGAGCCCCGGCCACAAAGACCCAGCCAAACTGCGCCACTACTTCAAGGAGATCGACCGTGTCTGTTTCTAAACCTGTCTACAACGATTTTTTTGGTCCGTTTGGCGGACGCTACGTCGCCGAGGTGTTGCGGGCCCCCTTGGACGAACTTGAGAAGGCCTTTATTTCAGCCATGGCCGATCCGGTGTTTCTTGAGGAACTAGCCCTCGTTCAAAAGGAGTACATAGGGCGGCCCACCCCCATGCTCTACGCTCGCAACGCGTCACGAATTTTGGGCGGCGCTCAGATCTACATCAAACTCGAGGGCTTGGCCAACACCGGGGCCCACAAGATCAACAACGCGGTCGGTCAGATTCTCCTAGCCAAACGCATGGGCAAGAAACGCATCATCGCTGAAACCGGGGCGGGTCAGCACGGGGTCGCTACGGCCGCTGTGTGCGCCAAATTCGGATTTCCGTGCACCGTCTACATGGGAGAGGTTGATATCGCCCGCCAAAGACCCAACGTCTACCTTATGGAACTCTACGGTGCAAACGTGGTGGCAGTGAAGAGCGGCTCACGGACGCTCAAGGATGCCGTCAACGAGGCCCTGCGCGACTGGGCCGGGAGTTTCGCCGACACCCACTACCTGCTCGGGAGCGCCCTAGGGCCTTCACCTTTCCCCGATCTGGTCCGCGAGTTCCAAGCGGTTATCGGACGCGAAGTGGCCGAGCAGACCGTGGGTCTCGATGTGGCCGCGATGATCGCCTGTGTCGGAGGAGGCTCCAACTCCATCGGGTTCTTCGAACCCTGGCTCGACAAGAAGTCGCCCCGCTTGATCGGCGTCGAGGCCGGAGGGCGGGGAAAAGGGTTGGGGGAAAATGCCGTCCGTATGGGGGGAGAAGCTCGCCCAGGAGTTGTTCAAGGCTACAAGAGCTACTTTCTGCTTGACGATGACGGTCAGGTCCAGGACACCCATTCGGTTTCCGCTGGTTTGGACTATGCGGGAATAGGCCCTCAGTTGGCGCACCTCGGCAAGACCGGCCGGGTCGAATACTCCAGCGCTCTCGACAACGAAGTCATCGAGGCCGTGAAGTTTTTCGCCAGGAACGAGGGGGTTCTTTTTGCCCTCGAATCGGCCCACGCCGGTGCCGAAGCCATAAAACTGGCTCCTCAACTGCCCAAGGACAAAGCTCTCGTGGTCAACATGTCAGGCCGCGGCGACAAAGACATCTTCATCAGCGCCAAGATCATCACTCCCGAACCTTGGATCGGCTTCCTCAAAGAGGAAGTCGAGAAGTACGAGCGGCGGTAGGAACGTTTTGCACGAAAGGAGCACAGAACTTGAAGACCTCGTTGATGACTCACATGATCGCCGGTTACCCGGACTTTGAAACCAGCTTGGACACCGCGCGCGCCTTGGTCGCCGGTGGCGCGGCACTGCTTGAGATTCAGTTCCCGTTCAGCGACCCTAGCGCCGACGGGCCCGCGATACAGGCGGCTTGTACGCAAGCGCTTTCGGCGGGCTTCAAGGTCGCCGACGGCTGGGGTTTGGTTGAAATAGTTCGAAAGGAATTCCCTTCGGTGCCTGTGTTTGTCATGAGCTACGCCAGCATTGTCGTAACTAAGGGAGTCGAAGCCTTCGTGACTCGGGCCAAAGCGGCGGGCGTTGCCGGCCTCATTATTCCCGACTTGGCGCCTGGGGCTGATGAGGGACTGTATGCCGCGGGAAAGAAACACGCGGTCGCCGTGGTTCCTGTTATCGTTCCCTCAGTGCCCAGCGACCGGCTTGAGTCGATCCTGGCGCTTGCTCCCGAATGGGTCTACACCGCTATCCGCGCAGGCATCACTGGGTCTCACACAACCCTCACCGACGAATTGAAGGTGTTCTTGGCGTCGCTGAACGCGCGGACCAAGGTCATGGCCGGGTTTGGTATCGACAGTGTCGGACAGGTCCGCGACCTTGCTGGTACCGTCCACACCATCGTTGTCGGCAGTGCTTTGGTCCGTGAGGTGTCTTCGGCTTGGAAGAACGGCGGTCAGAGGGCTGTTCGCTCGCGCCTCGAAGTCGTGGTCAGGGAACTGCTGTCGTAAAATAGTGGGGCAAAGTCTGAGAAAGAACTGATGGGACGAACCGTAGTTTCTCTGTGGGGGCTCTGCCTATTCTTCATTCCGTGGACCGCTATGGCTCAAGACCCCGGTTACCGGCTGGAAGGGGTGTCGGTTTCGACCTTCAACGACAATTCTCCCTTTCTGTACTCCCTTAACGGAGGGCTGAACCTGGGGATTGGCCGCGGCCCCGACGATCAGTTTACTGCAGGCTTCCGAATCGACAGCGTGGGCGCGTTCAGTACCCCCTGGTCTGACAAACTGATGGCCTCGTCGACCTACGCCATCTTCACCGACGCGCAGTACTATGCTGTTGGAATCACGGGTACCGCAGATCATGCCCCTTGGCGTCAGGACACCGGATCTGTTGCGGTACAAGCCGAAAAGTACTGGCCGCCCTTTGTCGTCGACTACGGAGGCGGAATTCTTCTTCGGGGCAACTTGGGCGGCCAAGTCATTCAAGACGCCCTCCACGACCGGATTGGCGACGTTCAGTTCAACATTCCGTATGCCTCTGGTCCTCAAGCAGGGCCCTTCGTAACCGGAACGGTGAAGTATCCCTTCCTAGAATCTCAGTGGTTGGGCTGGAAATGGACAACGTGGGGCGGAGGGCGGGGCGTTTGGGACGTTCTGGGGGTTCTCAACAGCGAAGGCGACGCGCTCTTTCAACTGGACGTCGAATCGGGGGCCACGCGGCTTGAAATCGTCGTGGGAGCCCGTTGTTCTCTCCCCGGAAACGACCCCACTCTTCGCAACATGTACTCAAATGGGTTGTTTTTCGACGACAATTTCGAATTGAGCTTCGGTGATTTCCGAGTGCAGTTCGGCTACGCGCTCAATCCCTACGGCGCCGCCGCCATTTCGCAGTATCCTGGCTACAAGGATCAGAACCAGGAGTTTCATTGGACGGTGATCTGGGGCCTGGATTCTCCTGTGCCCTGGGCGCTAAGGTTCTTCCCCTAAAAAAAGGAAGCCCCGGACCTTAGCCCGGGGCTTCTCGATACGATCAGACTATCGACGCGGTTGTCCTCGGCCGCCGAAGGTTGGTTTCGGACTGCCTAAACCTGTGCGTCCGGGGCCTGAGGTTGGCCGTCCTGACCCCATCGCGGGCCTTGCCGTTGGGGCCGCGCCCGAACGCTGTCCCTGACGTTGCCCTTGGGGCCGATGACCGTCCGAACGGCGTGTCTTCATCAGCGGTTCTGGCCGAATGGAAGGATTAGGCGCGAAACCGGGCACCACTTCCTTGGGAAGCGATCGCCGCATGACTTTTTCGATGTCTCGGAGAAGGTGGTCCTCATCGACGCAAACCAGGGCGATCGCGTCGCCTTCGACACCGTTGCGGCCGGTCCGGCCTGTGCGATGAACGAAGTCCTCGGCAACGTAGGGCAACTCAAAATTCACCACGTGAGGCAGATCGACAATGTCGAGTCCGCGCGCCGCGATATCGGTGGCAACAAGAATACGGATCCTACCGGTCTTGAAGTCCGAAAGGGCCTGAACGCGCTTGGGCTGACTCTTGTTTCCGTGAATCGCCATCGCCGTGATGCCAGCCTCGTTCAGGGCCTCGGCCACATTGTTCGCCATGTGCTTGGTTCGGGTGAACACAAGTGCTTGCCTGAGGTTCAAGGTCCGGGCCAGGTGGAGAAGCAGCGCCGTCTTTTTTTCTCTATCGACGGGGTGCACCACGTGAGTCACCAGTTGGGTTCCTGAATTTCGCGGGGCGACGTCGATCGACACAGGATCGCGCAATAGGCTTTCGGCCAGGGTACGAATCTCGTCGTTGTAGGTCGCCGAGAACATGAGGTTCTGGCGTTTCGATGGCAGGAGTGCGAGGACCTTCCGAATATCGCGGATGAACCCCATGTCCAGCATGCGGTCGGCCTCGTCGAGGATCAGGAACTCGACTTTGGACAGGTCGATGGTGCGCTGCTCGACGTGGTCGAGAAGGCGCCCGGGGGTTGCGACAACGATGTCGACACCGGACTTCAGGATCCGGATCTGCGGGTTGATGTTGACGCCGCCAAAAATGGTGGTCGACGAGAGCGGGAGAAATTTGCCGTACAGACGGATGCTTTCTTCAACTTGAAGGGCAAGTTCTCGAGTAGGAGTCAAGACAAGAGCACGGACAGGCTTCTTGCCGGTGACCCTCGCGGCATTGGGCTCTTGCGAGGAGAGCTTCTGCAGCAAAGGGAGGGTGAAGGCAGCGGTCTTGCCGGTGCCGGTCTGGGATCCGCCCAACACATCCCGACCCTGAAGGATCGTCGGGATAGCTTGTGACTGGATGGAAGTGGGGGATTCGTAGCCTTTTTCGCGGACAGCTCGCAACAGCTCCGGAAGAAGACCTAAGGATTCAAATGACATGTGCTTGCAAATATAACAGAGATTGGCTGGGGAACCAAGTCCCCCCCGAGGCTTGATCGACCGTTAAAGGGTAGTTATAGTTCCGCTCAGGGAGAGTTGCATGCCGAAGACTGCCGAGAACCTGGACACGGCCTATCGTTCCTTGAAATCGTTGTTGGTGGAATTTGAAGCCCCGGGGAGCTCTAGAACCCTCAAGGGACGCTCGGCGTCGGAGCTGGATTTTGACCTTTGGTCGGTCCCTGACGCCGCTGCCGAGGAGCGTTCTTCCAAAGAAGTTTTCTTTGCCGGTATTCGACGGCAGAAGACCTTCGTCGGCTTCTACTATTTTCCCATCTACTCGGTCCCCTCCTTGGCCGCGTCGTTGGCTCCTTCGTTGGTGAGGCTTCTCAAGGGAAAATCCTGTTTTCATATCCGATCGCTAGACGGCGACCTTCTGGATCAAATCCGCCGGGCGCTTCAGGTCGGCCTCGAGGATTTCCAAAAACGTGGTTGGGTGTGAATCCTTCAGAAGCCTTCGTCCTGGTTGGTGTCGCTCGGATTCTTCAAACCGATGGCGAGAGTTTTCCGTCGGTTCTTCAACGCGTGCTCTATCTTCTGGAAGAGACTTGGTCTCCCCTCAGGGTGACCGTGAACGTCGCCGGAGGCCTTGTGCTGATCACGGGGAAGTCCGAGTTTCCTGCGGGGGGGCCTGTGACTCCAATTCCACTTCTTCGAGGAAAACGAAGCCTCGGGACCCTTTCGTTTGAAGTCCCGGCTGGTGATCGCAAGGTTCCCCTTCCATCGGCCGACTTTTGGGACGCCGCCGCCGTACTGATTGCGCAGGAGGCCGAACTTCGCCGATTGAGCGGTCTTTCGCCGACCCCAGGGGGCTTGGTCGGGTCGTCCGGTGTGATGCAAGAAGTGTTCAGGCTTGTCGAAAAAGTCGCCGCATCGTCGTCAACCGTCCTCCTTCTCGGAGAATCGGGTGTGGGCAAGGAACGGTTGGCTGTCTCCATCCACCACCGCTCCCCGGTGGCCCGAGGGCCGTTTGTTTCGTTCAACGGGACCGCTCTTCCAGAATCGATGGTCGAGAGCGAGCTGTTCGGCCATGCCAAAGGCCTGGGAGGCCAATTTGAGAAGGCCCACCGCGGCACGCTGTTCCTCGATGAGGTCGGGGACCTCAGCCTTCCCGTCCAAGCACGGCTCCTGCGTGTTCTCGAGGACCGGGCTGTTGGCCGCGCCGGGTCGTCTCAGGCCGTTGCCGTGGACTTGAGACTCATTGTCTCGACAAGCCGAAGTCTCGAAGCGCTGATTGCTCAAGGAAAATTCCGGTCTGACCTGTATGCGCGCTTGGCGGCTTTTCCGATTCAAGTACCGCCCCTGCGTGATCGCGGCTCAGATATCATCGCGCTGGCCGACCATTTTGTGGCCCAATTTAGCCTGCAGACGGGAAAGCTAATCAAGCGAATTTCGACACCGACCCTTGAAATGCTGCTGACGTATCCCTGGCCGGGAAACGTTCGCGAGCTTGAAAACGTCATGGAAAGGGCCGTGTTGCTGT
>CAYYUZ010000075.1:0-19428 GCA_964475005.1 uncultured Spirochaetales bacterium
AGTCAAGGAGTAAGCTATGAACAGCGTCGAGACTGGTGTTCCGGTAGTCCGTGAGATCGATCCTCTTTGGGTCCAGATGCGTACGGAGGTAGCCGCCATTGTTAGGCAGGAGCCCATGCTAGCTAGCTACCTTCATGCCACCGTTCTCAAACACCGTACACTCGAATCGGCGCTGTCGTTTCTCTTGTCAGGCAAACTCGAATCGCCGTATCTGACTGCACTGTCTCTCCACGACATTTTGAGGCGTGCCTTTCGCGCCTCACCCGAAGTTCGGGAAGCCATTCGCGCCGACCTAGGCGCCGTCGTCGACCGAGACCCGGCTGCCGGAACTCCGGCGGTCCCTTTCTTGTATTTCAAAGGTTTCCACGCCCTGCAGGCCTGGCGAGTTGCCCATTGGCTTTGGGGCCGAAACCGCAAGCATTTGGCGCTCTACCTGCAAACCAGAATCAGCGAGGTTTTTGGCCTCGACATTCACCCTGCTGCGCGTATCGGGAAAGGTATCCTCATCGACCACGGCACGGGCGTGGTGATCGGTGAAACCGCCGTCGTGGGTGATAATGTTTCTATGCTCCACGAAGTGACTCTGGGAGGCACCGGCAAACAGATTGGCGACCGCCACCCCAAGGTGGAAAGCGGCGTCTTGCTTGGAGCAGGAGCCAAGGTGCTTGGGAATATTCGCGTCGGCGCAGGGTCGAAGGTGGCGGCGGGCAGCGTCGTGCTTTCCGAAGTGGAGAGCCACACGACCGTCGCGGGCATTCCGGCCAAGGTCGTCGGTATGCCTTCAACTTCGGAGCCCTCACGATCCATGGATCAGACGATTGAAGTCGACTACGTGATCTAGAACGGGACGGGCCAAAATGGCATTTTTGAGGAAGCCAACAACACGTGAAATCACCCGGCAGGGACTTGGCAGCGGTCCAGCTTCCCCGTCTGCGATGCCACAGCACTCCATTCCGTCCTTAAGCCAAACAACCGAAACATCACCGCTTCCACGAATCGGATCGCTCTGAAGCCCATTGGTTCTTTGACAACCCTGATCGCCCGAATGATCAGATTACTCGTTACCTGACCTGTCACGGCCCTAGGGTAGTCTTTGACAAAGCAACCTCAAGAATCAGCCTAGCAGCCTATTGATCTCCAATACCGGGCCACATACCGGCGGAGTAAAGATATAGGCCCCAAGCCAGATCAAGCGCCACAACGAATCTATCGACGAGGATTGAGTGCGTTTCGAAGCCTTCACGGACGTTCTATGTCTTCTGAATCGCCCCGAAGGTCTCTTCCTGAAGATCACAGGCTTTCAAGTTCAATGCGTTTTCTTGTCCGGCATTTTCTTCTGGGTCGAGTGGGCAACTTCCACTCGCACGATCTCACCATTATGGAAGTGACAGACGATTCCAACCGACCCAAAGTCTGGCCGTTTTGAAAAGGCCTGCTCAAGTTCAGGGGCGATGGAGTCAAGGAACTGAGCTGTGGAAAGGGTAGTGATCGCGCCCATTATTGTCGCTCCTCGGTTGAAGAGGACGAACTGGATAGGTTGGCCTGGGCTTCCGAGACCAGACTGCTGACAAACTCGACGGGGATTAGGACACGTCCGCCCAGCTTTGAATGGGGAACTGACTTGTCACGGAGACGACGGGCAATCGTCGCTGATGACAAGCCAGTAATTTCCTTGAATTCCGCAGGACTGATAAAACGTTTGGACGCCATACTCGCGACTCCACCAATGGGCACCCCAACGAACACTTGAGTTTTAACTCAGGGGAGCAGTCAGCCATTTCGCGACTGCTCTGGGGGAACCTCACCACCAAATGAGGTGGGGGTAGAGCCGCCACTTTTTGATGGCGGGTGGGGCCCGATAACATCAGGCTGTCTCAAGAATACTCATGCCGATTACGTTCGTCAATTATTCTCGGGGTAAGCTATTGTCCACAACGAACAATTTGATTACCCAAGCTCTCACTTGTCGATAAAATGTCAATACGGAACCGTTTTTTTCATTGATTCCCGATGATATTGCATGATACTCTCTGAACCAAGGGAATTGCCTCAGGTCATTTCCCCGTAATGTTTTACCGATAGCCCCTGATACAAGTTGACTACGGGTGAAATGGTGATTTTTTTAGCTTCCCAAGCTGTAGACGAGGGTTCGACTCCCTTCAGGCGCTTATTTTCAAAACCTTGTGCCTTAATGATTTAGTTGTTTTCCTGTCCCTTGTATGACCGAGTTGTCGCCTATCATAGGGCACTACGTAGGGCAGGAAGGGTTTTTGATGGCTATTCCAAAATCGAACAATCGCCTCGTTTCCGATAGAGCCCCGTCAGGGATTCTCTAGACTAGACGACCTTCTTTCCAAGGGCTTCTGGGACTGCGAGCGCCTAGAGCAGCTCAACGCGCGGTTGAAAACCAATGACATCGCCAATGAGCTAATTTGACAACGCCTGCAAAGGAAATCAACCTTGACAGTTCTGAGCATATGTTCATAATGAGGGAATGCCGAGACCACAAATCACCCGTTGTTTGGCAGCCGATTTTCCAGTTCGTTTGTTCAAACCGGCAGGAATTCCCGGTCGTGATCTAGAAATCCTTTCCCTGACCTCCGACGAAGTCGAAGCGTTCAGGCTGGTGGACGCCGACGGCCTGTTTCAGGAAGCCGCCGCCCGACAGATGGGTATTTCGCGACCGACCCTTGGCCGCGTGCTGAACGAAGCCCGAAGGAAGACGGCTCTGGCTTTGAGCCGAGGCTACGGCTTGGCCATTGATTCGGGGAGCACAGTGGTTCGCGCAGGAGGTTCACCAATGGTCGTTGCCGTTCCTACTCAAGGCCCGGACGTTGTTTCTCACTGGGGCCATTCCCCGGAGATTTCTCTTTATCAGATTCCATCCCCGGAATCGACGCCATTCAAGGTTCTCAGGACTGAGGAGGGTTGCGCCTGCAAAAGTGGATTGGCCCAGATTCTTCATGCAGAACACGTGACGCATGTCTTGGTTGGCCAGATTGGTGGCGGCGCCTTTGCGGCCCTTCAGCGGTTCGGAATAACGGTCATCCGGGGCGTTTCTGGCCCCTCGGCTCAGGCTGTAAGTAGTCTCGCGCTCGGGAATCTTTCCGATAACCAACAACTTTGCGGGCATGCAGATTGTCCGGAAGACACAGAGACGCATATAGTTCCTGGGTTTGGTCTTCGCAATCCGCAATGAAACTTCTGATCGTGCTCGGTCTCCTCTTGTTTGGAATGCCCCATCTTGCCGGAGAAACCCTCACGGTAGAAGGTTACCGACTGACTTTGGACAAGGGGTTCAAGGTTCTCCTTTCTAGAGAAGGAGAACCTATTCAAATCCAGACGCCCAGTTCGCTCCCTGTTTTGGCAGCCGCCTTGGTGAAAAACAAAGAAATCACCTGGGAAGCCTCTGCGCTCGACTTCTTCCTTCAAAATTCGAGTCGGGAGGGTCAGAAAATCGTCTCAACTGATACTCCGGAAGAGGTTCAGATTAAACGAGAGGGACCTTGGACGACAATCTACTGGTCTTATGGTGGGACCAAGGCCTACTTCGGCATGTATTGGGGGGGGCGAGGAATAGAAGAGAGTATTGTTCTTTTCTGGGCCAACCCTCTCAAGGCCCATGGTCGGGCCCAGTATCAGGCCTTGTCTGAAGTCACGAAAGGCATCAAAGTTGAACCGTTGTGATACCCACATCTTCTGGTCCCGGCCCACAAGACCCCCACTTTCCTGCAGGGCTGGTCGCTCGGGGTGCTCAAAAACCGTAGGCCGACCCCCTGCTGTTCAACAGGATAGTTCATGGAAACCACGCTCCTTCAGTATGTTTGGTTGATTCCCCTGGGTGTCTTTGTGGGTACGGTCGGGACCTTGATCGGCTCCGGGGGTGGGTTCATTTTGGTCCCCATTCTGTTACTCCTTTTCCCCGCTCTTTCACCTCAGAGTGTTACCGGTATCTCCCTGGCTGTCGTCTTTTTCAACGCTTTGTCCGGCTCTTTTGCCTACGCAGGGATGAAACGAATCGACTACAAGTCAGGATTGATATTTGCAGGGGCAGCACTTCCCGGCTCCGTTGCAGGGGCTTGGATGACCCAGTTTGTTCCCAGATTCCTATTTGATCTGGTTTTTGGGTCGCTTCTCATTGTTGTTGGCGTTCTCTTGGCCCTTCAAGGAAAGTCCGGCACGGGCCGGAACGCTGTTGACAAGGTCCCGAAGGGAAAGCCAGGAGTTTCCCTCTTCCTGCGTACTATTATCGATTGGGAAGCCGTCCAATATGTGTTTTCCTACAACCCCATTATTGGCGTTCTGATCAGTGTTCTCATCGGTTTCGTATCAAGTCTTCTGGGCATCGGCGGAGGAATCTTCCACGTTCCTCTTTTGGCGACGGCGCTGAACTTTCCTGTTCACATCGCCACTGCAACATCGCATTTTGTTCTGGCCATCACTTCCTTGACTGGTTCGTTCGTCCACCTTCTTGACGGTGAATTGATCCGTTCCTTCGGAGTCATTGCAGGCCTGAGCTTCGGAGTTATTGGTGGAGCGCAATGGGGAGCGCGGCTCTCTCAAAGATTCCATGGTGTCTGGATCATTCGATTCTTGGCTGGTTCACTGGTCTTGGTCGGGGTCAGGTTGCTCCTCGGAGCCCTCTAGAAGAATCTCTGAATGGTTTTCCTGAAGGTACCCGCCGGAAGAGTGATGCCTCTTCTTGATTACATAGTTTTTTTCATATATACTGAAAAATGGAGTAAACCATGGCTATCACCGTCTATTCGACGCCATCGTGCCCATACTGTACGATGGCCAAAAACTACCTTAAGGGGAAGGGTATTCCCTTCACGGAGTACGACGTCAGCCGCAATCCCGTGAAGGCCGACGAGATGGCCCGGAAGTCCGGTCAAGTGGGCGTTCCGGTTGTAGAGGTCAACGGCAGAGTCATGGTGGGCTTCAAACCTGCCGATATCGAGGCCGCACTGCGGCGATGATGAACCAGAAAACCAAGTCTCCCAGCCCTGTCATCCTGCTGACCATCATGTTCGGCCCGTTCCTGTCGATGCTCGACAGCGGTATCATCAACGTCGGCCTCCCGTCGATGGCCTCGGAGTTTCGGACCACACTGGGCGGGATTCAGTGGGTAGCGTCGGTGTACCTCATGACGATTTCGGCGCTATTACCACTTTTGGGAAGTCTGGCCGATCAAGTTGGACGCAAGAAGATCTTCAACCTGGGTTTCCTGGTTCTCGCAGTCTTTTCGCTGCTGAGCACCTGGGCGCCTAACCTCCCAATGCTCGTTCTGTTCCGTGTCCTCCAGGGCGTCGGGGGGGCCATGATCATTGCCAACGGAATGGCCTTGGCGACCGAACACTACCCAGCTTCGCAACGGGGACGCAACCTGGGGCTCTTGGCCACCATGGGAGCCTTGGGCAGCATCCTCGGTCCGGCTCTTGGGGGACTGCTCATCGGGTTCTGGGGCTGGCGTTCGGTCTTCACACTTTCCTTCATCGTTGCCACAGCCGGTTGGCTAGCCTCGGCGAGGACCATTCCTCACGATTCCAAAATCCGGCACAAAAGCTTCCGGCTTGACTGGTGGGGAGCGTTACTCCTGGCGCTGACCATCGTCGCTTTCGCCCTGGGGTTGTCCCTTCTCAACGGTGGAGCGAGAGCAGTTCTCTGGTGGGCTTCGGAACTGGTGGCGGCATTGGCTTTTTCCGGCTTTCTGCTTTGGGAACGCCGGGTTGCGCACCCTATTCTTCGCCTGGAACTGTTCGGCAACCCCACCTTCTCTTCGTCGTGGATTCTGTCCCTGGTTGCGTTCCTGGCCCTGTACACGCCCACGGTCCTTGTTCCCTTCTATTTCCAGACTGTGCTGGGCTTTGCCCCCGGCCTTTCAGGCTTGGCCATGATGGCCTTCCCGGTGGCGCTGGCGGTGGTTTCACCGGTCAGCGGACGGCTTTCCGACCGGTGGGGATCGGTCAGACTGGCCACTGCCGGGCTGGCTCTCGGTTCCCTGGGGTTCTTCGGGATGGCTTTCGTTGGTCCGGCCTCCCCTTCCTGGTTCGCCATCGTGGGGCTGGCAGTGTTGGGGGCATCGTTGGGACTGTTTCAATCGCCGAACAACAGCACGCTTTTGGGTTCGGCTCCCCGAGCACTTTTGGGCTCGGCGACAGGCTTCACCCAGGTGGCCCGAAACATCGGTATGGCGGCCGGAATCTCATTGTCGGGTACGATCTTTGCTATCCTTCATGGTCCGACCTCGACTCTGGAACCCTTAGCCTTCTTCACTAGCGCCCGTATCATCTACGTGGGTTCGGGGGCCCTTTTGTTGGCTGCAACTGTGTTTAGCCTCGCACGGACCAAGAAAGTCCCGCGACCGATCGGCTGAAGCGGAGGGGTCCCTTCCTCTGGAACGGACGGCGTACTCCATCCTATTCCATCCCCTCAGCCCGGAGAGGGACCCTCTACGTTGAGAATTTCGGGCGCGTTCTTGATGACATTCTTCAGGGAGCCTTGGCAGGAGTCTTGAGGATTCGTTCTCCGCCGAGCCGTTGCGGATTCCGTTCTGGCTGCTGGCCGTCGCGCTACCGCAGAGAGGAAGCGTCGGCTCCAGAACCGCTCCGTCCTCCCCAAAAAATCAGGTGAACAGTGCCTACCCGAGCATTCCTGCTTCGAAGCCTCGAAACAGCAACCCCGTCGACGGACGCTCTTGGAAGCGTGCCACCCGGATGTGGGAAGAGTTTAGCGCTGTGAACCGTCTTGAGGCACCCCAGGTGGCGGTGAAGAGTAGCAGTGTTGTTCCGTTCAAAACGAAAGATGGCAATCCTTTTCCATCAGATCAGCGGGCAACTCCGAGTTCGGGCATCCTCTTGTGCCAGAGGCCAAGGACAAGCCAATACGCATAGAAGTCGACAAGCACGGGGAGTTCGCTTTCACGGATGAGGGCATCAAACCCTCAAGACAAAGGAGAGTCCACTAGCAATCCTTCTCTCCGTAGGGAAACTTGAGGTGACCGTAACGAATGACAAGCACGGCACCGGCCAGAATCAGCACAGTTCCTCCGATCGCCAGCATGCTTAACGGATCGAGCGACTTGGCGCCTAGGACCAGGTAACGAGCCAAAGCCACAATGGCGATGTAGATAGGAAACCTCACCGGTACCCGATGCGACTCATGGAAGATCCCGATCATCGCCAGGACCTCCATGAACAGGAACAGGAGGAGGAGGTCAGCCAGTTCAACTCTCAGAGCTTCGACCATGTGCCAGACTTCCAGCCCTATCTAAATTAGGGTGGCCAAAAAAATCAGGCCCAGCCCGACAGTTTCGGCGACCGCCAGGAACGTCATCATCCAAGGCCGTGAAAGTTTCATCACTTTGCCTCCCCGTCCAAAACTTAGTCAGCAGCTTCGATCCGACTCCCGGGGAATCCGTGGCCCCCGGCTTGACTCCACGACTACAGAATACGTCCCCAAAGCCAAAGAGTCGATGTCTATCGCTGGCAGGAGCGCTTCAAAGTCGCCCGCCGGTGAAATCGGTCACGCGTTGGCCGGTGAAGCCAAGTTCGACGGATAGGCGATCTGGATGACCGTGACGGTCACCTAACGGGTTTGCCTTTCTGGGGATCGTCCACAGCGATCGCGTCGATGCGGGAGTATGGGGTCTTCAGCGCTTTGGTCCAGTATCCGGGATCAAGAGTTTCTGGACAGCGTGCTCAATTCCCTCTCTCCTATATCGGGCCGGTGAAACTCCGCGACCGCCTCGTAACCGCACTGCGCCATCTCGACGACGCACGGAGCTCTCAAGGTATAGATAACCTGGGTTCCTCTTTTTTCGACCGACAGCAGACCGACGTCGTGCAGAAGCGAAAGGTGTTTGCTGGCGATCGATTTGTTCAATCCGAGGTTCTCGGCGAGATCGCAAACGCACCACGGCTCGGCTCTCAGTTTTTCGAGCATAGCCAGCCGCATGGGGTGGCCCATGGCCTTGAGCATCTCGGCCGTTTGTTCCAACCTTCTGGTTTCGTCAAGTTCCATGACACAATTGTTTCTCTTTTTGGAAACTTTGTCAATTTCAACCTTGACTTATCCTCATAAGTTTCCAATAATGGAAACATAAGGAGATTCACCATGACCATTCAAATTCTGGGGAGCGGGTGCGCCAACTGCAAGAAGCTCGAACAACTGGCCAGAGACGCCGTAGCCGAACTCGGCCTTTCCGCGACCGTCGAAAAGATCACCGACTTCAACCGCATCGGAGAAATGGGCGTCGTGGCAACTCCCGGCTTTGCCATAGACAACGCCGTGAAATCAACGGGTCGGGTCTTGTCCAAAGACCAGATCATCCAGTTCCTTCGAGGAGAAAAGTAAATGAAACCCAAACCGGCCCGACTTCCGTCCAAAGCCTGACCATGCCAGAAAACACCGACTGGCTGGTTTACTCGGTCCTCCACCTACCACCTGGCCCGCTCGGCGGGGCACTGAGCTTCTTCCTCTACGACACCGTGAAGATCTTTGTCCTTTTGATCATGATTATTTTCGCCATCTCGCTCCTGCGGACCTTTTTCCCGGTCGCGACAACCAAACGGCTCCTCGCGAAACTGCCCCCCGTGGTCGGGAATGTCTTGGCGGCCCTCTTGGGGATTGTCACTCCCTTTTGTTCGTGTTCGGCGGTGCCATTGTTCATTGGGTTCGTTCGCGGCGGCATTCCGTTGGGCGTCACGTTCTCGTTCCTCATCGCCTCGCCCATGATCAACGAAGTGGCCTTGGTGATGCTCGCCGGTCTGTTCGGGTGGAAAATCGCCCTGATCTACATCGGCACAGGGCTACTCATCGCCATCGTCTGTGGCTTGGTGGTCGGTTGGTTGAGACTCGAACGTCATGTGGAAGGCTTTGTTTTCGGCAAGGAGGGAGAGTCTCTCGAAGAAGAGAAGCCGACCTGGAAACAACGATTCTCCGATGCGTGGGCCGACACCACCGAAATCCTGTTCAAGGTGTGGATCTACGTCGTCGTGGCGATCGGAATTGGCGCCTGGATTCACGGCTACGTTCCTCAGGACTTCTTCGTGCAGTACCTTGGCAAGGGCCAATGGTATTCGGTTCCCTTGGCCACGCTTCTTGGGGTTCCCCTCTACTCGAACGCTGCAGGTATCATCCCGGTGATCAGCGCACTGTTTGAAAAGGGAGTCCCTCTGGGCACGGCTTTAGCCTTCATGATGGCAGTCACCGGGCTTTCCTTCCCCGAGTTCGTCATTCTGCGCCGGGTTCTGAGACCCCGGCTTTTGATGGCCTTCGGCAGCGTCGTTTCGGTGGGCATCATGATCACCGGGTACATTTTCAACGCGGTCCAACTGTGAAGAAACAACCCCCGTGCCAACCTTCATCCCCTTGCCTTCCGAGTCAACCCATGCTAACTTAGGTACCATACGGGGGTAGGGTATGATGAAGATTGAAACCCTGAACATTCAGGGTATGACCTGCGCCGCCTGTGTTCGGGCTGTCGAGCGCGCCGTCGGTAAAGTGGCCGGGGTGCAGAGCGTGGCGGTGAATTTCGCCACGGAAAAGGCGCAAATTACCTACGAACCTGAAGTAGTCCGACTCTCGGACATCAAGGGAGCTGTCGCTAATGCGGGTTATAAAGCCCTGAACGAAGGCGGCCTTGGCACCGATGAGCATCAAAAAGGCAAGGACCACGAGATCTCCGTCTGGTGGCTGAAATTTGGTATCTCCGGTTTGTTTTCCCTCCCTCTTCTCTATCTCGCGATGGGTGGCATGCTCGGATTCCCTCTTCCTGGCTTCCTCAGTCCCATGGACCATCCGTTGCGGTATGCACTGCTCGAAACTTTGCTCGTCCTGCCTGTACTCGGTGCCGGTTACAAGTTCTACACCGGCGGACTGTCGGCCATCCTCAGGCTCAACCCCAACATGGACTCGCTGGTGGCTCTCGGAACGGCCGCGGCGGTGCTGTGGAGCCTCTACGCGACGTTCATGATAGCGGTTGGCGAGTTGCGCCTTGTGAATGACCTCTACTTCGAATCGGCTGGAGTCATCATCATGCTGATTCTGCTCGGCAAAGCCCTCGAAGCGGTCACCAAGGGCCGCACGTCGGCATCCATCAAGGCCCTGATGGGCCTCAGGCCGAAAACAGCCACTCTGCAGGTCTCGGGAATTGAACGCGAAATCGACATTGTCGACGTCGAAGTGGCCGATCTGCTGGTGGTTCACCCCGGCGAGAAGATTCCCGTCGATGGCGAAGTCGTCGAGGGAGCCAGTGCGGTCGACGAAGCCATGTTGACGGGCGAAAGTCTCCCCGTAGAAAAGACTCTGGGCGACAAGGTCTTCGGTGCCACCATCAACAAGAACGGCCGCTTGCTGGTTCGCGCCGTCAAGGTCGGCTCGGACATGGCACTTTCTCAAATCATCAAACTGGTGGAACAAGCCCAGGGTTCCAAGGCGCCGATCGCCGAACTTGCCGACAAAGTATCGGGCGTGTTCGTTCCGATCGTGTTCGCGATCGCCGCCGTGGCCTCTCTTGTGTGGCTTTTGGCAGGGCACAGCGTTGCCTTCTCGCTGACAATTTTCATCGCAGTTTTGGTGATCGCGTGCCCCTGTGCGCTCGGGCTCGCCACCCCGACGGCCATCATGGTGGGCACTGGTAAGGGCGCCGAGGTGGGCATCTTGATCAAGAGCGGCACGGCCCTCGAAACCGCGCACAAGGTAGACACCGTGGTTTTCGACAAAACGGGGACTCTGACGGAGGGCCGCCCCACGGTCACCGAAGTTCTGCCCGTCGTCGGCGTCTCGACCGACGAGTTGCTGCGAATCGCCGCAGCGGCTGAGGCCGGGTCAGAACACCCGCTTGGTGAAGCCCTGGTTCGCGCCGCCACGGCCAAAGCTCTGTCCCTCCCGTCGGTTCCCCAGTTCCAGGCGGTGCCGGGCCACGGCATTATTGCCAACGTCGAGGGCAAGGAGGTTCGCATTGGTACCGCGAAATTCCTGAGTGAGTCCATGGTGACCGGGCTCGAAGTCCTCTCGTCCGAAGTCGATGAGCTGGCGGACAAGGGCCAGACCACGATGTCGGTGGCCGTCGATGGTGCGCTGTATGGTGTCATTGCTGTCGCTGACGTCGTCAAGGCTTCAAGCGCCCGCGCCGTTGCCCAACTGCGCAAACTCGGCATCGAAGTGGTCATGATGACCGGGGACAATCGGCGCACTGCCGAGGCTATTGCCGCCCAGGTGGGAATCACCCGCGTGCTTGCCGAAGTGTTGCCCGGGGACAAGGCATCTGAGGTGAAGAAGCTCCAGGCCGAGGGCCGCAATGTGGCCATGGTCGGCGATGGCATCAACGACGCCCCGGCGCTCGTGCAGGCCGACATCGGTCTGGCTATTGGCACCGGCACCGACGTCGCCATGGAATCGGCCGACATCGTCCTCATGCACGGCGATCTGCTCGACGTTCCCACCGCCCTGGCGCTCAGTAAGCGCACGATCCGAAACATTCAGCAGAACCTGTTCTGGGCCTTTGGCTACAACGTGCTCGGAATTCCCATTGCCGCTGGCGTGCTCTACGCCTTTGGCGGACCTTTGCTGAATCCCGTGATCGCGGCAGCGGCCATGTCGCTCAGCTCCGTGTCGGTACTGACGAATGCTTTGAGACTCAAACGCTTTCAACCCCTGAGGAGGCCGGGATGAGTGATCCCCTAAAGTCCGATCGGCAGACCCTGCGCGGGGACAAACTCAAGGCCGACCTGACCCTGCGCTTGAGGAAAGTTGAAGGTCAGGTTCGCGGGGTGCTGAGGCTGGTCGAAAAAGACGCCTACTGCGACGACGTGATTCACCAGATCACCGCCATCCGAGCGGGCCTCGATGCCGTCGGGAAGCGACTGCTCGAAAACCACGTGCGAGGTTGTCTGGTCGACCGCATCAAAGCGGGTGAAACCGAGGTGGTCGACGAGTTGCTCGTGACGGTCAAAGCCCTGCTGAAGTAAGGCTCAGGAATCCCCGATGGCGATGAACTTTTGCGGCGCCTTGTCGAAGGCAACTTTGCACCCTGGGGCACAGAAGTGGACAGTGTTGCCTTTCCAATCGCTGGTGAACTTGGCCTTCGAAATGTCGACCGTCATGCCGCAGACTGGGTCGAGGGCGTATTTTCTGATCGAACCCTCCTTGACCAGTCTTCCCAAGGCGAACATGCTGATCAGGTAGAGCGACAGCATCAGACCAGCGGTCACCCAAACGGCCAGGGGCGAGAGGTTAACCATCACTCCGAGCATCGCTCCCATCATGCCACCCATCATTCCGCCCATTCCTCCGTCCATCATTCCCATCAGCCCGCCGACTCGGCCGAACACGATCCCGAAGACAACCCCGACGATGACCCCAACCAGGTTGCTCACAAACATGTCCGTGGCGATACCGACGAAAAAACCCAGGGCAATTCCGGTCATCATCCCGAAGGTCATGCCGATCATCATACCCATCATCTCGGTCATCGAGGATCGATATTTTCTCAGGGAGAAGCCGAAACCAAGGCTGAGACCGAGGATCAGTACGCTGAACCCGAGCGCTTCCCATAGCGACGTGGTGTCCTCCTACATGAGCTTCACAGAGAACTCAAGACGAACAGTTTCCGCCTCTTGACCTGGTCGAACGACACGGATGATCACCCGCCAGACTCCGGGCATCGCGAAGTGTACCTGCCCGGAATAGAGACCTTTTCCCTGATACGCCGCCTCGACGACGTTCTTTCCGTGACTCATCCGGATCATGTCGAGGTCGAAGGAGACCAGAGCGTCTTCGACCTTCTCACCGGTAAGTTTGGTCACCAGGGCCCGCATCACGTTTTTGCCGCCCCAAGTGGGTTGGGAAGGATCACCGGAGAGCTTGATGAGATAGCTCGCGGAGCTCCCTTCTGCGAGGAGGTCGGCAGCAACACCTTGGCCGCAGACACCAAGGGTGAGGACCAAATAAAGAAAAGGCACGTGGAAACCTTTCATGTGTTGACCTATCCTGCCACCAGTCTATGACAGATTCTCGTTGCAAACAATGGAACTGAGGAAGAGAAAAGCTGACCTCGGTGCTTACCCAAAATGTAGCAGGACTACCGAGAGTTTCTTGCGAGTTGCCTGTGATAAACTTTTCGGCATGATGACAGAGGAAACATGCTGGCAGGCTATCGACGGTGAACTCAAAGCACTCAGAGATGACTTAATGACTCAATTAGGGAGACTCCGGGAAGTTCCTTTCCACATCAAGAGTCTGGAAGAGACACGAAATCGTTCCCTTGTGCAATTTCTCGATGCCGCACTGGCATTGCCTTCCCGTTCTCACGAAGATCGGCTCTTCTTGGTCGAAGAAATCCTCTCCATAGTTGACCGTCAACCGGGCCCGATAGGTCCCGGGGCCGGTGAACAGTCCAGAACTGTCCCTTCCATCCCAAACGACAAGCCGCGGGAAAGCAGGAGGGGGCCCGACATGGAGAAGACAATGCGGTCCTGTTCGTCGGTCCATTCCACCAGCCACGATTCGATAGGGTTAGGCCGATCTAGCGACGAAAGAAAACTCGTGTAGCTGTGAAGGTTTGATACGGGGGTTCCCAACCCGTCGTCACCGACGGCGATGGAGTTCATCACCCCGATAGACTGGGTGGAGCTTGACTTGGAGTCTGCCGAACCAACCAAATCCTGCGGAAGAAGGACCGCTCTGGCTCGAGGCGCCGATAGGCAGGAGCCTAGAGCAAACATCATCCCAACGAGGGAAAGATTTCGCAGGTTCATCGGTTGGCCCGCTTTTGCACGACGACACCGATCCCCAACATGAGCACCGGAACTCCAAGCATCCACCAGTCGAAACTCCACGAAAGAATGACGGAACCTGTAAAGGGGTAGCTCGCTTTGAAGCTGTCTACAAACAGACCTTCCCAAAGGGGGAAGACCAGCCGCAGCAACCAGACCGTGACCATCAGAGCTCCAATGAAACAGCCCAAGACCAACAGGCCATCGGCGACGGATTGGGGCTTCTTCGGCAGAAACCAGAGCCCCGACTCTCGGTGGCGCCAGACCAAAAAGAGGAGGAGAAGAAAGGAAACCAGCACAACGGCGTCTCGAAAAATGAATAGCGGTGCGGCCAGGGCAGTGAGTCGCCCTCGAAATTCCATGCTGGCTTCCTTCCAGCTCTTCAGTTGGACCCCGTAGCCAGTGAAGGCCTCTGCGTGGTCCTTGATCCAGCGATCGGTGTCGACACCTGCCACAAGGCGAACAGCAAAACTCGTCACTCGAGCCTCGGAACCCAGAAGGGCCTGAGCCGTCTCCAAATCCAGAAACACTGCGTCAGGGCCTAGAAACAAAGACGTTCGTTCCAACGAACCGTCGACCGATACCGAAACCGGGCCCGAGGTTCCATCCGCCAATGAGAGAGAAACTTTTTCGCTGGGAAACACGAAGGACAGCGCTACCCAGGAATTCGGGACCAGCAATCCTGAAATTGGCCCGGAGACACCGTGAAGAACTCGCGATTGGAACTGGGTTACCTTGTTTTCCGAAACAAAAGAGAACGCCCTCACCCAGACCGTCCTGAGCTTCCCCTCATTGTTGGTGACTCTCGCTGCAAACTCAAGGCGTGCGGAAGCGGCTTCGACCCCGGGAATTCCTTCAATAAGCGACCGCAGCTTGAAATACTGGTCGAATCCACCCTGCGTCGATTCAACCTGAACTTGGCCGGTTTCCATGGTTTGAATCCCTTGGTCAAAGCCTTGAGCAAACCCCCTTCCCAACCCGATCGCCCACACCACCAAGCCGATCAGCAATCCCAAGACCACAAAGGTGGTTCCTTCCACGACTTTCCATCGTTCAAGAATTTCGTTCGGCATCGTCGTTCCTTTCCTGTCCGGCCTCGTGGTCGCCTTGGATTTCGTTTGTCTCTTCCGATTCAGGAAGTGGTGGTTCTACGTCTTCGAGACCGACTTCGAGAAACTCGGGAGCCCAACGGTTCTTGAGCTTGCAACTTCGGCGAAGGACCTTCTTTCGGCGGGTCTCTTTGCTGCCAAAAAAGACCTCTTTGACGGCGCGTCCAAAACCGAAAAGCCCGACGCGAGGGCTCATTTCGACTTCTCCAGATAGAAATCCACTCGCCGGTTCTTCCTTTGGTTCTCCAGGTCAGTTTCCGCCACCAGAGGCCTCATCCCGCCAAATCCCTGAACTGCGAAAATGGCGTCATCAGCTCCCAAAGGGCGGAGGCCTTGAAAACGAAGAACGGAAAAATGAACCCAGAAAACACACGGGGACACCTGACCACCTCTCAAAGAATATTAAGATCTGAAGCGAACTTATTATTAATATCAACCGTAACTTTATTATGAGTATCTTATACTCTTCTTAATGAGTCAATTGACATTCTGGTTAATAGAGTTAATATGGGATGAGCATCACCGAGGTATCAATGAAACTGCTTTTCGTGGACGACGAGCCGCGGATTCAAGAAATCGTCAGAAATGGACTCTCCGAAGGGGACTTTGAGGTCGAAACCTTTTCGACCGCCGAAGAGGCCATGACCACGATCCAGAACTCCCGACCGGCTTACGAGGCCTTTCTTTTGGATATTGTACTTCCCGGACTCAGCGGCCTGGAGTTGTGCCGTTGGCTGAGAGAAACCGGCCATAAACAGCCCATTGTCATGTTGACGGCCAAAGGCAAGGTAGAAGACAAGGTCGCCGGTCTCGATGCGGGCGCGGATGACTACTTGGCCAAACCGTTCGAGGTAGCGGAACTTCAGGCACGGTTTCGTGCCCTGCACCGCAAAGTCAAAGGCTATCCGAGGGCACCTTTTGTGGTCGGGGACCTCATTCTGGACCCGGACACCCAAGTCGTGAGCCGGGGCGGATTGGAGCTCGCCTTGTCCAAGAAAGAAAAGTCCCTCCTAGAATTCCTGATGAGGAATTCCAACCGTGTGGTCACCAGGTCCATGATTGCCAATGCGGTTTGGGATGACGGCGCCAGCCTTTACACCAACGTTATCGACGTCTTTGTCGCCTCTTTGAGAAAGAAAATCGACAGCTCTTCCATGCCAAGGCTTCTCCACACCGTCAGGGGAAAGGGGTTTCGTTTGTCGGTCAATCCCTTGTCGGAGCAATAAGATGGCGCTTTCTCTTTCTGTGAAGCAAAAGATCCTTCTTTCGCTTTGGGTAATCACCTTGCTCCTGCTGGTTCTGTTCGGCTCGGTTGCCTCGGTCTGGATCGCCCAGGACCAAGCAGGCCGAATCGACGCCTTCTTGACCAGAGAAATCCGAAGCACTCAAGAAACCCTGGAGGCCTACTTCGCCACGAACATCGGAGAGGATTCGGTGTTCGACTTGGTCTCAACGGTTGAGTTTAGGGCCTTCCTCGACAGGTATCTCAAGACTCGCCTGAACAATCCGGCCCCCTACAAAACGACGCTGGGCATCTTCGACTCCAAGGGAGCGCGGATTCAGGCCTCCAACCTCGCCCTCGATCTCAATCTTTCCGATTTTCGGTCTGGCAGCAGTTTCCAGCTCATCACGGCCCTCCAGAATCCGCCCTATCGCGTCGCGATTGTTCCCTTGACTTACAACGGGCAGTCGTTGGGGACGGTCCGTCTGGCGTGCCTGACCCCAACCCTAAGCCAGGTGTGGGGTAGTTTGGTTTTCAGCCTCTCGATGGTTTTGGGGCTCGCGTTTTTGGCCTTTGGCCTACTAGGAACAGTCCTGATCAACTGGGCAATGCGTCCGGTTCGGCGGTTGAGCCTGTCCGCTCAGAAGATCTCAGAGTCCCAGCTCAACCTACGGCTCACGGTTCCGCCAGGACGAGACGAGGTTTCCCAAATGGCGTCCACCTTGAACAACCTCTTGGCCAAGCTAGAACTGGACTTCGAGTTTGAAGAGGCCCTCGTCGGCCAACTGAGCCACGAACTCAGGACACCGCTGTCCGACCTTGATTTGAAGTCCATCTTGGCGGATCTCATCGAGGAACTGGAGCCGCTGTGGGACGCGAAGGACCTGAGTCTTGAATATCTTCTCCCCCAAGGAGCGACCACGTGGCCAAGGTGCCCTGTCATGCAGTCGCGCGGAGACAGAGTCCTTCTCCACCAAGTCTTTCTGAATGTTCTGACCAATGCCTTCAAATACGCGCCACGGGGCAGCCTCATCCATTTGACCATTGAGGCGGCAGGCACCAACAAGTCTCCCCTTTGGAGGCTGGAGTTCCGGAATTCGGGTCCGACGATCCCCGAAAGTTCGCTTGAGTTGATTTTTAAGAGATTCTACAGGGTTGAGTCGCAGGACCCCGACCACGTGGAACAAGCCAGCGGTCTCGCGCAGAAAGGTTTTGGCTTGGGTCTGAGTTTGGCTAGAGCCATGCTCAACCTTCAGGACGGCACCATTCGAGCCTTTAACCCGACTCAAGGAGGGGCCTCTTTCGAAATTCTCGTTCCACGTATTCCGACTTCGACAAAGAAAACCACACAAGGAGTTTCCTATGCTGAGAATCATGAGTTCACTCGTCCTCGTGGCCGTTCTGGTAGGCGCCTGCCAAACCGCCGCCAAGCCAAAAACTACAACCCCGGCGGCGAAAGCAACAACACAGGCCGAGCCGGCGGCGACGCCCGAAGCGCCCCCCTCAGTCACGCCAAAAGCTGAGGTGCCCCAGGCGGATAGCAGTTCGATCAAGGCCGGCGACACGGGGTTCTCGCCCTTAGCCCAAGCCCCCCATAATTTTATGACCTTCACGCTTCATTTTGGGCACCCCGACCTCGTCAAGACGTGGACCATTGAGTTTGCGGCCGAGGATGGAACCGTCGTCCATAAAATCAACGGAACGGTACCTCAGCTACCCCCAGCAGTGACCTGGGACGGAGGCTCCGACGCGGGTACCCCTGCTGCCGAAGGGCCCTACGTCGCCAAGCTTTCCGTCGATCATGGTAACAACGGTGGCATCGAGACTTCTCAGACCGACCCCATCCTGCTCGACCGCACTCCGGCTTCAGGGACAATCGCAATCTCCCCGCAACCCTACACCCCCGGCGACCCCGACAAGATGCTTGATCCGCCGATGCTCACGATGACTCTCAACGTGACCCCGGGAATCGCCACGGTAGCGTCGTGGAGGCTCTTCATCGTCCATCCGAACGGCAACCAGTTCATGAACTTTATTAGTGAAGAACACAAAGACAACATCGTGGTCTGGAATGGCCGGGCTCAGAACAACGCCGCCCTCGAGGCCGGGACCGCCTACAACGTGAGCGCCCAGATCTTTGACCAATACGGAAATGTCGGGACCTTGAAGACAACGCTCCAGGTGGCCACGGGAATTGCGGCCAAGGAACCAGTTCACCCCCAGACTCAGCAGGCCCCGGTCACCGTGACTTTCGATGGTTCAGTGCTTGCTCAAGTGAATATCTACTTCCCCGCCTACTCGGCAGACATGACGAAGGTTGACAACGCCAAAAAGGCCATGAACGACGGGTCTCTCGACAGGTTGGCAACCGCTCTGAAATCGGCTAACGGCACCAAAATCAAAGTGACAGGTCACGCCAATAAGGTGTTCTGGCAAGACCAGATCAAGGGAGACAAGGAACAGCTCTATGTTCTTATTCCCCTCTCAAAAGCACGGGCCAAAGCCGTCCAGGACGCCCTCGTCTCTCGTGGTTTGAATGCTTCGTTGTTCGAACTTGACGGCCTCGGTGCCATAGGAGCTGTGGAACCCTTTGGAGATCTAGTCAACAACTGGAAAAACCGCCGGGTTGAGTTCAACGTCGAAAAATAGAGAAGGGAAACTTGGTCCTTCATTCGTGGAGGACCAAGTTCAAGGAGACACCGCCGTGTCAGGGAGCCACCTGCTGTTCGGTTCTTTCGGTGAAGACGGACGTCGGCAATCCACAACGTTGGGAATTTCAATCTGGTGATCTTGTCGAAATTTCCGATGGCGTTGGACGGATGCTTCTGGCGGGCGGGAATTTTCTGCTTCTCCCCGCCGTTCTCTTAGGAGTCGGTGCCTTCTTGTCCCTTCCCCTTGGCATTCTCGACCTCATAGTGGGTTTCGTAAACTTGACTATCAAGCCCGAGGCATGTTTCCGAGCCCTCCGGCGTTCGTGACATCACTAAAACCGGCAGACTTCAGCATCGAGGCCGCCTGCGAGCTTCTGGCACCCGAAGCGCAATACACCACGATGGGGGCATCTTTGTTCCCCAGGCTTTTGACTTTGGAAGAAAGAGTATCGACAGGGATATTGACCGCGCCGTCGTAGTGGCCACCGGAGAATTCACCTTTCGATCGGACGTCGATGACCTTGGCTCCTGCAGAGATTTTTGAAGCCAGGGCTTCCCTCTTCTTCTTCCCACCAGCCGAAGACATTAGCCAGAGCACTGCCGCGGCAGCCGAGAACACGAGCGGAATCCACGGCAACTGAGCCAGCCAAGCGGCCACTTCGGGGCTC